>NZ_JAKKCL010000012.1:0-173502 GCF_021728175.1 Vibrio sp. A1-1
TTTGCTTGGCGACCATAGCGTTTTGGACCCACCTGATTTCCATGCCGAACTCAGAAGTGAAACGAAATAGCGCCGATGGTAGTGTGGGGCTTCCCCATGTGAGAGTAGGACATCGCCAGGCTTTAAACATCGCTTTCAAGTTTCTTTTTAATTAAGATAACTGAAGGCAAAACTAAAAATTAGCATCGATAGTATAAGACTAAGTTTTAGTGACAATTTGTGGAGAGATGGCTGAGTGGTTGAAAGCACCGGTCTTGAAAACCGGCATACGTTAATAGCGTATCTAGGGTTCAAATCCCTATCTCTCCGCCACCTTTAAAAAACCGCTGTTCTTACAGCGGTTTTTTTGTATCTGCTGTTTTTTAACAGCTGTTATCGAAAACTTCTAATTGGCTTTTCTCCGGCCCTTTCTCTAAGTTCTTTAGCGTACTCACTTTGGGTGTAGTTTACGCAGTAATATCTTCAATCGAAGACATTTCCATAGGTCATTTGGGCTTTAAGTAGAGCTTTGTTAAGTCTCAACGTGGGATGCTTAAAAGCATTTTGATAGAGTTTCAGTCTAAATACTGCTGATGTACTTGGAGAAAAAATGAAGCTACTTTACTGGTTAGATGAATGGCAAGCGTTTACTCAAAAAGAGCAAAATGCTGCTTTACCAATTTCTGGCTACGATTTACTTGATGATGTTTTTGTGAAGTATGAATTCGTCGATCTTAACAAGCCATTGTTGTTCACATTTTCTCCTTCCGGTACTGATGCTCAGGTACAAGACTTAACTCCGGATTTTTCTCCTTGGGGCTACGACCTCGGAATACAACAACAAGTAAACATTATTGCCTTTCAACATTTAGGTAAAAGCAATTGGTTCCGTAGCCGGAATTTGATTTTCTTTCTGGAGCAGTTGTCTGAGTTGCTTAAGCCCTTCAAATGTCGTTTGGGTTATGGGCAGAGCCGAGGTGGTTTTGCTATTGGCGCATTCGCTGACTTACTGAAGTTGGATCATCTTTTGTTGTTTTATCCTGTTAGCTCAAAAAATAAAGCGTTAGTGCCATGGGATGATCGGCCCAGCACTGAGCTTGCTCAACAGTTCGATTGGGAAAGCGGCTACCATGATCGAGATTTGGGCAATGCCAAAGGTTACATTATTTATGACCCCACCAATCGTATTGATCGTCTTCATGCTGAACGTTACCCAGAGCTAACTCATTTAAAAGTCGTCGGTATGGGGCACGGCACTCAATCCACACAATTAGATAAATTAGAATTTTTTAATCTGGTGGCGAAGGAGTTTGTTCGTCATCAAACCATAGATATTGACCAATTTAATAAGCAAATTCACGCTTTGTTTTAAAAGAGGACTGATATCAGAGTCCCCTGTAACCAGGGGGAGATGATCACACACTAAAAACTAGATTTTTAACACAATTGCTAGGCGCAATTTAGATGGAGGATTAATGAAGTTACTGTACTGGTTGGATGAATGGCTGGCTCTTTCTCGTGAAGAACAGCAAACCAGGCTACCGATGTCCGGGGAGGACTTACTTGATGATGTGTTTGTTAAGTATGAGTTTGTCGACCGAAATAAACCGCTGTTGTTCACCTTTTCCCCTGCTGGTACGAATCTACAAGTACAGGACTTACACTCAGACTTTGCGCCTTGGGGCTATCGCTTAGCCCAGAAACAAAAAGTAAATATTATTTCTTTTCAGCACCTTGGGAAAAGTAACTGGTTTCGCAGCCGTAATTTGATTTTCTTTCTAGAGCAGTTATCGACATTACTTGAGCCTTTTGAATGCCGTTTAGGTTATGGCCTTAGCCGCGGTGGTTTTGCTATTGGCGCCTTTTCCAATCTATTAAAGTTGGATCAAGTATTGATGTTTCACCCGGTCAGTACAAAAAACAAAGTGCTAGTGCCATGGGATGACAGGCCCAGTACTGAACTTGCCCAACAATTTGATTGGGAAGGAAAGTACCACGACCTCAACCTTGGAGATGCAAAAGGTTACATCATTTATGATCCAACCAATGAAATCGACCGCCTTCACGCCAAACGCTACCCAGAGCTCACTCACTTGAGAGTCTTCGGTATGGGACATGGTACCCACGCGACGTATTTGAATAAATTCGGTTTTTATAAGCAAGTGGCTGTAGACTTTATACGTTATCAGAAGATAGATATAGCGCAGTTTCGTCATCAGACCAAAACGCTGCGATTAAAAGAAGATTACTATCAGTGCCTTAACAAGGCGAATGCGAGTTCACAGCATCGTTTGAACTTACTGAGTACCGCTCATAATGTGTTAATTGAAGAAAAGAAAGAACATGTGAAGGAGCATCAAGCGCAAATCGATATTCAGCCACTTGTTGATATTGCGATGAAGCATGAGCATGATAATCCGCAAGATGCATTACAACTTTTGGAAGTGGCTCAGCAGTTAGTTCCGAATGACCCCGTTGTGGAGCACAAGTTGCAGCAACTGTCGTAGGCGAGTAATGCAGACTGGCATTTTGAATTTGGTCAGTGGCTTTTGTCGCTGGCCTTTTTAAGAGCTTATGGGTTGATATTTCGATGAAATTTAATGAAGCAGTACAAAATAAAAAGCCCAAGCAAATGCTTAGGCTCAACGAGTATTAATATGAGTTTAAAACTCTTTTGGCGCAAAGCCTGTCATGACATCGAGGCGAAGCTCTTTACCAACTTTTGTTAGTGGGTGAACGATTACTAAGCCGCGTACGCGTTTTTTCAGTTTGCCGATGTCCGCTTGTTCTGCTTTGGTGATTTCACGAGAGAATGGCATATCAAGTAAGCTTTTACGTTCTTTGTTCAGCTCATAGTTTTGCTTATGCTTTAACTGATTAAGCTTTTTGGTTAGCTGTTCTACTTCATCCGTGAACTTTGTAATCATTTCGTGATCACCACGAGAACGTGCCGCATCAAGTTTACGTTGGCATGTATCTAAACGGTTGTGCAGCTTTTGAATATCAGTTTTTATGCTCATGGTAATTTGGCTCAAATTTTAAATAGTCGAGAAGTATAGCATAGCTGAGATCACACGCTCTACTATACTTCTCGATTGTCTGGCTTTAGTTAATCAGTTCATTGCCCGATACGTTACCAGAGAAGAAGGCTTCGACGTTATCAAGGGTCACAGAGGCAATATTATTAAGTGCTTCGTGAGTCAAGAATGCTTGGTGGCCAGTAAACAGCACGTTATGACAAGCCGATAAGCGACGGAAAACATCGTCTACGATGACATCGTTAGATTTATCTTGGAAGAACAAGTCTTTTTCATTGTCATACACGTCTAGACCAAGCGCGCCAATCTTACCTTGTTTCAATGCTTCTATCGCTGCTAGTGAATCCAGCAACTCGCCTCGACTAGTGTTAATGATCATCACACCATCTTTCATTTGTGCGAAGGCTTTTTCGTTCAATAGGTGATAGTTTTCTTCACTCATTGGACAATGGAGAGAGATAATATCCGCACTAGCGTAGATTTCTTCAAGCGAACAGTAACGCGCTCCCATTTCTAGTGCTAATGGATTTTCGTAAGGATCATAGCAAAGCAGCTCCATGCCAAGCCCTTTGAAGATACGCATCGTCGCGATACCAATCTTACCTGTACCAATGACACCAACGGTTTTCCCGTAAAAGTTAAAGCCAACTAGGCCCTCTAGCGAGAAGTTGGCGTCACGTGTGCGTTGGTAGGCTTTGTGAAGGCGACGATTTAGGCACATCATCAAACCGACTGTGTGCTCTGCCACCGCCTCTGGTGAGTAAGCTGGAACTCGAACTACTTGTAAGCCAAGTTCTTTAGCAGCTTGTTGATCCACTTTATCAAAACCCGCGCAGCGCATGGCAATAAGCTTAGTTCCGCCCAGAGAAAGCTGTTTAAGAACGGGAGCTGAAAGGTCATCATTGACGAAAGCACACACGACATCGCAACCATGTGCCATTTTGGCGGTTTTTTCGGTTAGCCGGAAGTCGTGATAGTGGAATTCAAAATCTCGGTTATTTTTAATTTTATTAAAAGAGGCCTCGTCGTAGGATTTTGCACTAAAAAAAGCAATATTAATCATGGTTCCCTCTCAAAAAGTGCGGACTTTATAAATAAATATACTTATAAAGTAATGCAACTTAGGCGGAATGAATAGAGAAATCTTCTCTTTAACTTTTGCCATATCAAACAACGATCACGATCACGCCTTTCAATGAGTATTATCTTACGATTCTGCACTTGCGGATTCATCCCATTAGCTCCTGAGGTAATACAGGTTCTACCCCAGATACTGTTTGCTTTACGGGCGCTAACTGACTAGCATAATCGCTCTTTTCTTGTTCACTTTAGTTAGGTTAGGCGTTCCGGCAATGTCAGTGAAATGGTGCTCTATGTTCTTGTGTTGTGTGTTGGCTTCTGGCGTCCATGCAGCTGTAGATCTTGTTAAAGTCGACAAGTCAAAGCGTCGAATGTATTTAATGGAACAAGGCACAATACTAAAAGAATACCGCATTGCTTTAGGGGCGAGCCCTAAAGGGCATAAACAAGAAGAGGGAGACAATCGTACACCTGAGGGCGAATACACCTTAGATTACGTTATAGAAGACTCGGCTTTTTATCGTTCTGTGCATATTAGCTATCCTGATGCGATTGATACGTTGGAAGCGAAGCGCCGAGGTGTGTCCCCTGGCGGGAACATCAAAATTCATGGTTTAAAAAACGGTGAGAGTCAGTTGCCGATTTATATCCAAAGCTTTGATTGGACCAATGGGTGTATTGCGATTACCAATGAAGAGATGGATGAATTTATCCAGCTTGTAGAGATGGGGACACCAATTCAGATTGAGTGGTAACGAAATGGTGCCTCTGAAGCTCAAGGTGGTATGTGCTATGGCATAAAGCGTTGTGGATGATCACTGAATATACCGTCTAACTGAGGTAGGTACTTCAGTTTGTTTGGATTGTTCACTGTATAACACATCACTTTGTAACCCGCCTGCTGGAGTTTGTTTATTTGGCGCGAGCGAACCCAGTTAATGTTTAGGTTGCAGCTATAGGCGTTAACTTCTTCCAAAAGGCGTTTATCTTTTCTCGTTAAGAATTCACTCAATACACCTAATCGATACTCATTGCAGTATTTATGCAGCGCTCTAATGACATCATGACTAAAACTGGAGAGTAGTACCTTCTCTTGCGGCATGGGACTTTTTGCTAGTATGTTGGCGAGAGCTTGTGCCACTTCTTCTGCTGGGTGGCGATCTACCTTAACTTCAATATTCAAGTTAAGCTTGTGCTCAGTAGCTAAAGTGAGCAGCTCATCTAATGTCATGATTTTCTCACCTGAAAAATCTGTGCTGAACCAGCTACCAAAATCCAACGCCTTTAACTCTTCCAGAGTCAGTTCATCGATACGCCCTTGTCCATTACTGCATCGATTTATGGTGTGATCATGGCAAACCACTAAAACATTATCTTTGGTCGGTTGTACATCAACTTCAACCCAATTTAATCCGAGGTCAATGGCGGCCTGAACGCTCACTTTTGTATTTTCTGGGTATGAGCCAGCAACACCACGATGACCAATTACTAATGTTTCCATGTTCTTCATCTTCTGCTTTGTTATGAGCAGATTGTACTCGCTTTTTGCTTTGAAGATATACCTCAAGGTGCATGTTGTAAGATCGTCTTAATAAAAGCTACATCGCCCATTCGTCAAGGTAGGTCGTTGGAAGCACTCCTGTCGAATCATGAACCAAAGTTGGACTTTTATTCTCCTGCCGCTCATTTTTAAAGAGCAAGGTAGTTGCGAGTGCATCATGGTTATCGGGAGAGAGAAATATGAAGATCGGTGTTATTGGTGCAGGAGCTGTTGGTGTGGGAGTATGTAATTACTTACTCACTCTGGGTGGTTTTAGTGAGCTTGTTCTACTTGATAAAAATTTAGAACGTGCCGAGGGTGAAGTGTTTGATTTTCGTCACACGATGGCACTGACTTTTTCAAAAAACACACGCATTATGCCGTCGGATGATTACTTAGATTTACTCGAAGCCTCTCTTGTTGTTATCACCGCTGGTACGCAGATTAAACAAGGACAAACTCGTTTAGATATTGCTGAGGTTAATGTTCAAATTGGAGTTGATATTGCGCGTCAAATAGAACGCGTAGCGCCAAATGCGGTGTTGATTGTTGTGTCAAACCCATGCGATATCGTGGCGCACTTTATTGTCACCAACACCGGTTTTGAGCCGAGTAAAGTTATTAGCAGTGGCTGTGTAGTTGATACCGCTCGTTTAATGAGTATTGTTGCTGGCCGTGTAGACCTAGACCCGAAGAACGTGTTTGGTTATGTATTAGGAGAGCATGGTAGCCATTGCTTTACTCCTAAGAGCTTAATTTCTATCGCTGGGCAACCGGCCGACTATTACTGCGATACCCATAACATTGAGAGAATTGATCCGCACGCACTTCTTGAGGCGGTGAAACAGGCGGGATACGAAATCTTTCGGCGTAAGCAGAACACCGTTCATGGCATTGCCGCCAGTGTCTTTCGAATCATTCAAGCCGTGACGATTAACGAACGATCGGTGTTGCCCGTCGGTACGATGATGTCGGGGCAATATGGTTTGCATGATGTTGTTCTCAGCCTACCTACGGTTATTGGAAAAAACGGAGCAAATTCAGTTCTGATGCATCCCTTCACTGAAGAGGAGCTTGTCACATTAAAAACGATCAGCGCCCACTTAAAACACATCGTAGAAAATGTCGCTAAGGAGACGAAGCTAAAGCCCTGATCTACCCTCATTATCAGGTGCTAGTTAGCTTAGCACTCCGGGCTACTGCTATAGAGCTATTTGTACTAAAGCCCTAGGGTGTGTAGTTGTTTAATTTGTAAATGAGTAATAGAATGCGAACCATTTTTATTTGAATGGTGAGTGGTAATGTCTCGAGTTTTGATAGTGGATGATGACGTTCCTTTGTGTGAGCTATTAGAAGCAGTTTTGCAAGAGGAGGGCTATATTGTCTCTTCTGTACATTGCGGTGAAAGTGCTTTGCAATATATGGAAAAAACGCCGGTAGATCTTGTACTGCTTGATGTCATGTTACCAAACCTTAACGGCATGCAAGTTGCCCGTAGAATCTGTCAACGCTTCGCGACACCTATTCTAATGCTTACTGCTCTTAATGATGAAAACTCGATGCTTGATGGCTACCAAGCGGGAGCCGATCAGTACATAGGAAAGCCTTTTAATGTTGCTGAGCTTCTGATGCGCATCAAAGCGATTCTTCGTCGTGTTGGTTTAGAGCGCCAACGTCAGACGATGTGCAGTACCGTTCAAACGATCAGTGATCAGCTCAATAGCTTACCACTCACAAGCACGGAAGCCGAATTACTGAGCTATTTAGTCAAAAACCAAGGTGTGGTGATTTCAAAAGCGGAACTCCAAACCGAAGTATTAAAGAAAGAGCTAAGCCCTTTTGACCGCAACCTTGATATGCACATCAGTAATATACGTCGCAAGCTAGTAGAAGCAGGGCTCTCTAAGCAACATATCAAAACCTTCCGTGGCAAAGGTTACAGCTACCTAGAGGCTGTAAACAATTAATGAAGCTCACGTGCCCACCTTTTATCGCGAAACGTAAAGACAGCTTAGCGTTTAAGTTGTTTAGTTATATGACTGCAATTGTGATAAGTATTTTGGTCGTACAAGCAATGGCGGAGCAAGCTCTCGTGAAAGCCATGCTAAAAGTGCCGGACAGTGTGCGAGAAGAAATGCTCGATCTTGCACATCAAGCCAATGTGCTGATTGAGCACGGAGACATGGATGAACTTGCTGACTGGGCGAACGCGCAAAACTTTTATCTGTTTGTGCTGAATGAGCACCAGCAACCCGTCACTCACCGTTTAATGCATCCACACTTCGAGTTCAAACTTCAATTTAAAAGAAGTATTGATGATCAACTTGAGGGAAAGGTAAATCGCCCGATTATCAATATCCCTTTGGTTAAAGATAATAGCTTGGTGATTCAACTGCCACATCGACTGCATCCCGCACATGACTTCATTTTATATTTCTCTATTCTCAAAGTGGTGATTGCGGTAGTTATTTTGGCGTTGTTCTCATTGCTAATGGCACGCAACTTACAACAGCCGCTTGATCGCTTAAGAGAAGCAAGCAAAAAGCTATCTAACGGCGACTTTAATGTCAGTGTGGTGAAAGAGTTAAAATCGAATACGCGCGAGTTTAACGAGCTGGCGCAAGACTTCGACCACATGACACAGCAAATTCATTCTCTTGCCGAAAAGCAGCGATTGCTTATAAGAGATGTCTCCCACGAGCTCCGAACGCCGTTAGCAAGACAGAATTTAGTTCTACACCTTTTACGGAAGCGAGTTGGGGTGAACGAGCAAAGCTTGGTGACCAGGCTAGAAGACGAAGCTAAAGAGCTAAACCATTTGATAAGCGATATCTTGGAGTTCAGTCGCTTGGAAAATGCGCGTTTCGACAAAGGTGCGAAACGCCGTGATTTAGAGGTGTTGCTCGCACCGCAAGTAGAGCGGTGCAAAATCGATTTAAAACCAGAACAAACATTGTCATTCCGTTCAGAAGCAACATGCGCCAAAGCTTTTTGCGAAGAAACGCTCATCATTCGATGTTTGAATAACCTTGTTGGAAATGCCATCAAATATTCAGGGCAAGCATCTCAGATAGAAGTTTCTCTGGCTAATCATGTCAAAGATGGGCAGCAATTGATTTCCATGTCTGTATCCGACAATGGGCCAGGTATTCCAGAGAACAAGTTGGTCGATATTTTTGACCCGTTTACTCGCTTAGATGCATCAAGAGATAAGAAGCTTGGCGGCTACGGCTTAGGTCTCGCGATTGTCAAAGAATCCATGCGCATTATGGGTGGATCCGTTACGGCGAAAAATCGTGAACAAGGAGGTCTAAGTGTTACGTTGGTGTTCAAGCAGTAAGTATGGTTAAGTCTTATTAACTGTGATTTTGATCACGTTATTGTGGCTCATCATCAGAGAGTACTTTACAAAAGTTTGCAAATGCAAAGAATGTAAATTTAATGCAAATGGTAATACTTATCACTTATATTCACCCGCGAAATAATTAAGAGGGAATCGCATTCAACAAGCATGTGACCCGAAAAATAATAATCGGAGTGAAAGGATATGTTTACTAAGAGCCATTTGGCGCTAGTGATCGGTGCGGTGTTAGCAACACCTGCAGTGGCGGACGTTCAAACAGACGAACATGTAGTTGTAGAAGGTCGAGAGTTCGGCTACAAGGCGGATACAAACAGTACAGCAATGCGTATGGAAATGACGCAGCTGGAAACGCCAGGACAAGTAGCGGTTATCGATGAAACGGTAATTGATGAGCAGCGTGCAAGTACACTTGGTGAAGTGCTACGTAACGATGCAAGTGTTAGCGCGGGTGGTACAAGCCGTAACCGCGAACGTTTCTCTCTACGTGGTTTTGAGCTTAGCAGTTCAGACGGTTTTCTTCGTGATGGCCGTCAACACTGGTCACACTACCGTCAGCCAATTGAGCTTTTAGAGCGTGTTGAAGTGCTTAAAGGTCCATCAGGCTTGCTATACGGTAAATCTGAGCCGGGTGGCTTGGTAAACATGGTTTCGAAAAAACCAACAACTCAAACACAAGCTAGTTTGAGTCAAGATCTAGGTTCGAATGATCACTCACGCACGGTGCTTGATGTGAGTGGCGCGCTAAATGATGCAGAGACACTGCGCGCGCGCGCAATTTTTGCCAAAGAAAGCTACGGCTCTTGGCGCAGCTACGGCGATGGTACCGAGCCAGAAACGGATCGTACGGTTGCGGGCCTAGTGGTTGAGTACGACATCACCGACAACTTTATGGTGTCAGCGCATTACGATCGCACGAAAGACGATGGTAGTGTGGACTCTGGTGCATACATTATTGATGGCAAAGCGGTTCGCGGTGATAAGTATATCTGGGATGCGCAGTGGTCTGAAATTGATAACGATGTAGAAAACTATGGCATCGATATTAATGCTCAAGTGACTGACAATGTAAACGTAAAAGCGGGTTACAACCGCCAAGACTTTAAGCGTTTTGATGTAGAGTCTTACCCAGGTTTCGATACTTATGACCAAGATACTAAGATCGACCATTCTGGTAACGAACGCAAAGATAATTGGGTGTTTGATACTGCATATATAGATGTGACGACGGACTTTTCTCTGTTTGGTACAGATAACACGTTTTTGGTAGGTGCGAACTATCTAGAGTATACCTATGACCGTTTCCAAAAGTATTACAACCCTATAAGTATAGAAGCCGGTCAGTCTGTGCCTCGTCCTGGATACTCTGGGAAAGTTAAACAGTCCACAAGCGAGCACGACGCTTGGGGTATCTACGCGCAAAACATGATGACGATTAATGATTACTGGCAAGTGCTTGCAGGTGTTCGTTATGACGAAAAGCGTGACGATGACCTGACTGAAAACCAGGTTTCTCCAAAATTTGGTGTAATTTTCCACCCAGCGACGAATGGCTCGGTTTACGTTCAGTACTCTGAAAGCTTTATGCCGCAAGGTGAAGTCAGCAGTGGTCGTGGCAAAACTTACGTGAACGATGGCGAGAAGCTAGATGCAGAGCGCGGAATTTCTTATGAAATCGGTACGAAGTGGGAACTGTTTGATCAGCGCTTATTTGTATCAGGTGCTGTGTTTGATATCACATTAGAGAACATGTCGCTGGATGTTGAAAGTGGTAAAGATGCTAGTAATAAGGTTCTACATAAGAAAACTCAAGGTGGTGAGCAAGTACACAAAGGTGCTGAGCTAATGGCCCAAGGTTTTGTGACCCCTGAGTTGTCGCTAACCGCTTCTGCAATGTACTTGGATGCAGAGCTTAAGAAGGCAGAAAGATATGAAGGCAACCGCCCTGTAGATGTGCCAGAGTTCTCGGCAAGTCTATGGTCTAGCTACAAGGTTCAAGACAACACTAACTTAAACCTCGGTTTGATTTATGAAGGTGATCGCTACGGTGATGCAGCGAATACCTTCAAGAAAGATGGCTACGCTCGCGTTGATATGGGCGTGTCATACAAACATAAGTACGATGAAAACTTGGATATCATTGCTCGATTCAATGTCGAGAACTTATTCGATACCGACTACTTCGCAGGTGGCGGTAG
The DNA here is from genome assembly GCF_021728175.1 of Vibrio sp. A1-1. Classification (NCBI taxonomy): domain Bacteria; kingdom Pseudomonadati; phylum Pseudomonadota; class Gammaproteobacteria; order Vibrionales; family Vibrionaceae; genus Vibrio; species Vibrio sp. A1-1. Next base: position 11,197 of record NZ_JAKKCL010000012.1, read on the forward strand.
CACGAATAGCGAGCAAAAAGGTGCGAGTGGGGTAGTGGTTGGAGAAGACCGCAACTACATGGCAACAATCCAGTTCAAGTACTGATAACAATTTGATTATTAAAGGGGAAGGGTAGTCTTCCCCTTTGGTCGTTTTTGGAACACAGAAATATAACTCGTATGAATCTAATGAAATCAAGTATCGCTCTGTTGATATCATCGGTTTTGATTCCCGCTCACGCGGCGAACTTAAACGATGCACAAGCTGTGCAGAGTAAAACAAACCAGTCGTCGGCGGTAAGCCAAAAACGTATTGATGCAAGCGCAGAAAAATCACTTACTCTAGAAGCTGAAATTGAGCAGCTGCAAGAGGAAGTCGGTAACTTGAAGATTTATCGCGATCATCTTGCAAGCCTTGTTGAGAGCCAAAATCAAGAAGTTGATAGCTTGAACGAGCAAATTGAGCAGATTGCTCAAACTCGTCAAGGTGTCGTGCCTTTGATGTATCACATGCTTGAGGGCTTAAAAGTGCTCGTCGCTAACGACAAGCCTATACGCAAAGCGCAACGTGAGGAGCGAATAGCAAAGCTGGATTCCATGATGACGCGTGCAGACGTTGCGGATGCAGAGAAGTTTCGTCGTATTTTAGAAGCGTACCAAATTGAAATGGATTACGGCACCAAGCTTGGCGTTTACCAAGGCAAGATTAACCTGGGTGACAATGAAGCTGTGGAGGCGGACATTCTCTATTTAGGGCGTTTGTCTTTGGTAGCACGTAGCTTATCTGGTGAGACATTCTGGAGCTGGTCACAGCAACAACAAGCATGGCAACAAGTGGGTTCTGAGCAAAAATCAGAGCTAGATAAAGCGTTCGCTATGGCGAATAAACAGATCGCGCCGAGTATGTTAACTCTGCCAGTGTCGTTAACCGCTGCGGAGGGCAAATAAATGATGAAAAAATGGTTATCGGTTGCATTAATCTCGACAGCCGCATTAATGCCTCATACAACTTTTGCTAGTGATGCGTTGTTACAAAAGGCGCAGCAAGAAAATCGTCAACAGCAATCGCACAATGTCGCGCGCGAATCAGGTTTTAAGAAAACAGAGCAAGAGCTACAGGCTATAAAGAATAAATTGGCCGCAGAGCGAGCGGCTCTTCAAGAAGAAGCGGACTCATTAAGTGTTACTTTCGGTGAAAACGAAGCGGAACTGGCGCAGCTAGAAGAAAAGCTACGTCTAGAAACCGGGAGCTTAGGTGAGCTATTTGGCGTCGTTCGCCAGAACGCAAAAGAGCTAGAGTCAGAGCTCAAGAGCTCAGTAACGGGTGTTGATGCAAACTCATATCAGAAAGATATCGATGCAATTGTTGCAGCTAAATCACTGCCAACGTTGACCCAACTTCAGGCGATGTGGCGCAGCATGGAAGAACAAATCAAAGCAAGTGGTGAGATGGCAAACGTCTCTTTCACACTGCTAAATGGCGAAGGTCGTGAACAAACGGTTAATGGTGTTCGTCTTGGTTCTATGGCGCTGCTGGATGACACTGGCTACGTTAAGTGGAATGGTCAACGCGGAGATGCGGTAAACTATCTTCGTCAGCCTGAAAGCGGTCCAACAGCGAATACTATTTCCTCTGGTGACATTGATGCGCTTGTCATTGACCCGTCACGCGGCATTCTTCTTGAGCAGCTCGCAAACTCACCGACTTTGGCTGATCGCCTAAATGCAGGCGGCGTTGTCGGTAAAATCATCCTTGGTTTATTAGCTATCGGCCTATTGATTGCTCTCGTACGTGGTGCATCTCTGATGATTTCGCGCCAGAAAATCATGAAGCAACTGAAAACTCCAGCACAGCCAGGAGACAACCCTTTGGGTCGTGTGCTTGCGGTGTATCAGAAAGACAAGCATCGCAGCGTAGAAGCGTTAGAGCTACGTCTTTTGGAAGCCGTTGTTGATGAGCAAACCCACCTAGAAAAAGGGTTATCGATGCTGAAGCTTCTTGCTGCGCTGGCCCCTATGCTTGGTCTACTGGGCACCGTAACGGGTATGATCGAAACCTTCCAAGTCATCACTCAATTTGGTAATGGTGATCCGAAAGTAATGGCGGGTGGTATTTCGATGGCGCTTGTAACTACTGTACTTGGCCTTGTTTCAGCCATGCCATTGTTATTGGCGCACAACGTATTGAGCTCTCAAGCAGAAAATATTCGCAGTATCTTAGAAAAGCAAGGTATCGGTTTAGTTGCAGAACAAGCTGAGCGAGATATGCCGAGCAACAAAAGTCACTCTAACACCTTAGCGGAGAACGCAGCGTAATGGAGCAGATCCTACTCAACACATTGGGTTTGATCAGTGAGGATTGGGCCACAACCTTGATGAGCTTTATGCAGCAAGGTGGTCAAATCCTATGGTGGCTGGCAGCCGTCGTGGCGGTGTGCTGGCTGTTGGTTATGGAGCGAGTTATTTATCTCACAACGGTTTTCCCTGGGGTAAAGAAACAGCTTTGTGAGCAGTGGCAAGCAAGATCAGAGCACCACTCTTGGTACGCGCATCAAATCCGTGAAGGATGGATTGCAAAAGCGCAAATCGAACTGCGCCAAAACCTATCGACTATTAAACTACTTGTGGCGGTTTGCCCAATGTTAGGGTTGTTAGGGACGGTGACGGGCATGATTACGGTGTTTGACGTAATGGCATCGCAAGGCAGCAGCAATCCGAAATTGATGGCTTCTGGTATCTCACTTGCTACGTTGCCAACCATGGCGGGTATGGTAGCAGCGCTGGCGGGCATGTTTATTCATGCTCGCCTTAGCAAAGTGTGTGAACGAAAAGCTATCCAGTTAGAACAATCTTTAAGGAGTCAAAAGTGAGACTCGGACGCAGACCTAACCAACAAGATGAAGCTCAAGTCGATTTAACGTCGATGCTTGATATCGTCTTCATCATGTTGATCTTCTTCATTGTGACTAGTTCGTTTGTACGTGAATCCGGTGTAGAAGTGAACCGCCCTCAGGCTTCTAATGTGGTAAGCCAAAAAGATGCGGGCATTTTTATCGCGGTAACGGCAGCAAATGACGTGTACATCGACAAACGAGTGGTTGATATTGAGCGTGTTGAGGCCTCTATTGAGCACCTGTTACTTGATCAGCCTGATGCTTCGTTAGTTATCCAAGCTGACGAGCATGCTTACAATGGCACTGTCGTGAAAGTGATGGACGCTGCAAAAGCGGCGGGCGTGAAAAACATCGCATTGGCGGCGGAGAAACCTTAATGGGCAGGCTGTTACTTGCACTACCAGCATCATTGTTAATTTCTGTGAGCCTGTTTAGCTTTATGGCGTGGATGGTTGATAAAGGCAACCAGCGTGCGCCAGAAGCTTCGGAAGCGGTTCGTTTTGATATGGTGATGGTAGAGAATGAAGCAGACGTGCAGCGTCGTCAACGTTCAGTGCCGGAGCAACCAGAACCACCCCAAGCGCCGGAGCCAATGGATCTGTCTCAAGCTGACACTCAAATGGAGCCAATGAGCCAGATGACGCCAGTCAGTGCTTTAGGTTTGAACACTGCCCTTGAAGGTATCGCGATCAGTGCGCCAAACTTGAAGGGAACAATGGGCAACCAACAAGCACTGCCGTTGTATCGTGTTGATCCTCGCTATCCTAGTAAGGCGCTGAAACGTAGAGTTGAAGGCTATGTCATTATGCGTTTCACGATCGATGCAACTGGACGACCAAAAGATATTGAAGTGATCGAGGCTGAGCCACAGCGTATGTTCGAAAGGGAAGCAATCCGTGCGCTTAAAAAATGGAAGTATCAGCCAAAAGTTGAGGATGGTGTGTCAATTGAGCAGTTCGGACAAACCGCTAAAGTGGAGTTCAAGTTAGCCAAATGATGAAAAAATTCTTAATCGGTACGGTATTAAGCCTGAGTGCACTTTCAACCATTGCCAGTGAGTTAAGCCAATACACTGCCGCGAGAGTTCAACGAGCACACAACTTGGCTCAAGAGGAGAAACTAAAAGAAGCGATTTCATCTCTTGAAGCTATGGAGCTTTCTCGTGGATATGACCAAGCTTATGTCGCTCGAATGTTGGGTATTTTTTACTGGCAGAATGAACAAACTCAAGCAGCAATTAAGCAACTTGAGTTGGCAGTCAATAGTGGTTTGCTACAAGATGAGCAAGCATGGCAAACCCGAAAAATGTTGGCAGATATACTGCTGAACGAGCAACGCTTTTCTAAGGCGTTACCTCATTACTATGCCTTGAGCAAAAACATTCCTAAAGGTCAAAAAGCGCATGAGCTATGGCTGCGTATTTCCCAATCTCATTATCAACTGAGTCAGTGGCAAAAAGTGCTTTCAGCAATGGCTCGTTATGAGAAGTTTGGTCAGCCAGACAAGCTTGGCGCATTGTCGATAAAGCTTTCTGCTGAGCTAGAACTGAAAAAGTGGAAGCCGGCAATCTCGACCATCAATCGCTTGATCGCGATTGAACCTGAGCGAATTGAATGGTGGCGTCAGCTTGTTGCTCTTTACCTGCGTGTTGATGACAACAAACGTGCTCTGGACTCTTTGGCGTTGGCAAAACTGAAAGGATTACAACTTAGCCAAGATGACTTAAAGCTGCTGGCACAATTGTACGCGAAACGAGGTATTCCAGAGAGAGCTGCGTTGGTAATGAACGAGCTAGAGGATGTAAACTCGAATAGTAAACTGAAAGCTCAGCAAGCGACGTATTGGCAAATGGCAAAAGAGTGGGAAGAGTCTATCGATAGTTGGCGTGTTGCTGCTCAGTTAGACCGACAGTATTACTGGAACTATTCTCAATTATTGGTGCAAGAAGGCCACTATAAAGATGCCCTTGCCGCGCTCGATAAGGTCAGTGGTCGTAAGGCGGATGTCGCACTTATCAAAACTCGCGCTTACTACAAGCTTAAGCGGTTTGACGATGCACTCGCTAATGCCAAAAGAGCGAATGAGATTAAACCGTCGAATCAGGCAAAAAGTTGGGTTAAGTATCTATCACAGCTACGCAAAGTAGAATCGACGCAGAACTCATAGCGAACATTTTTATTAAATACCCGAGCTCAGTCTCGGGTATTTTTTTGTCTAAAGTCATAAAGGCTATTTATTGTATGAGCTTTTCATAAAAGGCTAATGCATCAAATGGTCGGGAGAAAAAAGGGCTTTTCTCTATATATTCTTGATGTACTTTGCTCAGTGTTTCAAACTTTTCTCTCGATGTAGGTTCGATATGAAAAGTAAGGCTTTCAGTCGATTCTACAAGCTTTAATGTTGAGGTTCTTGAAGCGTTATTTTTTGCTATTAATAGATAATATGCTAGCTCTTGCTTCTCTTTTAATACACAAGCCTCAAAAGCTTTCTCGCTTAAAAACGGCAGAACAGGAGTTAATGCTTCTATATGCTTCTTTGAATACTCTAGGGTTTGTTTGTCAGGGGTATTCTGGTCTGCCATAGATTCGCACAGCTTTATCTTAGCACCATAATTATCAATAGATTGGCTTACGTTGTTAAACAAACTGGCTTCAAACTTTTCACTTGCGAAAGTGACACTTGAGAAAAGTGATAAGAGAGTTATTACAACATTCTTGTCCATATTTTTCCTTCTGAACTGCACCATAACGTTTGGCTAGCATCAGAAAATCTTCTCTATCTAACCCAACACTAACTTCTTAGCTTACCTTTTTAATCTAGCTTATCGATAGCTTTAAGTTTTTCATTAAATATATATAACGGCGCATTTTGGTGGAGTCTATCCCACTTTTTAGTATTGGAAATATCATTAAATTTTGAGTCATTAAAATTAATAGGGTTATTATCTAGAGGGTAGGCAATTGGTCACTCATATTGGCGCAAATAGTTACAACATGCGCCAGCCAAGCTGAATTGAAAAAGTAAACAATGTAAATTAAATGCCAATACGAATGATTATCACCTAAATTATGCCCCACATTTATTGGTGATGATTGTTTCTATGTTGCTTAAAAGCAAAGGTGTTCAAACTTGGGCTCGACGCCTACATATCTATATTTCGATGGCTCTTCTCTTAGTTACGCTGTTTTTTGCAATAACTGGTATTACCCTCAATCGCCCCGAATTATTTGAACGCCGTGAACCTATCATTCAACAACATACTCTTACGGTTCCACACTCAGTGCTATTTTCACATTCAGATACTTTTCAACCTAACCGTGAAGAACTGCTTGCTTTCTTGACTAAAGAAACCGAGCTTCGCGGTACTCCCTCCGCGTTAGATGTGTATACCGAAGTTGAGCAAGGTGAGTTGTTACTCGGAGAGTTGTCTATGGATTTTAAAGGCCCGGGTTATAACGCTACGGTCTTTATTGATATGACTACTGGTGCGGCAGAGGTTGAAACGACGCACTACGGTATTGTTGCGTTGTTGAACGATCTACATAAAGGTCGCAACAGTGGTGGGATTTGGAAGTGGTTTATCGACGTCACTGCGCTTTTGATGGTGTTTTTTGTTCTAACAGGTGTGTGCTTATTACTGCCTAAGAAGAAGACGCTTAGAACGTCAATGCAATGGATGAGCTTTGGTACGTTACTGTCGCTCGTGATTTATTTTGTTGCTGTTCCATAACAGCTTTTTTAGAGAACACTTATGTTGAACACAGGAAGATTTTTCCGCCGTAATCACTTTTGTAAAGCCGCTTTGATCGCGGCTTTTGCTCCTTTCTCTCTTTCTGCAGCTCCTCTACCAGATAACGCGAAGATCGATTTCGAATTCGAACTTCCAAAGATAGACACTTCAATGTACGCACGCCCTTATGTGGCGGTGTGGGTTGAAAATGACCAGCGTAAACCGGTTAAAACCATTCAGCTATGGGTAGGAAAAGACGAATGGCTAAAAGACCTGCGCAGCTGGTGGAGAAAAGCGGGTCGTTATGATCGTGAACTTGTTGATGCGGTGACGTCAGCAACACGTCCTGCTGGTCAATACCGCTTTGTCTGGGATGGAACCAATGACGCAGGGGAGCGTTTGGAGCAGGGAAATTACACATTGTACGTCGAAGTTGTTCGTGAACATGGTGGGCGAAACTACTTACGTCAAAAAATAACGCTAGCGGACAGTGAAGTGCGCTATGAGCTTAAACCAACACAAGAGACGGGTGTCATCACCGTCAATTATCAAGTTAAGTGATTAAAGGACACAACAATGAAAACCAAAATGAAAGCAGTGGCATTGGCGAGTGTAATGGCAATGGGATTGGCTGCAACAACCACCGCACAAGCGCATCCACGTTGGGTTCTGCCTTCTCACTTTACGGTTTCAAAAGAAGGTGGTGACTGGCTGACATTTGATGTTACTGCTTCTCACGGGACGTTTGTTTTTGATAAGCCTGCGGGTAGTGACCAAGCGTTCGTGGTGATGCCGGATGGCCGTTCTGAGCGTCCTAACTTTGTTGTTCGTGGCAAACGTCGTTCTATGTTTGATTTCTTTTTTACGGAAGAAGGCACGCACAAAGTCGCGATCAATAATCAGCCGAGCTACTACACCCAATACAAAGCGGGTCGTCGTGATACGGTGAAATGGGCGCGAGCAAACAAAGCTGAGCGTCATGATGTACTTCCAGAACAGGCGCGTGATGTGGTTACACAACTGAGCTACACCCGAGCAGAAAGCTACATCACGGTTGGTATGCCAACGGAAAAAGCGTTGGAGATTGAAGGAAAAATGCTGGAGATGAAGCCAGTCACGCATCCATCGGACATCATTGAAGGTGAACCAGTCACTTTCCAGTTTTTCTTCAATGGTGAGCCACAAGAGGGCGTCACAGCGGAGATCACACGTGAAGGCACCATGTACCGAAACCATCAAGAACAAATCGATGTGGTGAGTGATGAAGATGGCAAAGTGATCTTCACGCCAGAGGTCGCAGGGCGCTACTTAATGAAAGCGAACTACAAAGGCGAATTAAAAGATAATCCATTAGCGGATAAAGCGAGTGCCAATGTTCACCTTACGTTTGAAACTCAACTTAACTAATCGAATTAGGCTCAGCAATCGCTGGGCCATTTTGGAATCATCATGAATAACACTTCTCTTCTCAAAGCTGCTTTGATTTTTTCTGGATTTACTTCTTTTCACGCTGCTGCACATTTCCCTCTGATGAGTTGTCACTTGGCGCAAGATAAAGTGATTTGTGAAGCGGGCTACTCGGATGGATCGACAGCGGTCGACTACGATGTCGAAATGTACGATTACGACGACAATCTGATCGCCAAAGAAAAAACAGATAAGCGTTCCATCGCAGAATTTACTCACCCTGAAACAGATTTCTATTTGGTATTTGATGCCGGACATGAAAGCCCGGTGGAAGTGGATATCGTTGAGCTGAAAGAGAAATGAGTGTACAGAAAGTTCGCCCTGATGATGGTAACCGAGAAGGAAAGTGGGTCGCACTGACAATCGCAGCGATTCTCAGTTCAGCAGCCATACTTATGCCCTACCATCAGGTTGCGACTGAAAAGCCAGACATACAGGCTCATCAAGTTTTAATCACGGACTTACATCAAAACGAGTTGGGTTTGATCGCTGAACTTAAGCTTGCTCATGAAGAGATTCGTGATTTGCAGCTAGAAACTGGAACTTGGCCTGAGGTCTCTGACATGGAGGCGATTTGGATTGCTCCATTCGTGAAAGACCAAAACTGGAAGCGTAAAGGTTCTCATCAGTGGCAACGAATTGATGACGGTGTCTACATTGGCGTGAAGACCAGTGCCCAAGGCTCTGCTTCCATGCTGTTGGATAGCCGCAGTTCTCAAGCTGATATTTGGTTTAATGATTCTAGCCGATCGTTAAATGCGGAGGTACTAAGCGATCTAGCAAAACGCCGCCAGCATGGCTGGCAACAAATCGTTCTGTCAGATTCCTCTTCTTCCCATTCTCACGCCCATTAAGACAACATAATTGATAACTACTATGATCAAACGCTCTCTTTTACGTCGTATTCTTACAGCCACCGCGTTATTGACGGTGTCTTCTACTGGCTTTGCTGCCGATAAACTCAGTATTGGTATTACGCTTCAACCTTATTACAGCTATGTTAAAGCCGTTGTTGGTGAGAAGGCGGACATCGTTCCTTTGGTTGATGCCGGTTTTAATCCTCACAACTATTTGCCACAACCTAATGATCTTAAGCGCTTAAATGAAATGGACGTAATAGTGATCAATGGTATTGGTCATGACGATTTTGCACTGAAAGTGATCAAGGCTTCTCAGCGTGATGATCTCGTGGTTATCGAAGCGAACAAAGAAGTGCCTCTGTTACCGGCGATGGGGCAGTCAGTTGGTCAAGGTGCAGTGAACCCTCACACCTTTGTTGGTCTATCGACCACTATTCAAAAGGTTTACACCATCGCGAGTGAGCTAAGTAAACTGGACCCAGACAACGCTACTTTTTATCGCCAAAATGCTCGTAAATACGCAAAAACATTTCGCCTGATGAAGCGTGATGCAATGTTGTCTCTTGGTGAGTTGGACACGGCTGGTATGAAGGTGGCGACAACCCATAATGCTTACGGCTATATCCTTCAGGAGTTTGGTGTTGACGTCGCAGCTGTCATTGAGCCTGCTCATGGCGTTGAACCAAGTGCCAGTCAGTTGCAGGAAACGATTGAGAAAATTCGTGAATCCGGCATTGATGTGCTGTTTTATGAGCTCAATATGCCGAACCGTTTTGTTGATACCATCGAAGAGGCGACAGGGGTGCAGCTTTATCGCTTTTCTCACATGACTCACGGTGAGTATGAGGCTGATAAAGTCGAGGTTGAGATGCGAGATAACGTGGAAACGCTCATTGAAGCAATGAAGTTTGTTGCGAGCAAGCGAGCAGGGGAAAAGGCGTAATGACAGGTCCTTCCGTTTCCTTAAATAACGTGGGCCTGAAATACGCCGACAATATTATTTTGCAGAACATCAACGCTGAATTCGAGAGTGCGAAATGCCACGTGATTATGGGGCCGAATGGTGGTGGGAAAACCTCTTTGCTTCGTTCGATACTTGGGCTAACACCATTTTCGGGAAACATTGCACTCAATTGGCCAGAGCAATCAGCTGCATCGGGTAAGATAGGATATGTACCACAAAAGGCGATGTTCGAGGCAAGCCTCCCGTTAACCGTGATGGATTTTGTGCTGCTTAATCAAACCCGTATCCCTCTATTTTGGCGACGTAAAACAAAGCAAACTCAACATGCTCTGGCCCAGCTGGATCGTGTGGGCATGGCAACGCGTTGCGATCGTCGTATGGGGCAACTCTCTGGCGGAGAGCAACAGCGTGTTTTGTTTGCGCAAGCTTTACTGGATGAGCCCAATTTATTGGTTTTAGATGAACCTACAACTGGGATGGACGAGCAAGGTGTTCGGTACCTTGAAGGTTTGATTCATGAAGTCGTTGGAGAAGGCAAAACGGTACTGGCAGTACACCATGACGTGACCGCAGTGCGCCGTTTAGACGCGCAGGTCCATGTCGTAAATCGTCAAATTGTGGCGTCAGGGCACCACTCAGATGTGTTAAGTCCTGATCGTATAGAAACATTATTCAAGCACTACACAGCAAAAGTGGAGGCTGCATAATGGATTGGTTACGAGAGTTAGCGGTTAGCGGCGTTGAAGCTGGGTGGTTAAGCGATAGCTTTTCTTATGCCTTCATGGTGAACGCAATTGTGGCAGCGCTGATATTAGGACCGTTACTTGGTGGCCTTGGGACATTAGTCATCGCCAAGCGACTGGCTTTTTTCTCTGAAGCGGTTGGGCACGCTGCGCTTACCGGAATCGCGATTGGTGTGTTGCTCGGTGAGCCGCCAGAGAATCCGATCATCGGATTGTTTAGCTTTTGTATGATTTTTGCGCTGTTGCTTCACTTTGTTCGTAATCGTACGAATGTACCTTACGACACACTGGTTGGGGTTTTTCTTGCGCTAGCGTTAGCGGTTGGTGCTGCGCTGTTAATGTACGTTGCTCGTAAGATCAACATTCACATGTTGGAGAACGTGTTGTTTGGCTCGATCTTAACTGTGACGGACAACGATATCCTTATTTTAGCGATCAGTTGTTTGATCATATTACTGCTTCTTATTCCTACGTTTAACCGCATTTTGCTGACTTGTATCAGCCCGGATATTGCACGTGTACGCGGCTTTAATACCAGCTTTTATGATTACTTATTTGTCATGATGATCACCTTGGTCACCATCGCCGCGGTAAAGATTATTGGCGCGGTATTGGTTGGTGCATTGCTACTGATTCCTGGAGCAACGGCTAGGTTATTGACTAAACGCATGGGCACTTTCGTTCTCCTTTCTTCTTTATTGGCAACCATTGCGTGTTTAGTCGGAACCATACTGCCGATGGAGCTTGAGCTACCAGTGCCATCAGGCGCATCCATCATCATTGTTTCTGCGGCATTTTTCCTAACAGCAACGGTTTACCGAATTATCCAAAAAGCGTAACCCTTTTTATAAAGTAATGAACATGAAGATAAAAAAATTAGCGATAACTTTTGGTTTGGTTATAGCGACGACACTTCCATCGTTGGCAAGCGCCAAAGACATTTTAACCAGCACTCCCGTCACGTACATGTTGTCTGAGCAACTCATGAAAGGTACAGGGATAGAGACTCAGTATCTGCCTCCAAAGCGTTACGGCGTTGAGCGTCTTGAGAACTGGTTCGCAAATAAAGGTACAGAGCAAGTTAAGCAAGCGGGTCAAGCCGCGACGGTTGCTATTACTCTTGGTGCGATTTGGAAACAAGACCCGACTTATGTTTACGCTCGACAGGGCAACATTCACTTGATTGAAATCGATGCATCGCAGGCCATTTCTCCTAGAGCTCAAGGAGTTGCAGTACTGACATTGGAAAACGGGTCAACATCGAAGTACGCGTGGCTGAACCCTACAAACTTAATCCGAATGGCGGGCATTGTTGGAGAGGATCTACAACGTGTATATCCTGAACACCAAAAGGCGATTCAAACGAATCAACAGGCTCTTATGCTCAATGTGCGTGAACTGATCAACCAACAACAGGCAGAGATCTTCGATAAAGGCATCGATTCAGTGGTACTGATGAGTGAGTCACTAGAGGACTTTGCCTCTGGCAACCAATTGTTTGTGGTTGGGCGCGAATTTAAGCCAGAACTCGAGTGGACAGAAGAAGACAAATTATCTTTAAAAGCTCAGTTTGAACAAGATAAAACGCTATGGTTAGTTACGGATAAACGACCGTCGAAAACCTTGACATCGCTTATTAAACCGAGTCGTATACTGCAAATTGATGTTATTGACCGCTGGGGCAGTAAGGGTATCAAAACTGAGAAGCCACTCGCACGTTGGGAGATGTGACACGTAAAAAGCCACAGATTTTATGATGGGGAATGAAAAGTTCCCTATTTTTTTGTGACTTAGTTCAAAACGTGAGCATTAATACCACTGGTTGCATAAGAAAGTGTTTGTTTCATTTCTATTTCATTACTACTTTGTTATGTGTTCGTTGCGATTGATTCGGATTTAATCTGTCTCTAAGCGAACCGGTACAAACAACTATACGGATGTTAACAATGAAAATGAAAACTCTAGCCGTTGCAGTGGCGGCACTAGCATGTGGTTCACAGGCCTTCGCAGCAGAAGTTTACAACAGCGATGGTACATCTTTATCGATCGGCGGTCACGTTTCAGTTGGCGTGGGTGAGTATTTCGAAGAAGAAGTAAAAGTTCACCAAGTGTCTCCACGTATCAATGTTGCGGGCAAGAAAGACATTGGCAATGGTATCACTATCGACGCTAAAGGCGAATGGGCACTTAACTACCTTGACGGTGGTGATCAGTCATTTTCTACGCGTCTAGGTTACATCGGTGCAACTCATGAGCAGTACGGTCGCCTTGTTGCGGGTACTCAATGGTCACCGTACTACGATGTAGCTGGCGTTGCGGATCTACCAATCGCGTTTGCGAACGATTTCTTGTACAGCAACCACGGTAGCCTAGGTTCAGCTCGTGCTGATAAAATGCTTAGCTACCGTAAAGGTTTTGAATTTGGTGAAGGTTTTGCTTTCAACCTTGGTCTAGGTTGGCAGGGTAAGCAAACTAGCGAATACAAAGTAACAGATCAAATTAAGCCTGAAACAGTATTTGAAGATCGTGGTCAAATCGCACTAAGCGGTTCTGTTGCGGGCTTCGGTCTTGGCTACGTATACAGCGGCGGTGATGTTGAGAATTCTTCTATAGGTACTAAGACAGCTGAATCACACTTATTCTCTGTAAACTACGGTCAATACGGTTCAGGCCTTTACGCAGCGGTAGTATACGGTATGAACGAGTACTTCTACCAAATGCGTAAAGACACTTCTCAACTTGAAGCTCTTTTGGCATACGGCGTAAACGATTGGACATTCAGCGTTAACTACGAAGGCGTAGAAGACGAAGAAGACAACAAGACAGTTTCAAGCGAAACTGCGCTACAAGCAGAGTACGCTGTAACTCCTGCTTTCGTAACGTTTGCTGCTTACCAGTTTGACCTAGGTAACGATTACACTAGCGAAGAGAACGACTACTGGACTCTAGGTGCTCGTTACTACTTCTAATAAATAGGCCAGTTTCTACTGCCTAAACACATTTATTGTGTTAACGCCTACTCGTTGTGAGTAGGCGTTTTTCTTTCTGCTTTCCGTTGGCTATAAGAGACACTGGTAATGATGTGCTTAGGTCCCCAACTCTCTGTTTAGAGAGCGCGTCTATAAAAAATGCCCGCAAGTTGCGGGCATTTTTGTTGTTAGAGATGCAGTTCTATTAATACGCTTATTTTTTATCGAGTAAATCGAGGAAGAACGCGTACTCTAACGCATCTTCTTTCAAGCGCTTAAATCGACCAGATGCGCCGCCGTGTCCGGCTTCCATATCGGTTTTGAACAACAAGACGTTATCGTCAGTCTTCATTTCACGAAGTTTGGCGACCCACTTCATTGGTTCAAAGTACTGCACTTGAGAGTCGTGCAAGCCAGTCGTTACCAACATGTTTGGGTAGTTTTGCGCCTTGATGTTGTCGTAAGGCGAGTAACTCAACATATAGTCATAGTATGTTTTGTTATTTGGGTTACCCCATTCATCATATTCATTGGTGGTCAATGGAATTGATTCATCGAGCATAGTGGTTACCACGTCCACAAACGGAACATGTGCACCGATACCGCGATACAATTCTGGTGCTTGGTTGATGACTGCCCCCATTAAGAGACCACCTGCAGAGCCACCAACAGCGAAGACTTTATCTTTCGCGCCGTAGCCTTGTTCAACCAAACCTTTAGTCACATCAATAAAGTCGTTGAATGTGTTTTGCTTGGTGAGTTTTTTACCATCTTCATACCAAGGACGGCCAAGCATTTCAGATCCACGAATATGAGCAATGGCGTAAACAAAGCCGCGGTCTAATAGACTCAAACGTGTCGAGCGGAAAGTTGGCTCAATGGTTGCTCCATAAGAGCCATAACCATATTGGTAGAGTGGATTCGTACCATCCTTCTTAAATAAGTCTTTACGATACACCAAAGAAACGGGTACTTCTTTACCGTCACGGGCTGTGATCATAATGCGTTCTGATTGGTAATTGTCAGGATTAAAATCACCAAGTACAGGTGTTTGCTTCATGATTTCTGACTCGCCCGTTTTTAGATCGAAATCGTAGTAGGTTCCTGGAGTGGTTAAACTGCTGTAATAAATACGAACTCTCTCGTTATCCAGCTCTAGGTTACCTGTCAAATAGGCAGCAAACGCATCGTCATTAAATGTGAGGGGGAATTCTTTTCCTGTAGAGAGCTGACGTACAGTGACGCTTGCTAGGCCGTTAGAGCGCTGCTCATAGACGAGGTGATCATCGAATAGCTCGAAGTCGACAAGTTGAGTGTTGTCATCTGCGGCAATCACGTCTTGCCACTTAGAGCGATCGTGCATCTCTTCTTGCTTAACTTTCATCAAACGGAAGTTCACGGCTTGATAGTTGGTATAAATGTAATACCAATCGCCTAGCTTAGAAATGCTGTATTCAATGCCATTTTCACGAGGATAAAAAGGCTTCGCCTTTGCTTTAGGGTTGTTCGCATCGATGATGGAGACGCCGCTGGTTTCTGTACTGGAATGCCAGATATAAATATCTTCGCCATCTTTGCTTTTGCTTAGTGAGGTGTAATAGGCGCTGTCGGTTTCTTCAAAAATCAACTCATCACTGCTTTGTGGCGTGCCTAAAACATGACGATACACTTGGTAGCCCAGCAAGGTCTGTGGATCTTTTTTGATGTAGTAAAAGGCGTTGTTATCGTTCTGCCATGCAATCGCGCTTGAGGCGCCTTCGATTTCATCTTGTAGGTAATTGCCTGTTTTCAGGTCTTTGATCTTAAGAGTGTAAACGCGGCGGCTTAATGTATCTTCGCCATACGCTAGTAAGTTTTCATTCGGACTAACGTACAAGCCGCCAATACTGAAGAACTCATGTTCTTTTGCAAGTTCATTGACATCTAAAATGACTTGCTTGTCTTTGCCTGCAAAGTCTTTAGCTCGAAGGTGAACTTCGTATTCGTTATCTCCGGTCACTTCACTTGAGTAGAAGTAGTTGCCTTTACGCACAGGAACGGAGTTGTCGTCTTTTTCTATGCGACCTTTAATTTCTTCAAATAGCTCATTTTGAAGAGCTTCAGTGTGCTTGAGAACGGTTTCCGCATACTGATTTTCTTGCTCTAGGTGCTGCAAAATTTCCGGATCTTTACGTTCGTCGTCACGCATCCAGTAGTAGTTATCAACGCGAGTATCACCATGAATAGTCATCGCGTGAGGGACTTTTTTCGCAACCGGAGCTTGAGTTTGTTGAGCAACGATCTGTGATTGGGAGTATTGAGTCATGCTGGGGGTTCCTTGATTGCTGCATCCGGCGACAAGCGCGACCGAGACGGCCAACGTAGTTAAAGTGAAACGCATCTGTTTTTGTCCTTATTATACGCCCAAGTGGCCTCATCCTGAGGGCTGGGCTTTCATTTCGTTAGTGGTTTTCAGTTGTCCATTCTTTGTTATGGGGTGTGCCGAAAAAGTGAGAATTCTCAATATTTCCGAGTTGGCTACTCAATTTGAAGGGAGCTGAAAACACATTGTGTAAGCAGCTGTTATTTTTAACAAATATCAATTCGAAAGTTAAATCATTCTCATCGGTAAATCGATATAGTGTGATATGAAAAAGGGACGCACTAGTTTAGTGTGTCCCTTTTGGATTTTGAACGTTAGTCGATAATGATCAGATGACTTGCGGCACTTCGTTTGAGTGGTTGTGCGCTCGATTTACCCACATGAGCCCAAGCATTGCAATTACCGACATTGCCATCATCAAAACACCTAGTGGCATCTGGTTATGCGCTGGAAATAGTGATGCAAGCAAGGTCGTAATACCTGCTCCCAAGTTTTGCATGCCACCCAATGTCGCGCCTGCTGTTCCTGCATGGTATGGGAATGGCGCAATTGCTCCGGTTGTTGCGGCTGGGAATAGGATACCCGCACCCAAAAAGTACACGGTTGCGCCACCAACCAGCGTTAACGCCGTGGTTAAACCAAACAAGCCAGGGATGAGCACAATAGCTGAACCAACAAAAATCGATACCAAGCCCACATTTAAAGCACGACGCTCAGAGCGACGCTGCGCGATGTAGCTAGATAAGCCCGCACCCACCAAGTAACCAGGGATTGGCAAGATAAACAGCAAACTTACTGTGGTCGCTGGTAATGCCAATACACCACCTAGCAATACCCCAGCGGCTGCCTCGAACACACCTACGCCAGCAAACGTCGCAACTAGGCAGATCAAAAAGCCTTGGAAGCGGCGGTCAGACAAAACGTGTTTGTAGCTTTTGGCTACTGGTTCGAACTTGCGTTTCTCTTTTGGTAGCGTCTCCATCATGCTGGTCATCATGGTAATCACCACTGCAATGCCAAACAGCGCTAAGAATAGGTAGCTAGAGCGCCAGCCAAACGCTTCGGTTAAGTAGCCGCCAAGTACGGGAGCCAACAATGGTGAGAAAATCACACACATGCTGATTAAGCTATTTGCTCTGTGTAGCTCAGAACCTTCAAAGCAGTCGCGAGTCAGAGTACGTGACATCGCACCACCGCAGCCAATACCTAAACCTTGGATGAAACTACCAATCAAGAACCATTCAAATTGGTGTGCAAAGAGCGCCACCAATGTACCTACGATGTAGATAAGTAGGCCTGCTATGATGATTGGCTTGCGACCTAAGCGGTCTGATAGCGTGCCGTACACGAATTGCGACAAGCCATATGGAATCAGGTAACAAGCCATCACAGCTTGAAGTGATGACGCAGACACCAAAAACTCACCCGCCATATGACCGATTGAAGGCACGTACATTGTTTGGGTCATTTGACCCACGGCAGTCAATATTGCGATTAAAAAGGTAAGTTTCGCTAATGGAAACGAAGCAGACATTTGCGTATCTCTCCAAAAAATTTAAGACGTAAAAACCCTTAGCGCTCTAATGCAGAGTGCCAACAGACTTTTGGTGTTACGGGGCTATTTGCGCGAGATATTAGTCTTTGCGTGTACAATTAGCAATCGAAAAGTGTGAAGTTGAGCAAGATAAAAATCTATAATATGCATTAGAAAAACTAATCTTAATTTGCATTCGGAAATAGGCTGCTTTTCTTTGTTGAATTACGTTAAATCTCTTATTTGTTGTGAATGTAAACCTACTTATAGGTCATTGGTTTTTATGGTTAAAATCGAGGGGAGAAGAATTGTTTTGGTTAGCCAGAGCAAGACATGGTTCGAACGAAGAAAA
The DNA here is from genome assembly GCF_021728175.1 of Vibrio sp. A1-1. Classification (NCBI taxonomy): domain Bacteria; kingdom Pseudomonadati; phylum Pseudomonadota; class Gammaproteobacteria; order Vibrionales; family Vibrionaceae; genus Vibrio; species Vibrio sp. A1-1. Next base: position 29,051 of record NZ_JAKKCL010000012.1, read on the forward strand.
GACTGGAGAAGGCACCATGAACAAAAAGGGAGCCGAAGCTCCCTTAGAAATGATTATGTTTATTCGCGGCCAGATGCGTATGCGTAAAGCATTTCTAGCGCGATGGTTGCTCCCGCTAATGCGGTAACATCACTGTGGTCGTACGGAGGCGATACTTCTACAACATCCATACCCACAATATTCATACCGGCTAAGCCACGAATGATCTTCAGTGCTTTGTCTGAGTTCAAGCCACCACAAACGGGTGTACCTGTTCCTGGTGCGAAGGCTGGATCCAAGCAGTCGATGTCAAAAGTAACATACACTGGCTTGTCTGCGACGGTGCGACGAATCTCTTCTAAGATCTCGTTCACCGACATGTCATTCGCTTGCATCGCATTAATCACATTGAAGCCGTGATCTTGCTGTTTGTATTCAGTACGAATACCGATTTGTACTGAGTTCTTCGCAGAGATCAAACCTTCTTTCGGCGCATGGTAGAACATTGTACCGTGGTCGTATGAACTGCCATTTGCGTAGGTATCCGTATGAGCGTCAAAGTGAATCAGAGCCATTTGACCATGATGCTTCGCGTAGGCACGCAGGATAGGCAGTGTGATGAAGTGGTCACCGCCCAATCCCAACATGGTTTTACCGCTTTTTAGAATTTCACTGGTTGCCGCCTCTAGACGGTAAGTGAAATCTTCCGCATCACCACAGTCAAACACGAGATCGCCCGCGTCGATCACTTTCAGCTTATCCAATACGTTGAAGTCCCAAGGGAACTTCTTACCTTCCCATGCCAAGTTGACTGAGGCACGGCGAATCGCATCTGGACCCATGCGCGCGCCTGGACGACCAGATGTAGCCATGTCCAGAGGAACCCCTAGCACCACAACGTCTGCGTCTGCCGATACCGGATTACGAATGTACGGTAGACGTAAAAACGACATAGAGTTGGAGTAAAGCGAATAATCGGTTTTAGTAAACAAATCATTCATATCAGAAGTCCTCTAAATAGGTGTATCCCGCTAGACCTTGTTCTAGTTCTGCTAGGATTTGTGCTTGTTCATTGGCTTCAACTCTTTGGGAAACCAATTGTTTGTAATTGTCACGAATCGCATCCACGTCGATATGAACGTAGCGCATCATGTCTTCTACACTATCACCTTCATTGATGTAACTGATCTCAAATTGACCGTGTTCATCAACATTGACTACTGCACTGTGGGTGTCACCAAATAGGTTGTGCATGTCACCAAGGATTTCTTGGTATGCGCCTACTAGGAAAAAGCCCATTAGGTACGGTTTGTCTTTGCTCCAAGCTGGTACAGGTAGCGTACTCTCGATGCCTTGACCATCAACGTAGTGATCGATCGCTCCATCAGAATCACAGGTGATGTCCAACATTACCGCACGACGCTCTTCCGCATCGCCAAGACCAGAAAGTGGCAGAACAGGGAACACCTGATCAATACCCCAAGCATCTGGTAGAGATTGGAAGAGAGAAAAGTTCACGAAGAACTTATCTGCAAGACGTTCGCTCAACTCGTCCAGAATTGGACGGTGGAAGCGATTTTTAGTGCTCATCTTGCGGCTTAGTTCGAAGTAAATGCGCAGTGACAGTTGCTCTGCCCACGCACGTTGCTCCAAGTTAAGCACGCCAGTTGCGAATTGAGAGTGTACCTCTGCCAAATCACTTTGGGTATCGTTGTAGATCTCAATTAACGCACGAGCGTCGGTACCATCTTGTAAGTTTTCCCAGTTTCGCCACATGTTTTGTAGTAAAAGTGGAGCATCTGCGCCAAGTTCATGCACTTCTTCCGGTTGGTACGTTTCTGTACCAATTACGTTAGAAATCAACACAGCGTGGTGCGCTGTTAGTGAACGACCGGATTCAGAAATGATCACTGGCATTGGTTGTTCGTATTGCTGACACACGTCGCCCACTGTGTTGACGATATTACGTGCATACTCTGCAAGGCCGTAGTTCATCGAGTTCGATGATTGGCTGCGTGTGCCGTCGTAGTCGACTGCCAAACCGCCGCCCACATCGAAGTATTCGATGTTTGCACCCAGTGCGCGCAGTTCGCAGTAGAAACGTGCAGACTCATTCACACCATTACGTACGTCACGGATGTTTGCCATCTGTGAGCCAAGGTGGAAGTGAACCAGTTGCATCGCATCTAGGCTGCCTTCGCGTTTCAGACGTTCAATAACGCTAAGCACTTGCGATGCAGACAAACCAAATTTCGATTTTTCACCGCCACTTGCTTGCCATTTCCCCGCACCTTGAGAGGCGAGGCGAATGCGCAAACCAAGGCGCGGTTTTACGCCCAAGCTTTTCGCTTCTTCTAGCACCAGATCCAGCTCAGAAAGCTTCTCTAGTACGATGAATACCTTGTGGCCCAGCTTTTCACCGATCAGTGCAAGACGCACATACTCACGGTCTTTGTAGCCGTTACACACGATCACGGAGCTGCCTTGTTGAGCCAATGCAAGTACTGCCAACAATTCTGGCTTGCTACCCGCTTCAAGACCAAGCTGTTTGGTTTCTAGTTGAGCTTGGCTCGCTAGAATTTCATCCACCACTTCACGTTGCTGGTTTACTTTAATTGGGTACACCAACAGGTATTTGTTTGGATATTGGTATTCTTCAATTGCTTGGTTGAAAGCGTGGCAAATTCCATGCACACGTTGGTGCACGATTTGCGGGAAGCGCACTAATACAGGCAGATTTAACTGCTTCGCTTCTAGCTCATTTACAATGGCACTGAAAGGGATTTGATGTGCACGCTCACTACGAGGTGATACGTAAACCTCGCCTTGGTCATCAATACCGTAGAAACCTTGGCTCCAGTAGTGAACATTGTAGTCCGCGCGGATGCGGTCTAATTTAGTTGCTTTTTCCAACTCGATTCTCACAAAAATGTACTTAAGTCCTTAATTAATTAGAAGGAAAAGTACAAAAAAGCAAATCATGAGGCATTAACCTCATACCCTGACACGAACTCCGTGTGCGCGCATTAACGGATAAAAGTGCCGCTGAGTCTAATGATTAAAATCTATCATCTCGATTATGATTTCTTGTCGTGCACTGGTGTGAACATTTGTTTACCAGTGCGTCCATTCAGCTGTTATAGTTGGTCTGACCAGCATGGAAGCGGTCATGAAAAATCTCACTCAAATAAGGACATATTTTGCAGCTGCACAGAATTCAGGGATACATTCAGACCATGTATCTCGCCGAATATCCCGATAAATTAATGTTGCTTGATGGTGCAAGTCGAGCAGATATTCCTCACCTTAAAGATTTTATTGAACATCAACTCCATCGTCCTTTTTCTGACCTAAAGTTGGTCGTTGTGACACACATGCATCCAGACCACGCTGGTGGCGCGCACAAACTGCGTGATTTAACTGGATGTAAGCTATTGGCCGCAAAGCGAGAGAGCCAATGGTATAGCGGTGTAGATGGTTGGCTAATGCATTTGACCGATTTGATGTTAGCGCGCTGGATGGCGAACCGGATGCGTAAACCAAAGCAAAACCTGTGGTATTCGCGCAAGTTAAAGCCCGATATAGAACTCATCGATGGTGAGTGTATTCCGGGGTTTGATGATTGGCAGGTACTAGAAACGCAGGGACATACCGATAGAGATTTGTCGGTTTATCATTCTGAACAAGATGTATTGTATGTGGCGGATTTGATGGTGCAGGTTAAGAAACATCTTATTGCGCCGTTTCCCATATTTCATCCAAACCAATATCGCCAATCATTAAAGCGTGTGTTTGAGATGAATCCGCAATGTTTGCTTTTGGCGCATGGGGGAGAGGTGACTTTTGATGAGAAAGCGTATCAGCACATTCTGCATACTGCGCCAACTAAGCCGATGACCCATTGGCGCGTTACAAAGGTCAAAGCGAAGGGATTGTTGTTTGCGCTATTTAGTAGGAAGTAGACGAAGATAAAGCCAGACGAGTGATGCTCAACAAAAACGTTCGATCACTCATCTGAAGCTACGGGGTTAAGATGCCAATAAGTGAGATTGGCTAGGGTCTACCAGCACTTTGTCTGCCATGCCCTGACGACCTAACAGCATCATGTAAGTCATTTTTTCACGGTTGGTCAACGTAATGTCGATTGGCCATTGTTTGTCACCCATGCGCAGCATGGTGGTGATAACGCAGCGATGCTCAAAGGTACCGTTTGAAGATTTCACTTTACGGTTTGCCTTTAGCTTCGCTGTGCAGCGAACCACTTGTTCTAAATGATAAACATCCGGGTGTAGATCGAATGCAACGTAAGACTGACCATCTTTTTCAAAGCAATCAATGTTATCTACATGCAATGAAGAGGTTTGTGCGCCCGTATCAATGCGCGCTTCAAGGTGAGTAATCCCTAACTCAGGTAAGCAAATAGCTTCGGCGTTCCCAATGATCATTTTCTGATTCATAGTGTCATCCTAGCGATGAGTAATACGAGAGCCTACTAAGCAGGCTCTCACTCAAACAATTATCAACCTTTACCACGAGTACGGTTTGCGTGTGGTTTTGCGTTTTTCTCGATAAAGTCGAAAATCATACCAGCAACGTCTTTTTCTGTTGCGAGCTCGATACCTTCAAGACCTGGTGAAGAATTCACTTCCATTACCACTGGGCCGTTTTTAGATTGAAGGATATCTACACCGCATAGGTTTAACCCCATGACTTTTGCCGCGTTAATCGCAGTAGCGCGCTCTTCTTTGCTTAGTCGCACTAACTGTGCAGAGCCGCCGCGATGTAAGTTAGAGCGGAACTCGCCTTCTTTCGCTTGGCGCTTCATCGCTGCAATCACTTTATTACCGACAACAAAGCAACGTATGTCTGCGCCTTTAGCTTCTTCGATGAACTCTTGCACCATGATGTTTGCTTTCAACCCCATGAATGCTTCGATCACGCTTTCTGCTGCTTTGTTGGTTTCAGCAAGCACAACACCGATGCCTTGAGTTCCTTCTAGTAATTTAATCACTAGAGGTGCGCCACCAACATTTTTGATCACGTCCTGAATGTTATCAGGGTGGTGAGCAAAGCCAGTGCGCGGCAAGCCGATGCCTTTACGCGATAACAGTTGCAACGAGCGTAATTTGTCACGAGAGCGGCTGATCGCGACCGATTCGTTGACACAAAATGTGCCCATCATTTCAAACTGACGTACAACCGCGGTACCGTAGAATGTGATGGATGCACCGATGCGAGGAATCACAGCGTCGTATTGTGGCAATTCTTCACCCTTATAGCGGATCTTAGGGTTGTTGCTCGTAATGTCCATATAACAGTGCAGAGTATCGATGACGTCTACTTGATGTCCACGCTCTTCACCTGCCTGTTTTAGGCGCATGGTTGAATATAAATTCTCATTACGAGAGAGAATAGCAATACGCATGGCAATTCCTTAGTAAGTCAGTACCAAATTAAAAATATAAGTATAGAGTATAGAATGCAGCAGGTATGTGATATTTAGGTGATATTACCTACTGACTTCAACGATTTAGATGTGTGGTTGGACAACCACTTCGTTAGAGGTGCGCACCTTAGGTTTTTTTCTCGCGAGAAGAAAACGAAAAAAACTCGTCGTTACGACAAAAATAATTTGTTGAATCATCGGACATTCCCAGCGTTGTAAGCTGGAAGTTGTCTGTGGGCTTTTTTAAGCAAACGGATTACAACGAGTTTAAAACGTTAGGCTATTCTGTAGTTTGTTTTGAGTTTGTGATGACGTCCAATAACACATCTTTAATTGTTTGATAGCGCAGTGGCAGAACACGACTGCGTTTGCGAACTAAAAATAACTCTTCACACACGGTGTTTTTCAGTTGTGCGATGTGCAAGGTATCTTTTTGTGGGAAGTTGTCGACAGCACTTTGAGGCAGCACGGTGAAGCCGAGTCCTTTACTCACAGGTAGTAAAATTTGGCTTAATTGATTCACGTAGCCGGATAATGGTAAATCGCTCATCTTAATTTCTTGGAGCTCTTGTTCCGCGCATTGGTCAAAAAACAGCGTCATGTAGTGCTTGGCATCAGGATGGGCAATGACACCACAGTCGTGCAAGAGTTGTGGTGTTATCTGCTTTTCGCGGTATTGATTAGGTAGGACTAAGCACAACTGCTCCTTACCAATTCTTTCACTGTGAAATAAACCTTTGTGAGGAACATCAGTTACGATACCAATATCAATGCTCCCTTCCGTTATTGCATTGAGAATCGAGTGATTGGGTGCGGCTTCTAAATGCAGCGATAAGCCTGGGTGCTGTTTTTGCTTTTCTAAAAGAGGGCCATACAGCATCAATGCCATTGCGCCAGAACAGGCCAGTTTACAGTGACCTGAAAATGCATCATCAAAACTGAGTTCTTCGAGCAACGCTTTCTCTCTTTCTTCTAACTCCAGCGCGTAGGCGTAAACAATCCGACCTTGCTCTGTTAATTCGAAGCTTTTGTTTTCACGTTTGATCAGCGCATGCTGACAACTTTGCTCTAACTTTTTGATGTGTTGGCTGACACCAGGTTGGGTCATAAAAAGTTTTTCTGCCGTTTGTGTGAAATGACCGACTTCAATCAATGTCTTAAATGTATGTAACCAAACAGGATTAAGCATAATGTGAGATTTGCTTTGAGCTTGCTGAAAGACGTAGAGAAAATGATAGCACGGCACGAAATAAATCGACGCAAGAGAATCGGGTGCCTCGCGAATAATAAATAGCAGACAAAATAAAACCCCGCCTGGTTTCCCAGACGGGGCTTATTCTTTTTCGCAGCAATCCGGCTACTATAGGTGCTCCCTGCATCTATCCTTGATTGTGGTTAAGTCCTTTAACCGAGTTCCTTGTTCATCGCCTTCCTAGCGGTGTCCATTCTTGCCTATCATCCTGACGGGCGAACTCTATCCTAGAGCTTAACTACATCCTTGCTGATAACTCATCCTAAGCTACCAAATCTTCATCCTGAAGATACCTAGTCCATTAGGTTTTTGTCCTGTTCCCGCCAACATCCTGTCGACACAATCAGTATTGATGTTTTGCTGATTACTCTCAATTAGCTAGGTAAAAAAACTTTGGCAGCGAATATTGTTTGAAATGATATAACTGATAATTTTCAATGGCTTATGTTAATTTTTCGATTTTGTCTTAGTCAGTGATGGTCGTTTTGCTTACATTGCTTGTAAGAGATCTCGCATAAGGTGTCGAGCAAATGTCCGAATTGGCGTCGTTTACATCCTGTTTAAGAGTTTGCTCAAGATCACAACTCGATTTGTAGCCATAAAATTTGGCGATAGTGTTAGGTGGAATTTCCATTTCTTTGATGGCGAATGTTGCCCATTCATTACGTGTTTTGTGCAGGACTTGGCGTAGCTTGACAGTGAAGTGACTCATGAAAGTCTCCTTAGTTATCTTGTCTTTCAAGGCAACAATAAGGAGTGTGACGACACAAAGTTGATAGTATGCCGCTTAATATCAATACTATTTCGGCGTGATGAAGATTAAGCTGGCAATACTGATATTATTTGAGCGTGAAACAATACTATTTTGTGGAGTAGCCAATGGCACACATCGAAAAAGTACCGCAAAGACCAGGTTTTTCTTGGCGCTATCGTCGCATTGATGAGCCAGAAAAAGAGTACGATCTCCATTTTCACGATGATGTGTTTGAATTAGTCATCCATCGCCACTTCACTGGCAGTTTGCATATTGGTCATCACGAATTAGAAGTGACTCACAACCAAATGCTATTGATCGCGCCTGGTGTGCCTCATTCAATTCACTCCACATTGGTCGAAAGCAAGTGCGAGACTCATGTGATTTGGTTTAAGCGTGAGTGGATTGCCAATTTGATGTTCTATTGCGCAGAGCTTAGAAAGCTTGATCCGCTTTTAAAGGCGGCCAACAAAGGTGTGCTGTTTTCTGAGCGGACAGCTCAGTACGTTGTGGATCTTCTGCATGAGCTCATGACGTTTCCTGCAATGGAGCAACTCTCTAGATTCCTCCATGTTTTGTCTCTGATTGCTCACGATGAAGGGGCGAAAACACTGATGACTCACTCTTATTTATCGATGAGTGAACACGAATTACAGGAAAGAGAGCGAGTGGCAAGTATTAACGCGTATCTCGAACAGCACTTTGCTAGCAAAGTGACGCTCGCGAACTTGGCGAACCATTTATCACTGAGTGACAGTGCGCTCACAAGATTGTTTCAAAAGCACTTTAAAGAGCCGTTTAGCCAACGCCTAATGAAATTGCGGATCAATCATGCCGCAGATTTGCTGCAATCAACGCCTTTGCCGATTGGAATTGTGTTTGAGAGAGTAGGGTATCGAAACCAAGCCCTGTTTAATCGTCACTTCAAAACGTATAAAGGGCTTACGCCACGCGAGTACCGCCAGCAATATCAGCAGCGAATCCAGCCGTAATTGGGTTGCACACAACTGCGATCACGAACGCGAAAAGAGTTACTCGGCTGAAAGTGAAGGGCAATTGATATCTTACTTGCAAAATTTTTCAGGAATCATTATTAAGATTCAGTGACAGATAATATAGGGAACTTGATTGCCATTTTTCTGTCATATCTGGTGAGTAAGTTAACCGTGTCAGAGAGATAATACGCCGTTTACTAGTCAAAGATGACTGCAAGAAATCGGTAATTATCATTATGTTGTGAAATTGGTCACGGTTAAATAATTGGTTCCCTTATAGATTGAAGGGGATTCGACCTTAGACAATAAGCTCCATAAGGAGCGTTACTTATATAAGATGAGGGATTTTACTATGAAAAAGACTAGAAGAGCTCAGCTACATCGTGTGCGTATTCAATACTGGAAAGACACGAAAGACGCACCAGCTAAAAAATCATAGTTAATGATACCTAAAGGCACGAGCTGGCAGTGGAACGCCGTTTCCCGCTGATTGCCAGCTCAAAAACGCCACAATCACATTCACTCCGCACAACCTCCCAGCACTCTACTTTTACTATCACACACTTCCAAAAGTAAAAAAGCCAGTCCGGAGACCAGCTTTTTATTATTGTCAGTATGACTCTGTAACTTACAGGTAGTTTGCGTCAACCAAGTCGCCAGCTTTTGCGCTTTTCACTTCTGGACGCGCTTCTAACCATGCAATGACTTGTGCTTTTTGCTCTTCAGTAGCACTGCCGTAACGGTCTGTAGAGCATAGGAAGCCTTCAAACAGTTCTAGACCACCGCCGCCGAAGCAAAGGCCAAGCCCATCAATATAGTCGATAAAGTCATCAACGAATGCATCGTAACGGTCGAAGTCGTTGATGTCTGTTTCACAGCTGATCTCGAAACCTAGGATTGCGAACTCACCTAAGAACAGCTTTTTACGGATACGACGGCTCTTGTTATCGATCTTGTCTAATTTCATGATTATCTCTCGTAGATGATTTGAATTCGTACACCTTATACCTTCTATCACACTTTAGCCCAAGTAAAATCAGAATGAAGCGATACAGTTGGTGATTATGTGACCAAAACTTAATTGCTCAATTGGTAACGCTGCTGAGTTTGCTGAACTGCTGAAACACAAGTTTCATATGTTTTAAGCACTTTTGTCATTTTTCTTCTCCAAACTTCTTGCCGTTCAACTAATCACTTATTTATTAATTAAACTATAAGATCGGGAAAGTAAAAATGAGCAAGGAAACCTTTGACGCGACGCGTTATAACCAAAGTGAAAACAAACCATTTGAAGAAGTATTAGAAGCGAGCCTATCTCGACGCAGCATTCTGAAAGGTGGTTTAGGCATCAGTGCGATGACAGCGTTTGGTGCTTTCGGGTTGGCTGGTTGTAATTCATCGGACTCAGGGAGTACAGTAAGCAGTGGCTCGGGCGTATCTAAAGCCGTTCTTAACTTTGAATCTATCCCTGGCTCACTCACTGACGCCGTTTCAATTCCACAAGGCTACACTGCACAAGTATTGGTACCTTGGGGAACACCACTTAATGCACAAGGCAGCGCATGGCAAAATGATGGTACCAACACCAGTACCGATCAGTTAAATGCGCTAGGCATGCACCATGACGGCATGCACTTTTTCCCATTGAACGATAGCACCACAGATGGCTTGCTATGTATTAACCACGAGTACATTGATACATCAGCACTGCATCCAAACGGTCCGACGGTTGAAAATGGCGTACGTACCATTGTAGATGAAGTGCGTAAAGAGATTAACGCGCACGGTGTGTCAGTGGTTCGTATTCAGCTTGAAAATAACATGTGGAAGCTAGTCGATACCGATCCACTAAACCGTCGTTATACTGGTGCGACAGCAATGGACTTATCTGGCCCGGTCGCGCACACGTCACTAACCGTCACTCGTTTCTCGCCAGATGGCAGCCAAGCACGTGGTACGTTAAACAACTGTGGCAACGGCTACACGCCATGGGGCACTTACTTAACTTGCGAAGAGAACTGGCCAGGTTACTTTGTTAACGTCGGGACTCGTACAGAAGAACAAGATCGCATTGGTGTTGATGACCAAAGCACACGCTACTTGTGGGAAACACTTGCAGGAAATGCAGAAGAGCGTCTCGATGAGTTCTCTCGCTTTAATGTGGCTCCAACAGGAGCAAGTGCAATGGATGATTACCGTAATGAAGCCAATGGTCACGGTTACATCGTCGAAATAGACCCTTACACGCAAAACTCGCGTGCGAAGAAGCGTACTGCACTAGGTCGTTTCCGTCACGAAGGCTGTACTTTTGGTAAGCTTGAAGAAGGCAAACCAGTGGTATTCTACTCTGGTCACGACTCTCGCTTTGAGTACCTATACAAATTTGAATCTGCGGCAGCGTGGGATCCAGCAGATGCAAACTCGGAAAACCGCCTAGCGACAGGCGATAAGTATATGGACGAAGGCACACTGTATGTTGCGCGTTTCAATGAAGACAGTACAGGTACTTGGTTGCCGTTGACTCTTGATAGCGTAACAAAATCTGGTGGTACGTTAGCGGATCACTTCAACTCATTGGCTGAAATTATCATCAATACTGCAGGCGCGGCTGACCTCGTTGGGGCAACTCCAATGGATCGCCCAGAGTGGTGTACGGTTGATCCATTCACAGGCTCGGTTTACTTAACATTGACGAATAATACGCGCCGTACTGATGAAACCAATCCTGCGAACCCACGTTTGAACAATAAGTTTGGTCACGTTATTCGTTGGGATGAAGGGGCTTCAGCTACAGACTTTACTTGGGATATCTTTGTCTTTGGTTCGCCAGCACATGGTGATGCAGATACTAACCGTTCTGGCCTGAATGAGCTAAACCAGTTTGCTAGCCCTGACGGATTAGCGTTTGATGGCCGTGGTATTTTGTGGATTCAGACCGATAACGGCGCAGATGAAGTTACGTCTTACACTAATGATCAAATGTTGGCCGTTGTGCCATCTAAGCTGACAGATGAGAATGGTGACCAAGCAGTGATTGGTGCGGATAACCAAGCGGAGCTTAAACGCTTCTTTGTTGGACCAAATGGTTGTGAAGTGACAGGCTTTACTATCAGCCCTGATTACAAATCATTGTTTGTGAATATTCAGCACCCAGGCAACTGGCCATACAGTGAAGATGCCGCCGAAGAAACGCCTGCTGGTGTTTCTGTGCGCCCACGAGCGGCGACGGTTGTCATTCGACGTGAAGACGGTGGAGAGATTGCAGTTTAATCTCTAAATGCATTAACACCTTAAAATTCAAGCCCTGCAAATGCAGGGCTTGATGGTTTAGGCGAATGCCCAGTCGCACTTTATATCCAGACAACAGGCTTAGCTTTTCAATGAACCGCCTGAAGTACGAATCACGTCTTAATACCAGTAGAAGCTCTTCTTGCGTTTACGCTCTAGCGTTCCTTGCCCATCATCATGACGATCGACATAAATATAACCGTAACGCTTGCTCATTTCGGCTGTTGAGTTAGCCACCAAGTCGATTGGCCCCCAGCTGGTGAAGCCCATCAACTCAACGCCATCAAGAATCGCTTCGTGTGCTTGAACCAAATGATCATTAAGGTATGAGATTCGATAATCGTCTTGGATTTCCCCGTTTTCATCGAATTCATCGCGAGCGCCTAAGCCATTCTCGACGATAAATAGCGGCTTTTGGTAACGATCGTGAAGGAAGTTAAGCAAAACGCGCAGGCCTTTTGGATCGATCAACCAGCCCCATTGGCTCTTTTCAAGGTATGGGTTTGGTACGCTATCGACGATGTTACCCACTTCTTTCTGTTTCGGATCGGCACTCGCACAGCCACTTGCGTAGTAGCTGAAGGAAATAAAATCGACACTGGCCGATGCAATTTCTTCTAAGTCGCCAGCTTCCATTTGTATTTCAATGCCGTTTTCACGGAAGTAACGTTTCATGTAGCCTGGGTACTGACCACGAGTCTGCACATCACCGAAGAACAACCACTTATTGTTTTCATGCATAGCAGCAAGCACATCATCAGGGTTGCAGGTGTATGGGTAGTTGATTGCGCCAAGCAGCATGTTACCAATCTTGCCGTTTGGTACGATTTGCTGACACAGTTTTACCGCTTTCGCGTTTGCTACAAGCTGGTGGTGAATCGCTTGATAAATGTCTTGTTCACTGACGTCTTCTTGCAAGCCCACTCCCGTAAATGGCGCATGAAGTGACATGTTGATTTCGTTAAAGGTAAGCCACAGCTTCACTTTGTCTTTGTAGCGTTCTAACACGGTTTTAGCGTAACGCTCGAAAAACTCGATCACTCGACGATCGCCCCAACCACCATAATTCTCAACCAAGGCGTAAGGCATCTCGTAATGAGAAAGTGTTACAAATGGTTGCATATCGTGTTTGGCCAGCTCATCAAAAATTTTGTCGTAAAACGCCAGTCCTTCTTCGTTTGGCTCAAGCTCATCGCCATTAGGAAAAATACGACTCCAAGCGATGGACAAGCGCAGGCAGTTAAATCCCATCTCTTTAAACAGGGCAATATCTTCTGGATAGCGATTGTAGAAATCGATCGCAAGATCTTTGATGCCAGGCGTTCGTTCTTCACGCGTTTGATGCGGGCTTAGAATGCCGTTTGGCAACATATCTGATGTTGATAAACCTTTCCCCCCAAGGTTGTATGCCCCCTCTACCTGGTTTGCCGCAATGGCACCACCCCAAAGGAAATTATCTGGAAACTTAATCATGTTTCTCACTCTTTATATCTAGGAAATGTTTGTGGATTTATTGCTTGAGAATAGTGTAGGAGACATCTCGATACTTGTAGCGAGATCGTGTTTTTATCAGTTCATCACCAAACGTCAGTAATGATAAACATTGAGATATAGGATGGTTGTTAACAATGCCAACCTAAGTGAATTTAGGTTGGCATTCGTATTCAAAACGTAAATGCTAAATTCGCCGCCGCGCCAAACTGGTTATCGCCAGCGTAAGACCCTGCTAGGTCTACACTGATCACATCAAAAGGACTGATGCCAATGCCACCTGTCACCGAGTTATCGAGATTATTTTCTAGGTCAACTTCATAACCAGCGCGGAGTTGCGCCCATCCCCAAGCATTCCCCTCGATACCAACTCGAATAAACTGGGTGTCATCGTCGAGCTCTTTAAAGCGCTTTTGTTTGGTGAGATCGGCGTCTAGGCTCAGAGCGACATAATCCCCGACATAGCCGATACCAAGGGTCGCTTGTGGCGTGAGTTCGTAGGTATAGTTGCCTAGTTTTGTTTCTATATCTTGCTCGAAGACGTCTTTTAACGAGAGACCAGCTCTAAATGCGTTGTGATACCAAGCGACCCCAAGATCCATATTGAACGTGTTCTTTGATACTTCACTTTTGTCGTAATCCTCGATATCAAAGTCATCTAGTGTTGTACGCTGCGTATAGGTTTTAAGTTGTTGGTATTTGGGCGTAATACCAAATGCGAATTGCTGCCCACCTATCGTGTATGCGCGAGCTAAGGCAACGCCATATTCCGCACTACCGAAAGCCGCTAGGTCGACGGCAGAATTGAGGTATCGATCTGCGGTGTTTGTTGAATCTGAGATATCGGGTGCCGCAAGTATCTCCACATAACCAGCGCTAAAAAGGTTTACCGACATGTAGCGTGTCGGAATCGCAATCGCGAGGCTCAGACCTCCGTTAATGACGACTGGAGCACTCTTATCTAATTGATCGAGTAGTCGATTAAGTTCGGCTTCGTTCGCAGGTGTGGGAATGCCCTGAATACTATCGTAAAGGTCTTGAACATCATCAACGGCTGATAAAGCTTCATCCTCATCGTGAATATTGACGCCGAGAGCAGGAATGAGTAGGCCGATATCGTCATTTTCTCGATAGAGAGCGCCTAGGGCTGGGTTGTGTAGAGGAGCGGTTAAATAGTCAGCGGAAACGACGCCTGTATTTCCCATTCCGTGACTTCGAGCGTCTGCTGCGTAAGGTGCTGCAAAAGCGTGAGGTGATAAAATAAAAAGCGCCCCTGTTGCTGCTAAAGTTAGTTTTCTCATAACGCATCCATTCTTACTTTAAATAATTACTTATCAATAAATTAGATGGTGGGAGCTAAAACTTGGTGTCAACCACCAAAAATTGTGCTGATGAATAGCATGTGGCGATTCATCAAGTTAAGCGTAGGTTAGGCAACTCGCTTTATAAAGTTGATTAAGATTTATTGCTCTTTAATTGTGTGGAGAAAAGCTGGAGAGGTGGATGGCGTTGGATTAGCTACGATGAGGAGCGAGCTCAAACATTAAGGTGAAGGACATGCCTTTATCAGCGTTGAGCTGCGCACTGATTTTCCCTTGCATATCTCGCATATTGTTGGCGGTGATGGAAAGTCCTAACCCCAGTCCTTCACCAATTTTTTTACTGGTTTGGAAAGGCTCGAACATGGTATCGAGTCGGTCTGAAGGTACCCCACACCCATTATCACTTACCACGACCTCAACATTATCGGTAGTGGGTGTAACGGCAATCATTAACTGGGGATCTTGGGTCTCTTTCATCGCATCTAATGCGTTGGAAATTAGGTTGCCGAGCACTTGTTGTAGGCGTTGCTCTTCACCAATGATATTGGGTAAATCGTTGGGAATGCGTACCCGAACATCTACCTTCGCGAGTTGAGATTGATAGACGCGTAGCGTCTCTTCTAAAGCGTTTGTCAGCGATATCTCGTGCAGTGTTTCTGGTTTATTGTAGGCAAACGTTTTTAGCTGACTGGTCATGCTTGCCATGCGGTCAATCAACTTTTGAATTAACTTGTTATTGGCTTTCATCATGTCTGTTTGTCCACGTTCTGCTAGCAACTCGTTGGTGGTTAAAAGGGTACGCAGGCCAGTCAATGGTTGGTTTAACTCGTGGGTAATCGCGCTCGACATTCTGCCCAATGCTGCCATTTTGCTTGATTCAATCAATTGCTCTTGGGCTTGTTTTAAAGCTTGAGTTCGCTCTTCCACCCTTTGAGCGAGCTCTTGGTTAATCAGCTGCAGCGATTGTTCCGCTTTTTTACGTTTGCTAATGTCGATTATGGTAGCAAGGAAATACTGCTCACCGTGCCATGGGAAGCTCGTGAGTGAAAATAGTACAGGAAATACGCTGCCATCACTGCGTCGCGCCATGGTTTCTACAGCGCTAATCTCTGCTAGTTCCTTATGCTTTGGCAGATCTCTAAGCAAAGTGAGTGTGGTCGAATTTGAATTACCTGCATCAAATAACTCCCAAGCGAAGGTATGACGATTCACACTTTCAGGAAGACAAAAAAGGCGTTTTGCCATTGGGTTGAGGTCGAACAATAGACCTTGTTCGTCAATCAACAACAAACCAACATGTGTTTTATTGATCATCTGTTTAAGTCGGCGTTGCGATTCTTCTAGTAAGGCTTGAATACGCTGCTGATTGAGATGTTTTTGTCGACGCTGTAAACCAATGATCACCAATAGGATAAGGAGCAGGAGGAGCGCTGCGATGCTCCATCCAATGACACTAATCGTTTGCTGAACAGGTTTGGTCGGAATAAGGTAACTGACAAACCAGTTTAAGTCGTCCAGCTTTACTGTGTGTGCAAAGTAGCGCTGCTGATTGAGAGTCCAGAAATGAATCACCGTATTGTCATACAGTGTTTGAGTTTCGACTTTGACTTGGTTATTCGGTTCATTAAACCAATCGGCGTTATAGTTTGTACTGCTGGAGAGGAAGAAGCGTTGATGGCGATTTTGTAGCGTGATGATGTCTTGGCTGGTGATGGTCTGCTCCGTTAGCAAACTCAGGTTGATTTGAACAACAACGATGCCCGCTATCTCCAAACCATCAAAAATTGGTGCAGAGAGGTAGTAAAGTGGACTAGAACCTTTTGTTTTATTCACTAGTGAGACGCCTTCTCCCTGACGTTGTATTTGTTCGACAATCGCACGGCGGTCAGAGCGACTGAACCGTTCATCGATCAGACTCGATACCAACACTTCTCCCGAGGTTGAAAGTATCAACCAACCCTCTGTATTCGCGGCTTTATCGAGCTGTGTCAGTTGTGCTTGAAGTGGCTCGTAGTAGTTTAAATTGCCTTTAACAAACGCAATTGTTTCTGGGTTATTCGTGACGAGATAGGGAAGGTGATAGAAACGTTTTAATGCTCGGCGGACTTCACCAATGTAGTCGAGGAGTTTCTGTTGTGCTTCTTGTTGAGTTTGGACGCTCAGCCATTGATGGGCCACCTCTCGGCTAGCACCGTAGAAAAAGATCACCAGCGCACTGATCAATACGGCGGTTAGCCACATTTTCCCATTCTTAGTGCGCTGCATTCGGACTCCGTTTGGCTGAATATAGTTATCGTAGTTGGTAGTGAAAGAGTGCGCTTAACTGATTGGATGTTAAAGAATTGTGATTAAGAAGTGGGATCTAGCTCCTTTTCTATAGCATGGTTTTTGCTAACTTTAGCAAAGACTTCTATCACCGATCAGGCAGTAACTCATGACTTTTGACGACATTCCGCGTATCGCCCTAATTGAAGATGATGACATCGTTCGTCAAGCAACAAGCCAATGGCTGCAATTGGCGGGGTTTGACGTCATAGCTTTTAGCTCGGGGGAGGAAGGCAAAACCGCCATTCTGAACCAAGAGTTTGATGCGATAGTTAGTGATGTTCGTTTGCCAGATACTGATGGAATTTCGATTTTAGAGAGCCTTATTGCGAATCACATTCCAACACCAATGATACTAATTACTGGTCATGGTGATGTGGATATGGCGGTGAATGCGCTACAAAACGGCGCGTTTGATTTTATTGAAAAACCTTTCCAGCCGGAGCGTTTGTCTCAACGCGTCACAGATGCGGTCGAGAGCCATCGCGCGCAAACATCGACGCTTCACCGCCAAGAGTATCTAGCTAGCGTGAGTGGTTTAGAAGAGGTGCTCATTGGTCAAAGTCGAGTGATGCAGCAATTACGCGAGCAAGTTGCGAAACTGGCGAAAATCGATACTAACGTGATCATTTACGGCGAAACAGGTTGTGGTAAAGAGCTGGTGGCGACCAGTTTGCACAATGAAAGCCAACGCAGAACCCATCATTTTGTGCCAATCAACTGTGGCGCCATTCCTGAGAACCTGTTTGAAAGTGAGCTGTTTGGGCATGAAGCTGGGGCATTTACCGGAGCGGGTAAAAAGCGCATTGGCAAATTGGAATACGCGGATAAAGGCACCTTATTCTTTGATGAAATCGAGAGTATGCCGCTGTCCATGCAGGTGAAAGTGCTGCGTTCATTACAGGAACATACAGTTGAGCGCGTTGGAGGCAATCAACAGATCTCGGTTGATTTACGAGTGATCGCGGCGGCGAAAGAAGATCTCAATGATCATGAAGAGTTTCGGCGAGATTTATACTATCGGCTCAACGTCGCGCAAATTTATTTGCCGCCACTCAGGGAGAGAGAAGAAGATTCACTGATTTTGTTTGAGCACTTCACCTTGCAAACTAACCCTGAAACCCGACCATTGAGTGATGCCGACAGAAACGCTGTGCTTTCCTACGCTTGGCCTGGAAATGTTCGAGAGCTGCGAAACGTGGCTATGCGTTTTGCTTTGGATGAAACGGTATCTGTGATGGAAATTCTCTCTAGCCGTCCTTCGTCAACCACGGAGGAGACGCAAGTGGGTGTTCCTCTGGTTATTCAATTACACAATTTTGAGCGCAAGGTGCTGCATGATTCATTGGTCAGGCATCACGGACGCATTAATGAGGTGATGCAGGAGTTGGATTTACCTCGTCGAACTTTGAATCAAAAGATGCAAAAGTTTGGTTTAAATCGTTCTGATTATACTTAACGCAATTTTTAAGCTGACTTACCGCTATGGGCGTCACAAATATGATTATGCGCTCTTTGAGGGAGTTGGGACAAACTTATAAGTTAGGCCTTTCCCTTCTCCAAACAAGGTGACTTGGTTTCTGCCCGTATGTTTAGAGCTATACAGCGCTTCGTCTGCTTCAGCAACGACCTCGTGAAGCGATTGTCCCTCAGATAACTCACTGATTCCAAAGCTCATGGTGATCTCATTCTCGAATGACTGCAATGAGGCTTCAGTTTCCACCGCCAGGCGAATTTGCTCGGCAACAATTTTGGCGCGTTGTGCTTTTTCAAGTAAAACAATCATGAACTCATCACCACCAAATCGTACTGTGCAAGCTGACTCTGGGAGGTGTTTCTTAAAGATAGCGGCAATCGTAGCCATGACGGAATCTCCTACCGTATGGCCGTAGTGATCATTAATCGCTTTGAACTCGTCCATGTCGGTCATGATGATGCTTATTGATTGCTTCCGTTTGTGCGCTTGATTAACAAGGTTTGGAACAATTTCTTCCATCGCGCGACGATTATGAAGCCCTGTGAGGGCGTCTAAATGTGAGAGATCATTGATTGACTGTATCAAGCGGCCATTAATTAGCCACAACATGCTAAAGCTCATAGCGACAATCAGACAGATGCTAAGTAAAAACGTCATCTGGTGGATAAAACCTGCGGTCATAAAATTTGGCACTTCATTGGCGAAAGCGCTCCAAAGTGCTCTGAAGCCCATAAAAATACTGAAGCAAAAGAAGGAGCACGCCATCACTATGGTTGGGAGTTTTTGGTCTTGCTTGGTGCCTTTCAGCATGGCGATCCCACTAAAAAACGTAACGATGCAGATATAAACACTTAAGTAAATGATACGGCTTTTAATTGAATGGTCATGGAAGGTGAAATAATAGAACGAACCGCTGAAAATGGGCGTTAAAAAAGCGAGTGAGTGGGCCAGTTTTAGAGGGAATTGACGAAAAATGCTCACACTGTAAAGCGTAAGCAAGAAGCCGATTAATATGAGCGTATTCGCTATGACGATGGTAAGCCAATCTGGTGCAGAGCCTCTAAATCCTAGTAAAAAAGGCCCAAAGCCAATAAATAACAGCGAGAGAGAGAAAGTCTTTAAACCTTTGATCTTTTTTTGTGTGTATTGGTAACAAAGTAGACTGATTGAGTAAATGCAAGAGAACAGAATAACGATAAAGTTGAGCGTTCTGATGTCTAAATACTGATTGTCCATAAGCGCTCCACATCAATCCATAGTTCAGGCAACTCCTTTGCCTGATATCAATAAGCGAACTACATATTAACTTACTTATTGAGTGATGTCTTATGTTAAACGGCTATTCATTTACCAGCTCGAATTGTTCGGTTTGGCTGGTTTTCGTCGTAAACAGCAGACCAACAATCATCATCAATACGCTAGGCATAATCCAGCTAGCAAAGTCATTGTACAGAGGCATGTAATTACCCATCCACTCATCGGTGGAATCTGGCATGTAGCCTAGGATGTGCAGCGCATCAACACAACCAAACGTTAGAGCAGTGAACGCCGTCGCGACCACCATGATTTGCGACATCTTGTTACGCACTGGTGCCATGATCATCAATGCAATCGCTACTGGGTGAAGCGCCACAACCGCTGGCAATGTGATAGCCAATAGTTGCTCTAGACCTACGTTAGCGATTAAACCTGCCAATACCATAGTCGTGACAACGCAGCCTTTGTAGTTCACTTTGCTGAAAGTGTTGTCGTAGAACTCACTGCCTGCGGTGGTTACGCCGATAGCAGTAGTCAAACACGCCAATACCATCACGGCACCAAGTAATAGTGAACCAAATGCGCCGAAGTGGCTGAAGGTGAATGCCGTTAAAATGTCGCCACCGTTACTGAATTCAGAACCCAAGTATGAGCTCGTCGAGCCAATGTAAGCCAATGAGATGTAAACAAATGCCATGGCAACCGCGTACATCAAAGCAGCAATTAGTGTGTATTTTGCAGTGGCTTTCGGACAATCCACACCCATGCTGCGAATCGCACGGAAGATAATCCAACCAAAACCGATAGAACCTAGCGCATCCATGGTCATGTAGCCTTGCGTTAAGCCTTCAGCAAATGCACCAGATACGTATGGTCCCGTTGCGGCAGTTAGCTCGCCTGCAGGAGAAACCAAAGCAGTCACAGACATGATGATCAAGATCGCCATCAATGCAGGCGTTAAGATCTTACCTAGGTTGTCGACCAACTTACCCGGATATAGGGCAAATAGAATGGTGATAGCACAGAAGGCAATAGTGAAAGGCACCAAAGCGGCATCACCAAACATTGGCGCAAAGCTGAACTGGTAAGCCACGGTAATTGCGCGCGGAATCACGAACGCAGGGCCAATCACGATAAACACCATCACCCAAAAACTGGTCGCCAAAGGTTTAGGTAGGGCAGCGGTTAATTTGTCTGAACCGTTTACGATAGCCACCATCACCAGTGCCATCGCAGGCAGACCTACACCCGTCAAGAGGAAGCCAGACATCCCGCTCAGAAAGTTTTCACCTGCTTGGTAACCCAAAAATGGAGGGAAGATCAGGTTACCTGCGCCTAAGTACATGGCGAAAGTCATGAAGCCCAAAGCGGCGATATTGCGTGCGCTTAACATTGTTATTCCTCTTATGTTTCGCTTGGAAGAAACTGAAAGGAATGGGAGGAGTATGTGGTGTTCCCGTCAGCTTCTTCTCAAGCTGACAGAAAGTTTAGATATAGCCTGTCAGCTCTGAATCAGTTTCAGAGAGAGCAGGAGGATCGCAGCAGCAACGCCAGATGGGCGTTTTAAAGCGAATTGTAATTGCGCAGTTGCTGACATGGGTGATCCTTAATGACGAAAAAATACCAAGGAATACGTTTGCCTTGGTGTGTTGTTACCCTAACGAACATAGGGCTATTGGCACAACCCCGAAGTAGAAAATAAGTTGATACGGTCAATGTTTGTTTCTGAACTGGTGGATTGAACTGCTTTTTAAATT
Organism: Vibrio sp. A1-1; assembly: GCF_021728175.1. NCBI lineage: Bacteria > Pseudomonadati > Pseudomonadota > Gammaproteobacteria > Vibrionales > Vibrionaceae > Vibrio > Vibrio sp. A1-1. The sequence goes on from NZ_JAKKCL010000012.1 coordinate 50,394, forward strand.
CAAAATTAGAATAAATAACTTTTCATTTCTGTAACATGGCTTGTTTTGCTGTATTTTTGTGCTATTTGTAGTCGTTTAGGCTATAAACCTCCGCTGATAAAGTGAGCAGTTTAGAATGATGCGCTTTTTCTTCTTATTGTTAAGACGCTCATTAGTTGCAGTTCAATCCAAAATTGCATCGGCAAAATATTGCTTATTAGTGAATCGTGCATTTATTTTGTCTTGATCACATTTTATTAACCTTTTGCGTTCTAGGCGTGCAACCTTCTTCTCTTCAATGAGCAAGATCTTGCTCATTACTTTGCTATCAAATCAGCATGATTTTGCTCATTTTTGATGTCTTTCAGCACTTAGTTTAATAAATACAAAGGGTTAAGAGTTGGCATTTCAATTGCTCTAGGGAATGTGTTGTTAATAAAGATTTAACATGATGTAAATCCCCAATCGTGAAACGACTACACGGAGAGTAATAATGAAAATGAATAAGCTGGTAAAAGCTTTGGCTGTCGCTGTGACTTCTTTTGGTATTGCTGCTAACGCTGCGGCAGAAGATCGTAGCTACATTCTTGCAACGGCATCGACAGGTGGCACTTACTACCCTGTGGGCGTAGCGTTGGCGACGTTAAGCAAAGTGAAATTGGCACCAAAGCACCACTTCTCCCTTTCTGCAATCAGCTCTGCGGGCTCTGGTGAAAACGTCAAACTACTGAACGAAAACGAAGCACAGTTCGCGATTCTACAAGGTCTTTACGGTGCGTGGGCTTGGTCTGGTGAAGGTCCTTATGAGAAGAGCGGTCGTCAAGAACAACTGCGTTCAGTTTCTATGCTGTGGCAAAACGTTGAGCACTTTATTGTTCGCTCTGACTTAGCAAAAACGGGCACAGTGACAGACCTGAACAACCTAGATGGTAAGAAGTTCTCTATCGGCAAGAAGAACTCTGGTACTGAGAACTCTGGTCGCCAAATCATGAAAGGTCTGAAGGTAGACCCTGATAAATTCAATCTTGCTTACATGGGCTACGGCGGTAGTGCGAGTGCACTTCAAAACGGCACCATTGACGGTATGAACACGCCTGCAGGTGTACCTGTTGGTGCGGTTACTCAAGCTTTTGCTGCGCTGGGTAAAGACATTTCGATTCTTTCGTTTACTGACGAACAAATCAAAGAGGCGAACGGTAACTACAACCTATGGACGAAGTACGAGATCCCAGCGAACACGTATCCGGGTCTAGATAAGCCGATCACCACCATTGCACAGCCAAACTTCTTGGCTGTTCGTGAAGATATCTCGGAAGAAGACGTTTACCAGCTAACCAAAGCGATCTACGAGAACCTGCCTTTCTTACAAGGTATCCACAAAGCAACAAAAGCAATGGCGATTGAGAAAGCAATTGCTGGCTTGCCAGTGCCTCTTCATCCCGGCGCGGCGCGTTACTACAAAGAAATGGGCATCGAAATCCCATCAGATCTAATGGCGAAATAATGCCTACTTCGCCCCGAGTTTTGGCTCGGGGCATTTTATCCCTACCGATTTCAAAGATGGAAAAAGCCGCCAGAGCTTGGAGTATGAGATGAGCGACTCAATAGAAAAGGAATTGCAGAAGTTTGAGCTGCCCACGCGCACTGATTTTCCGTGGGTAACCACCACAATCACAGTGTTTGGCGTGGTTTTGTCTGCTTTGCACATTTGGTTTAATACCTTATCGACGTTACCAGAGTTATGGATTTCCGCGACCCACTTTGCTGGCTTTGCGGTGATTTGTGCGCTTTGGTATCCGGCTCATATCTCTCTCAAGCAGAGTAAGGTTGCACTCGGCATCGATGTGTTAATTGCTATGGGCGCGGTCGCGTGTTTGCTCTACATTCCCTATGCCGAAGATGCGCTGTATGAGCGTGGCGTGAAGTTCGTGACCAGCGATTGGGTCTTTGCCATCATGGCAATTTTGATTGTTATTGAGCTGATCCGACGCACCATGGGTTGGTTTATTCCAGTGCTGATTGTGGTGTGTTTAAGCTACGTTGTGCTTTGGGGTAAGTGGGCGACAGGCATTTTCCATTTCCCGGGGTTGAGCATGGAAACCTTGCTCTACCGCAGCTTCTATTCTTCTGAGGGCATGTTTGGTTCTATCTCGCGCATCAGTTGGACTTTCGTATTCATGTTCATTCTGTTTGGGGCGTTTCTTGTTCGCTCTGGTGTTGGTGATTACATCATCAATGTGGCACGTGCTGCGGCTGGTAAAATCATCGGTGGTCCCGGTTTTATTGCGGTGATTGGCTCCGGTTTGATGGGCTCAGTATCTGGATCTAGTGTGGCAAATACGGTTTCAACCGGTGTTATCAGTATTCCTTTAATGCAAAAAGCAGGTTTCCCTTCGCGCTTTGCGGCGGGTGTTGAAGCGGCGGCGTCGACAGGTGGTCAGTTGATGCCACCAGTGATGGGCGCGGGTGCTTTCATCATGGCGTCTTACACGCAAATTCCGTATGTTGATATCATTGCGGTGTCTTTCATTCCTGCTCTTATCTATTTCTTGTCTGTGGCGTTCTTTGTGCGTATTGAAGCCAAACGCAGCGGCGTTCAAAAAATCACGACCAGCGATGAATCATTACTTAAAGTGCTGATCAGCGGTTGGCACAATCTTATCCCACTGGCGGTTTTGGTTACTTTATTGGTTCAAGGCTTTACACCGACTTACGCTGCTGGTTTGTCGATCATTTCTGTGGTGGTGGCTTCTTGGTTCTCGAAAGATCACAAGATGGGACCAAAAGCGATCATCGAAGCACTTTCGCAAGGTGCGAAAAACATGGCGACAACAGCCGTATTGCTGGTGGGTATTGGTTTGGTGATCAACGTGATCAGCACAACGGGCATCGGCAACACATTCTCATTGATGATCGACGGTTGGGCGAATGGCGACTTGTTCATAATGATCGTTCTGATTGCACTCGCTTCTCTTGTTTTGGGTATGGGTTTACCCGTGACAGCGGCGTATATTGTGTTGGGCACACTGTCTGCCCCCGCGCTTTACAAGTTGATTGCGGAAAACCAATTGCTTGAATTGATGGTGTCGGGTCAATTGCCTGAACAAGCAAAAGCCATTTTTATGTTGGCGGCGCCAGAAAAGCTGGAACTGCTTAATGCACCAATGGCGTTGGAAACCGCGAAAGAAATGGTGGCGCTAGTACCTGCGGACTTTATGGAAACCCTACTCGAGCAAAGTTTGGGTATGGAAGCGGTAGGCTTGGCATTGCTGGCTGCTCACCTCATCATCTTCTGGTTATCGCAAGACAGTAACGTAACGCCTCCAGTGTGTTTGACCGCATTTGCAGCAGCAACCATAGCGAAAACACCGCCAATGCGTACTGGTTTGATGGCATGGAAAATCGCCAAAGGTTTGTATCTTGTGCCGCTACTTATTGCTTACACAGGCTTAGTCAGTTGGGATGTAACGTCGGTAATTACCGTGGGCTTTTTTGCCATCATCGGTACCTATGCATTGATTGGTGCGATTGAAGGTTACTTAGAAGGCCCTCTAAACATTCTTACGCGTCTCTTGTTGGTAGTGGTGGGTACATTGCTGGTTTGGCACGACATACCAATGTTGGTTCGTGTGGCAAGCTGCGCGGTATTTGTCGCGGTGTTCATTTACAGTGGTCGCAAGTTCAAATTGCAACAATCTCAACTATCGGTTTTATAAGAGGTCGTATGAAATCAGTCTATGACTACATCATTGTTGGTGGCGGTATCGTTGGTGTGTCGACGGCATGGCAACTGCAGCAGCGTCACCCAGACAAATCCATTTTATTGGTTGAGAAAGAGTCCGGTTTTGCCAAGCACCAAACCGGACACAATAGTGGCGTGATTCATGCCGGGGTGTACTACGCTCCGGGCAGTTTAAAAGCAGATTTTTGTAAGCGCGGGGTAGAGCGAACCATTTCGTTCTGCGCTGAGCACGATATTCCGGTGGAGAACTGTGGCAAGTTACTGGTTGCGACCAACGAGCAAGAAGTCGAACGCATGAATGCCCTCTATGAGCGCTGTCATGTCAACGGCATTGACGTAAAGCTACTCGATGAAGTTCAACTCAAGCTGGCTGAGCCAAACATCACAGGCTTAGGCGCGATTTATGTCAAAACCACCAGTATTATCGATTATCGTTTGGTTACTGAGCAGATGGCGGAAGAGTTCAAAAAGCTCGGCGGTCAAATCAGTCTGAGAACCAAAGTGGTGGCTGCCGAAGAGAAAGACGAAGAAGTTCAATTGACCTGCATTTCAGACGGTCAAACCATGCAGCTTAATACCAAGTTCTTGGTTACTTGCAGCGGCTTGATGGCGGATCGCATGACTAAGATGATGGGTATTCCAACTGACTTTCAGATCATCCCTTATCGTGGTGAATACTACCGCTTAGATAGCAAACACGACCAAGTGGTGAATCATCTTATTTATCCAATTCCCGACCCTGATTTGCCATTCTTGGGCGTCCACCTGACTCGCATGATTGATGGCAGTGTGACCGTAGGTCCAAATGCGGTGCAAGGCTGGAAGCGAGAAGGGTACGACAAGGTTAACTTCAGCTTGCAAGATACCATGCAAATGCTCAGCTTCTCCGGCTTTTGGAAGGTGACACAAAAGCATCTAAAAACCGGCCTGGATGAGTTTAAGAACTCGTGGTGGAAGCCGGGCTACCTCAAGTTGGTCAACAAATATTGCCCAAGCATCAAGGTAGACGATCTCAAACCATATCCTGCGGGTATTCGTGCGCAAGCGGTGTTATCCGACGGAACCTTGGTTCATGACTTCTTGTTTGCCGAAAGCGCCAGAAGCCTGCACGTTTGCAACGCACCCTCTCCCGCAGCGACATCTGCGATGCCAATTGGGGAATACATTTGCGATAAAGTGAATGAGAAGATAGAGGCGAAAACGGCATAAAACAAAGGCGACGGAACTGTCGCCTTTGCTATATTTGAAGCGAGGTTTTATGACTCGCCTTCTTTAGGGCAAAGCTTACCTTTCTTGGCGTGCCTTTCGATCATGTAATCGCCTCGGGCACTGTGCAATACAATTGCATTCCAGACTTGGCCATCTTGCAACTCGAACTCAAACGCATAATGGGTGCCGCCGACCATTTTCGTTCTCACCTCATGAATTGCTTTCAATTCATCATCGGCATTCATTTGATAAAGCACCATGTTAAGTGAGCGTCTGGCGTCAGGAGTTGCCTCAGCAAGTTGCCAATGGCTCTGTTCGTTTGTTGCGGAGCAAATAGACCGCATTTTACTTTTCATGGCGGATGACATCTGCTTGTCTACGGCCAATGCATTTGGTGAAAACAGTGGAACCGTCAAAGGAATCAAAGTTACCAGAAACCGCTTTAAGGTCATAAAAACACTCCGTTGTTTTACTCTTGCTTGAGTATAGACCTCAATGACTTCAGATGTGGTGCAGTAGACTCTTGGCCTACAATATCGCAGCTCGTATCAGCGAACTGACGATAAACAAGGCGACCACGCTTGCCAGCCAAATGCCAATGAACCACAAAATGGGTTTTAGTTTCATTAGTGATATCCCTCTCCACGTTTCATCTTACCGCGGAAAACCCAATACGAATAAGCCGTGTAGGCTATGATCAGAGGAAGTAATACCACCGCACCGGCAAGTAAAAATGCCAAACTTTTATCTGGCGCGGCGACGTCTTGATAAGTGAGTGCGAATGGGACCAAGTAAGGAAATGTACTGACACCGAAACCCATCGCGGAAACGAGAAACAGGCCGATGGCAAGTACATAGGCACGAACAGCTTTGTGGTCGAGTAAGGCTTTGAATAGCTGCCAAATGAGTGCCGCTGCAATAATTGGTAAGATGAAAAACAGCAGCGAGTTTGGTAATGAGAACCAACGTTCAAAGACGATATGTTGGCTCAATGGCAACCACAAACTGGCGATGAATATACAGGCTACCATTGCTAGCCCCCATCGTCGCGCGACCACGTAGTAACGCCCCATCAGCTCTTCTGGAAGCTTGATTAATAACCAGCATGAACCAAGCAGAATATAAGCACAAACAAGCGCCAAGCCACAAAATACGCTAAATGGCGAAAGCCAATCAAACCATCCACCTGCGTATGCTCGTTCACTAACTTCTATACCTTGGAGCAGGGTTCCAAGCATAATGCCTTGCATCAATGCCGCGGTGAGTGAACCAATGAAAAAAGCGCTATCCCATAAAAACTTTCCGCGTTGTGTTCGGAAGCGATACTCAAAAGAAACCCCGCGCAGAATTAACCCGAGCAGCATTAAAATCAGGGGAGCATAGAGTGCTGGCATAATGACCGCGTAGGCGAGGGGGAACACGGCAAAAAGCCCACCACCGCCAAGAACTAACCAAGTTTCATTACCATCCCAAACAGGAGCGATGCTGTTCATCATCATGTCGCGCTCTTCATCGTCATTAGCGCTGAGGAATAGGATACCAATACCGAGATCAAAGCCATCTAACACGACATAAATCAGAACGGCGAGCCCAATCAAAGCGTACCAAATTAATGCGTAATCCATGAGCTAGCCTCCTAGGTTAGATGGTTAGAGTGTGTGATGGCATCGGTTTTCGTGCCATCAGGAAGTCGGCTGTCTAAGCCTTCTTCATAACGAGTTGGAGATTTGCGCATCAAACGCAGGAGATAGAAGAAGCCAGCTCCAAAAACCACAAAGTAAACCACGATGAACGCCGTCAGGGAGACGCTCACCGCGGCGGCATCAATAGGCGATGCCGAATTGGCTGTGGTTAAAAGACCGTATACGGTGTAAGGCTGGCGACCGACTTCGGTGGTTATCCAGCCTGCTAAAACTGCAATGAACCCCGCTGGGGCAAACAGGACACAAATACGTTGAAGTGCCCTTGAATCAAAAAGTTTGCGACGTTTTCTTAGCCATAGGCTCCACAAACCAATAACAAGCATGGCAAAACCAAGCGCGACCATTACTCGGAAAGACCAGAAAACGATGGACATAGGAGGGTGTTCTTCCTCTGGAAAAGCATCTAAGCCCTTTACTTTGCCGTTGAGGTCATGAGTTAAAATCAAGCTACCGAGTTTGGGGATTTCTAGTGCGTATTCCATACGTTTTTCTTCATCGTTAGGGATACCGAAGAGAATCAATGGCGCGCCTTGGTGAGACTCATAGTGCCCTTCCATCGCGGCAACTTTGGCGGGTTGATGTTCAAGGGTGTTTAATCCGTGCATGTCTCCAGCAACGATTTGAATTGGTGTCACGATGGCTGCCATCCACATTGCCATCGAGAACATAATTCTGGCTAGTGGATTATGGTTTGCTTTTAATAAGTGATAAGCGGCAACGCCCGTTACAACAAAGGCGGTAGTGAGGTAAGCCGCGAGCAACATATGGACGAGCCGATAAGGGAAGGAAGGGTTGAAGACAATCGCCCACCAATCTTCAGGGATAAACTGTCCGGCTTCTTTGATACTATAGCCCGCTGGTGTTTGCATCCAACTATTAACCGAAAGTATCCAAAACGCAGACAAAAACGTCCCGAATGCAACAATACAAGTCGCGGCGAAGTGAAGCTTCTTACCTACCTTATCCATACCGAAAAGCATCACGCCTAAAAACCCCGCTTCGAGGAAAAATGCAGTGAAAACTTCATAACCCATTAGCGGGCCTAGGATTGGGCCTGTTTTGTCGGCAAACACGCTCCAGTTGGTCCCGAATTGATAGCTCAACACGATGCCACTTACCACACCCATACCAAAACTGATGGCAAAGATTTTGAGCCAGTATTTATAGATCTGCATGTACTGTTTGTTGCCCGTTTTTAAGTACAAGCCTTCTAACACGGCGAGGTAACTTGCCAAACCAATCGTAAACGCTGGAAAAATGATGTGGAAAGAGACAGTAAAGGCAAATTGGAATCTGGCTAAATCGATGGCGAGTGTATCCATGGGCATTCCCTTTTAAGTTTCGAATTAACAGTTCGCCGAATTAGAAGAGATGAGGGAAGAGCGACGAACAAAATGGAATACGAAGAAGGAAGGCTAAGAGATTAAAAAACGATCGCTTTTTACGGTAGTGCGTACCATCTTTTAGATAAAGGAGGAGTTGTTATGAGCCTTAAACACTACTTTGAGAAAGCGACACCTAAGTTTGGCCCAGGTGGGAAGTATCACAAGTTCTATCCATTGTTCGAAGCTGTCGAAACCATTTTTTACACGCCTGGTAAGGTTAACCAGGGCATGACTCACGTTCGAGATAGCATCGATTTAAAACGTATTATGATCATGGTGTGGCTGGCGGTCTTCCCTGCCATGTTCTGGGGTATGTACAACATAGGTCAGCAGTCCAGCGATGCTTTGTTGTATGGAATGGATCAAGCCTCAGCTCAGCAAGCGCTGGCCTCTTCGTGGCAACTGAGTTGGGTATGGGGCTCGTTAGATGCGGTTTCACAGGCGGGGTGGGCAAGTAAAATGTGGCTTGGCGCCACTTACTTTATTCCGGTTTATGCGACGGTGTTTATCGTTGGTGGTTTCTGGGAAGTTCTGTTTGCTATTGTTCGAAAGCATGAGGTGAACGAAGGCTTTTTTGTCAGCTCTATACTATTCGCGCTGATCCTTCCTCCGACAATTCCACTGTGGCAAGCGGCTTTAGGTATCACTTTCGGTATTGTTGTGGCGAAGGAGATTTTCGGTGGTACGGGGCGAAACTTCTTAAACCCGGCACTAGCAGGGCGAGCCTTCTTGTACTTCGCTTATCCCGCTAACATGTCTGGCGGGGCTGTTTGGGTTGCGGCAGATGGTTACTCTGGCGCTACACCGCTGAGCCAATGGTATGAAGGTGGACAAAGTGCCTTGATAAATAGTATGACGGGACAGCCAATTTCATGGGGAGATGCTCTTGTTGGTAATTTGCCAGGCTCGATGGGTGAAGTCTCCACGCTGTTGATTGCATTAACAGGCTTTATTCTTATCTTTATGAAGATAGCGTCGTGGCGAATCGTTGCAGGCGTGTTGGTTGGTTTAGTGGCGGCTTCATTATTATTGAATGCGATCGGTTCGGACTCTAACCCAATGTTCTCCATGCCGTTTTACTGGCACTTCGTGATTGGTGGGGTCGCGTTTGGTACCTTCTTTATGGCGACAGATCCTGTCTCGGCGGCTTTTACCAATGGCGGTAAATGGGCATACGGACTATTAATCGGTGTGATGACGATTTTTATCCGAGTGCTGAACCCAGCTTATCCAGAAGGCATCATGTTAGCGATTCTATTTGCTAACTTATTCGCGCCACTTTTCGATTATTTAGTCAAAGAAAGTAATATCAAACGCAGAATGAAAAGGGCGAGACCTTCTTAAAATGAGGGTGACTTCACTGAAAGTTGATTGAAAACTGCACTATATTGAAAAGGTCAGAAACATGGGGTTTCTGGCTTTTTATTTTTATCAGGAGGACGAAGACGATGAGAATAAAGGATATTCTCGATAGCCGTTTGGTGCTGTCGTTCTGGTACAACCTAGACTACTGCTTGTCTCTTCTTAGTAAAATCTCTTCTCGTTGATTTCCTCAATGCAACCGCATTGAAAAGCATTTTATCTATTTGTTTTTTAGTCTTACGTGATAGCGCGTAGGACAATGCGTATAAGGAAATTAACAATGAAACGTATTCCAGAACCTTTCCGTATCAAAATGGTTGAGCCAATCAAAATGACCACTTTGGCAGACCGTGAAGTCGCGTTAAAAGAAGCGGGTTATAACCCATTTCTTCTTCGTAGTGATGATGTTTATATCGATTTGCTGACTGACTCTGGCACTGGTGCCATGAGTGATAATCAGTGGGCTGGCATCATGATGGGGGATGAATCTTATGCGGGTAGCCGAAATTACTACAACCTGTGTGATGCAGTCGAGCACTTCTTTGGTTACAAGCTCACCGTGCCTGCGCACCAAGGACGTGGTGCCGAGCAAATTTTGTTCCCAGCTTTGATTGAGCGTATGCGTCAGGTGCGTGGTGGCGAAACGCCAGTATTTATCTCGAACTACCATTTTGATACCACCGCGGGTCACATTGAACTCAATGGCGGTAAAGCGATTAACGTGGTAACGGAAGAAGCATTCGACACCACTACGCCTTATGATTGGAAGGGCAACTTTGATATCGATAAGCTGGTGGCAACAATTGAAGCGCACGGTTCACATAACATTTGTGCGATTATCACCACGATTACTTGTAATAGCTCCGGTGGCCAGCCTGTGTCGATGGAAAACATGCGCAGCGTGTACGAAATCGCAACCAAGTACGATATTCCAGTGGTGATTGACTCGGCTCGTTACTGTGAGAACGCCTACTTTATTAAGCAGCGTGAAGAAGGGTACGAAGATAAATCGATTCTGGAAATCATTCGCGAGATGTATCAATACGGCGATATGCTCACTATGTCGGCTAAGAAAGACCCGATGGTAAACATTGGTGGTATGTGTTGTATTCGTGATCATAAAGAGTTGTTCCAAGCAGTGCAGACACGTTGTGTACCCATGGAAGGGTTTGTGACATACGGTGGTATGGCTGGGCGTGATATGGAAGCGCTCGCTCGAGGTTTGTATGAAGCGGCAGATGAAGATTTTCTTCACTACCGAATTAGCCAAGTTCAATACTTAGGTGAGCGCTTACGTGAAGGCGGTATTCCAATTCAATACCCAACGGGTGGTCACGCAGTGTTTGTGGATGCCGCTAAGATTTTGCCACATATTCCAACGGATCAGTTCCCTGCGCAGGTATTGTGTAATGCCTTGTACTTGGAGGCGGGTATTCGGGCAGTAGAGATAGGATCACTACTGCTTGGTCGTGACCCTGATACGGGTAAACAAAAAGCGTCAGAGTTAGAATTAATGCGTTTGACCATTCCACGCCGCGTCTATACCAACGACCATATGGATTACATTGCGGATGCGATTATCGAGCTGAAAAATCGTGCACATGAGTTAAAAGGGCTCACTTTTGAGTATGAACCACCAGTGCTGCGCCACTTTACTGCTCGGTTTAAAGAAATCGATTAATTAACGTTTGAATATAGAAAAGCAAAAGGCCGCGAGTTTCGCGGCCTTTTTCGATTTGTTTCTTAGCGTTACAGTTACGCCAACTCTAATGTAATGCGAACAAACTGATCGTCCTGGTACTGCACTTCATAATTGAATGAACCACTGGCGTAAATGCTGCCAAGGAAAAGTGAGCGTTGACTCATTGGTCCACGGAACAGCATCGAAATAGGAGCGATTAGGGCGTTATTATCATCGAAATGCTGATTTAAGTTCTCAGAAAGCACACACAGCAAACAGCCGTGTTGGTCGTGAGATAAGTCGACGTCTTCCGGTCGAGATAATAATACGGTAGTCCCCAACTTCTTCTCAATCTCGTTAATCAACAGCAAGTAGCTATCTAGATCGGGTTGAGGATTGCTGGGTTTGTCTGCACCGACGCAGCGCTCGAGTAATGCTTCCAGATTTCCGTTCTCACCTTTTGCCTGCTGAGTCAAAGATTTTAACGGCTTTTTAATCAGCTTATAGCGATTACTCTTCAGTTTTGGTTTCAGCCATTTCTGAAGTAAGTCATTACGTTCTTTAAGGGAGAGGCCATGCGAGGACGCGTGAATTTTAAAGTGCAGGTGCAATAAAGCGTGAACCGCAAGCTCACTCAGAAGTTGGTTAGCATCTGTAGACTGTCTTGCCTGCTTAGAACTTTGCATTACACTCGAACAAAATTAGGGAAGAAGGATAATGGTGCCGAGAGAGGGACTCGAACCCTCACACCAAAGGCACTAGCACCTCATGCTAGCGTGTCTACCAATTTCACCATCTCGGCATCATGATGCTCTGAATACTCAGAGGCCTCGAAAAGAAGCACCGCGAATTGTATAACCAAAATCCATCTGTTGGCGAGAGCAAAATGACGAATTTTGTATCTTTCGAGTTTGATTGCGTATTTATTGGTCACTTTTGCGTTTTTTACCATCAAAGTCTGTCCTTATGCCCTTACTTTTATTAACAGTATGACGACAAAAGAACGTTTTTGCCTAAATTTTGAACGCTTGAACGTTTGCGTAAATAAATGTGATGAATATCTCTTTTTGTTGGCTATACTTGCGTCCCGTTTAAGCGGGAATTAGGGTTTAGTTGTTCAGGACCCTTACCCATACAAGCCGTCACATGGATCAGGCCAAGCAATACGCTCGCCAGCAGTGAATGACCCCACGGACCGGACCAGCTACGTTCAATTGCTTGTATAAGGTAAAAATAAGATGTCGAACTATTCGTTCTGTCTACATTCTGGATCTGAAGGCGAGTTATCACTCGCTGCGTTGTCCCTTTCTTCTGCCAATTCCTTTGGCTCTTTTTTCTTTTTCAACGTTCAGTAGGTCCAGGTCATGAGTGTTCTATTTAGTCTATTTGGTATTGTTGCACTGCTAGGTTGTGCTTTCCTACTTTCTGAGGGCCGTTCTTCCATTAATTGGAAAACCGTATCTCGCGCCTTGATGCTACAAATGGGATTTGCTGCCTTAGTGCTTTATTTCCCGTTAGGTCAGGCGGCGCTGGCGAGTTTAAGTAATGGTGTCGCGGGGCTACTCAGCTTTGCTGATGAGGGGATTAAATTCCTCTTTGGTGACCTCGCTTCTTCTGGCTTTATCTTCGCTATTCGTGTCCTTCCTATCATCATCTTCTTCAGTGCTCTTATCTCCGCCCTTTACTACTTGGGCATTATGCAAAAAGTGATTCAATTTATTGGCGGTGCTATCCAGAAGTTCTTGGGCACCAGCAAAGCAGAGTCTCTGGTTGCAACAGGCAACATTTTCTTATCTCAAGGCGAGTCCCCACTTCTTATTCGTCCATTTCTTTCGAACATGACTCGCTCTGAACTGTTTGCTGTGATGGCTGGTGGTATGGCTTCAGTGGCGGGCAGTGTGCTTGGTGGTTATGCCGGTTTAGGTGTTGACCTAAAATACTTGATTGCGGCAAGCTTTATGGCAGCTCCAGGTAGTTTGATGATGGCAAAAATCATTGTTCCTGAACGCCAAACGCCAAGCGATTACAACGATATTGAGCTAGATAAATCAGAAGAAAGCAACGTTATTGATGCGCTAGCAAGCGGTGCCATGGGCGGTATGAAAGTGGCCGTTGCTGTTGGTACCATGCTTATCGCTTTTGTTAGTGTTATCGCGATGGTGAACACGGGACTAGAAAACTTAGGTGACATACTTGGTTTCTCTGGTGTGACGCTACAAGCGATTTTTGGTTACTTGTTTGCACCTCTAGCGTGGTTGATTGGTGTGCCAAGCCATGAAATTCTTGCTGCGGGTTCATACATTGGTCAGAAAGTTGTGATGAACGAGTTTGTTGCGTTCATCGATTTTGTACAGCACAAAGCGACGCTGTCTGAGCATACTCAAGTCATCATCACTTTTGCGTTGTGTGGCTTTGCAAACATTGGTTCAATTGCTATTCAGCTGGGTTCTATCGGCGTGATGGCGCCTGAGCGCCGCAAAGATGTAGCAAGCCTAGGTCTAAAAGCGGTTGCTGCTGGCACACTCGCTAACCTGATGAGTGCGTGTTTAGCGGGTATTTTCATCTCGCTCTAATTTAGATTGAAGATGCACACTAAAAACCCGCCTAAATGGCGGGTTTTATTATTTCTAAGGCTTAGGGTTTAAGCCGTAGGGTATTGATTTAAAAGCGTCAGGGTGCTCTTGATAAGTTGGCGCTTTATGTACCCCTTTCCAATCGAGCAGCATGATGGCTAGCACGTTACGGTGCTCGCCGTACTTGAGATCAAAACTCCCATCGACCGATGGAATCATCCCTTTTTCAGCGTTGATTGCGTGACGAATGGCTTGGCGGGTTTTCTCGACGACCGGATCGTGATCCAAGCCTGCTAATAAAAACGAAATGCCGACTTCCGCAATCACGTCTTCTTTGGCGCGCAGTAGGATAGTGTCGATGTTGTTGCGAAAGTAATCATAAATCCATTGGTGTTTCTTTTCGCTTACCCGCACTTGATAGTACTGTGAGTCGGCAAAGATGATGTGCGTCATACCATAGAGTTTATTCCAATACTGCTGAGCTGACAGCATCTTATCTTTATCGTCGGGATAGGTACTGCGAAAGGTTTGAGCAAATTCGTCGACCACATCTTGCTCACCTAGCTGGCGAAGCCAGTAGACTTGGTTTGCGAGCTGAGCTGCCCACGCCTCTATCATTTCTTTGTCCGTAACGTAACGCGAGAAATCGTAGCGCCTCAGGATCTTTCTTAGCGTCTTGTCTTGCTTATGTTTCAGACCATATTCGTTTGCTCTTGCCATTGCGCCAAGCAAATCCACGCCAAGATAAAGATATTCAGGATGGTGTTTAGTGACGGTATAGCGTCGTTGCCCTCGCTCACTTTCTTTCTCTTGATACGCGGTCAATCTTTGTGATGAATAAAGAATAATGTCTTCAGGTTCAACGACTTCATTAGCAAATCGGTTTAATCGGCTAGCTACTTGTGCCATGTCGGTCCAAACGGCAGCGAGATATTTCTCATCTAACGTCTGACGGTACATGCGTAAGCCAAAGTGCCCCTCTTTAAACGCAGGTAAAGTGAACAGTTCCTGCTCGTAGGTACTACGAATCAACTGTGCTGATTGAGCATTATCTAGGAGCGGTATCTCTTCTTGTGATGCCTGAACAGCAAAGGTAAGTGAGCAAGAGAGTAAGACCGCTAAGCTAAGAGGTTTGATACGCATAAATCCATTCCCTATGAAGTCCTGAATCTAAACCTACCATCAATATTAATTAAGAATGTAAAAGCTGAGTCAATAGTTAAAAATCTGTCGAAAAGTCAGATTGATACGTTCACCTTTGGTTTTCGCGGTTTTTGGTACACAGTGTTTCCAGTGATGTTGGAGCTCGCCAGCCATAACCAGTAAGGAGCCGTGAGAAAGCTCATATTCAATCTCAGTTTTACAATGTAAATTTCTGAGCAAAAATCGACGTGTTTCACCTAAATTCAAAGAGGCGATAACCGGGTTTCTACCTAGCTCTGGTTCATTGTCTTGGTGCCAGCCCATCGAATCTTGGCCGTGTCGGTATAGGTTGGCAAGTACAGAGTTGAAGGCTACATCCGCAATCGTCTCACAGCGCACTTTGAGCTGAGTTAACTCAGGAGTCCAAGGGTGAGGCTGCATGGTCAAGCCAGAGTAAGTATATGCTGCATCACCATGCCACGCTTGTAAACGAGGTTGAAGTACTGACTTGCCGAACATGGTAATGCGCTCTTGATGCCATGGCAGTGTTTTCAGAAGTTGGTCAAAGTAGTGATCCGCTTCTAGATGGCTAAGAAAATAAGGATCGTAATAGAGTTTCCCCCTTTCTACTTCTTGCCACTGAGTACCGTCAAATAAATCGCCTTGTTGATGCATCATCTCATACCTAAAACATAAAAAATTTTAATCACTGTTACCTTTCCGATTGGGATTGGTTATTCTTGTAATAATAAGAATTTTAACAATAAATAAAAATCTCGTAACGATATACGAGTTGTGGGGAGAAAATGCGTTATTTACCCAGAAAGCGATGCTATTTTGCATTGTTCTTCCTCTGTTTTTTCGCTTTATGCGTTGGGGTTATTGAGCTGTTGCATCGAAATCAGCAAGAGCTTCACCAAGAGCGAGTTCAAGTTGAGGCCAAAGAACAACTTTCCACCCTCCGTTCCAATTTGGAAGCGGTACTTATGGCGGATATCTATAAAGCCAGTACCTTGGCGACACTCATTACTTTGCTGCCTAAAAACCAAGAAGACGAATTGAACATTGCGGCTCACCGCATTCTGAACAAAAGCAAACATATTACGATCATTGGCATCGCGAAGAATGATGTTATCAGTCATATATTTCCCCGCCAAGGTAATGAGCGTTTAATTGGCCTCGATTACCGAACGGTGCCACAGCAGTGGGTGCAGGTGCAAAAAGCCAAGGATATACAAGAAATATTTATAGCAGGGCCTGTCAACTTGATTCAAGGCGGCAAAGGCTTGATCGTGCGGGTTCCGGTTTTTCTTGATCCACCGTTGAACCAAGATTATTGGGGTGTGATCAGTGCGGTGATTAATTTTGATGCTCTGATGCGAGAAACTGGCGTGATCGATTTCTCTTATCGCTATCCTTTGATGATTCGTGGTTACGACAGTGGCGGTGCTTTTGGTGACGTTTTCTTTGGCGCACTGAGTGAAACCAAAACGCCATACGCGAAAGAAATGGTTCATTTTCCTTATGGTGGGTGGAGTATGGTGGTTTTCTCCGGAGACAAACTCGACCATCAAATTCCTTGGCATCAGCTTTATTTAGCAAGGCTCATCGGTTATCCCATTGTTTTTGCACTGAGCTTCGCGCTTATTGCGATTTATCGCTTGTACACCATTGCGGATGATAGAGCACTGCATGATGAACTGACACACTTACCAAACCGTCGCTATTTTATGAAGTTTTACAAGCAGCAGTTTGAAATAGCGAAACGTTACAAAAAGCGTTACAGCTTCGCCTTAATCAATATAGATCTGGATAGGTTTAAACATATTAACGATACCTATGGTCATGACGCAGGCGACAAGGTCTTAGTCGCTACGGCTGAAAGAGTGAAAAGCTCTCTGCGTAAATCAGATATTGTGGCCCGAATGGGAGGGGATGAGTTTTTAGTTGTCGTTCATAACCCTGGGACGGAAGAAAATGTTCAGTCTCTGCTACAAAAGCTCAGGTTAGCTTTATGTTCGACGCCCGTGATTTACGATGAAGCGCTCATCTACCTGAGAACCAGCATTGGGTACGCGATATTTGATCCGGACATGTCATCTCCAGAGCAAATGATGAAAATAGCCGATGAGAGAATGTATCAACAAAAACATGGCGGATGAACCTGAGCCCAGTTTCAATCAGGGCTTTGGAGCAGTGGTAAGGTTAAGAATCCGAAATCTCACCATCATTTGGGTATAAGAATATATGACTTTACATGTTAATAGACTCTTTGCTGAGAGAGTCATTATTAGCAGTGCATGAAGTGGCATATTTGCATGTTATTGCATTTTGCAAATGCAGTTTGCGAAATTCATGGTCAATAAAGCAACGATATGCATCTGGATCTATTAAAAAACGGCCTTTTTAAAGTTGGCACGCATCGTGCTTTATCTAGAGTGACCCTTATTAAGCCGAGGGTCACCTAGCCAACTGACGTTGTTAGTGAATACACATTGTTCACAAGTATATACCGCCAATCACGATTATTGTGATTGGCGTTTTTTCTTTCTAGAGACCAATAATATTCACGTCGTCACCTGTCTCATCGGCTTCTCCGCACTTACTGTAACAACTAGGCTGCCTTGGACAAACTGCCCCTCTTGAGCAGATTAGCCTAGCTTGGGTTTGAATACCTCGTTCTATCCAATTGATGTTTAATATCTTAGCGATGGTTGTTAAGTCTTTTTTGATGTGGGGAGGAATGACACTACTTCCGCCGGAAGCGACACAAAGTGACTTTAGCTCTTCCGCAATAGAAACTGCATCACCACCTTGCGCAGAAATCGCAGGGTTTAAATCTATCCCCGCGCACAACACTCGGTTGTTCCCCGCAGGGTCAAATACGTTGACTGATTCACAACAGTAAATACGTGGCTCGTCGCCAACATTCAAAATCGAAATTTGCGCTGAACTGGTATCCAAAGGTTGGGCTAGACGTCTAAATACGGCCCAGTGTTGGCAAGGATCGTTCACTTTGCGCATATTGCCCCAAGGAAGCGGGATGCCATTTCCACGATATACCGCTTTCAACTTGCCCGGACCATAGGCATCAAAGTAGTGCCAATGAGGGTACGGAGAAACCACGGTCATACGACGCATCGCAACGGAAGGAGAAACGCCAGCCTTTTTGTGAACATCAATTTCGTAACCGGAACGGTCAAGCAACTGACGAAATGGTACTTTGGGGCAAAGCAGGGCACCAGCAAAAAAGCTGGACTCAAAATCGCGCCAAGCTTGTAGGATATCTTGCGAGTTGAGCTCAGAGTTGGAAACTGGGCTGTCCATTTGCTCCCAGTTGTTTTGATGCCCAATAGATAAAACGTTATTCATTGCATCACTGCTATGGAGCACGCGATGGCCGATGTATACCGCCAAGTCATATTTCAATCGGGTTGGGTAGTCACGCATTCGTTTATTGAGATAAATGGTGCCAGGTGGCTCCATGAAAGACGTAATCAACTGTTTGGCGCTGACGCCCAGTTCATCAATCACATCCTGTGGTGCTCGGTCTACCCAGCGAATATCCAACCCCATGCTTTTCGCAATATCTATCAGATCTTCTACCGATAGATTCAGGCGTTTCAAGCCGACCTCTTCGGCTGCGCGTTCTAAATCAGGAAAATGGTTTTGATGGTTTTCTTGGTGCGCACGGATCAATAAGTGGGCGAATTGACGTCCAGTAATACCTGTTTGAGACAACATCTCTGGAATCGCGATTTGGAGAATATCATTGGAGAACAAAAAGCTCGGCTCCAATGCCATACCGTTGATACCGCCACGATTCCCTTTGTTGGGTGTAATGGCTTCTAGTTCCGGTTCATCATCTAAAAACCACGTAGGATCTTTTTGAAAAACTTCCGCGATTACTTCGAGCATATCAATACTCGGAACGCGTTTTCCGCGCTCTATCATCGAAAGGTAAGATACCGACGGTGCGTACTCAGGATTGATCCTTACACAGCGTGCAGATAAATCCTCCATCGTTAAATGGTTGTTTTTCCTTAGGTTGCGAATTTTCGTACCTAGAAAATGGGACTGACGGATAAGGCTTTTTGACACAGACATTTTGTAAAATTCACATTGTAAAATTTTTGTTGTGAAATTGTAGTCAATATTTCGCTAGTCTACATAATAAGCAGGCAAGGAAATTAACCATCAACTTCACAGAATTGCCTGAAACTTAAACGAAGGAATTAAGTTTTTACTCTAGGACGAGTTTTTTAAGTGCGAGGATATGACGATGAATATGCTGAACTTCGATAAAAAAGAGATGCAACAACAACAACGCCCATTTATCGCTGAAGCTGTATTTGCCGTCGAAGCGGTAAGTGCTGAGCAGCAGAGCGAGAAGCAAGTAAAAGCGAAGCAACTACTAGACCGCATGTTCCCATTGGAGAACGGGTCGCACCAAGATGTATCAAGTTACGTAATTGATTACCGCCATGTATTGGCTTACTTCAAAGACGGCACACACAGCGGCCTGAAAAGCCCAAAACACTTTGTGGCGTATACGGGTGAGAAAGAAGATCCAAAATCGATCTTGTTTAAAGACGATTCAGGTAACCACGTAGAAGTGCTATTTGGCTGTCATAAAGGCACCGGTTGTGTGGAGTTGATGGATATTGATGACATTCAACTGGAAACACGCACTACGTTTAATCCTGAACTGACGGGTAATGCGCCGACGGCGATGCGCCACTGGATCAGCTTAATCAAAGGCGACAAAAAAGGTAAGCCGATGGCATGTAGTGAAGATAAAGAATACACTGCGAAAAACGGTGACGACTATATTCTAAGCTACTGCTACAGTGTCGATTAAGATGTGAAGCGCCAGATAAATAGACCCCGCACTCAATAGTGCGGGGTTTTTATTCTATTTCGAAAAAGTCGGTCCTATTAACCAAGCTTACATAACAAGTTGATTTAAATGGGCATTACGCGGTTACGACCGAGTTGTTTTGCCTCATAAAGTTGCTTATCGGCTTTATTGACCAGAGCTTCAGGTGTATCACCCACCTCATATTCTGCTACCCCAAAAGAAGCGGTAATGCTGTGAACTTGTGTACCAGAACGCTTATCTCTGATGCGCAGTTTTTCTATCATGCGGCGTAGGGTGTCTGCATATTGGCGAGCAATTCGCAGAGATTTATTGGGCACAATTAAAGCGAACTCTTCACCACCAAAACGATACGCGCATATTCCATCTCGACAGCTTTGTTGTAGTCGACGGGCAATGGCTTTTAGTACCGTATCGCCGAAAAGGTGGCCATAATTGTCGTTAAATGACTTGAAATGGTCGATATCAAGCATGATCAAGGTCATTGCTTGATTTGATGCGATAAGCGAAGACAGATCTTTATCAAAAGCTCGACGGTTGTAAAGGTTGGATAGACCATCAAATAATGCGTCTTGCTGTACTTCAGCCAGCTGATTTTTGAGGCGAGAAATTTCTTCACTCGCATTAGTTAATTGGCTATTCAAAAACTTTGTCGAGTGACGAATTTCGTGTGACTCTGCGACAAGTTGACGAATCACCACCATCACTTCTTCAATACTTAAGCTGTTGTCTTCAACTTTTTCTAGCTTATTAAAACTTTTGTCTACCATTTCAGAAAAGGAAGAAGTATCTGAAAGTGTATCGCTCATCGAGCTGGACACTTCATGCAGCAGAACTTCTACATTGGTTCTAAGATCTTCAAGGCTAGTTTCTGCTTTACTGGCAACATAGTTGTTATAAAGCTGTTTATTGGTTGCAGGCGGGCAGATACCGTAGTTTTCTAACACCGTATCCAACTCAAAGTTGAGTTCAGGAATGGTCTTGTCAACGTAGGTATACCAAAGCGCATAGTTGGCTGGCGTGGCAGCAACATGATTTTTGATCATTAGTGGGACCGCTTTTTTCAAATTAGCGGTCGATTTTTTAAACTCGTCGGTCATTTCTGCGATGGTACTAGCAAAATGGAATTGGACTTAGATTAACGGATATTAACCAATATCGCTTTAATTTTTATCATTTTTGCATGGTTTATATAAAAAATGAGTGATTAAGACCGTTATCAATATCGCCAAATTTTAATTTTATAAAATCTTAGTATGAAACATGTGCAAACGATGTTTTGGTGTTAAGGGCTCTAAGATGACCAGCCAATTGGTTTAGTGAGATTGTCAGTAACCTAATGATCGTAAAGCCCTATTGCCCGTACAACAACGAGTGGAATAAAAGACTTAGCGCTTAGGCTATTTGCAACAAGAACGCGGGACTCCGAGTTTACAAAAAACGAGTTTACAAAAAGAGGGTGCGACTTGGATAAGAAAATAGGACTGTATTGGTTCACTAATGACCTGCGTTTGCATGACAACCCGCTGTTGATAGACGCTTGTGCAGAAATGGATGAGTTAATTTGTTTGTATTGTCGCCCCTCGGTGACACCTTACTTGCAGCACTTTGCGCAGGAGACCTCTTTAGGGCGTGCGAAATTGCAGTTTCTCGAGGCATCGCTTAATGAACTTAATCAATCTTTAGCTAAATTGGGGCAACGATTATGGACGGTTGAACTGACGCCCTATCAAGCGATCAAATATGCCATCAGTCATTTCGGTATCACTCATATTTATGCTGATGCGTTTGCTGGTTCGGATGAGCAACAGGCACTAGAGCGTGCAATTGAAGGCACTCCCCATGTGAACATAAAACAGCAAGCGATCCGTACTTTGTTGTGCGAAGAACAGTTACCATTTGAATTAAGGCAACTGCCTGCGACCTTCACGAAATTTAGAAAGCAGGTCGAAGGTTTAGACCTCTCTCAACCTTACGAGAGCGTTCATGCTTTACCGCCAGAACCTTCAGGTATGAATTTTCCTACCGCCACGACATATTACTTTGACACCAAACCAGCATTTGATGGCGGAGAACTGAGCGGTCTTGAACATTGTCGACGCTATTTTGCTTCAAGTTTAGCGAGTGAATATAAACAGACGCGCAATGGGCTTGATGGGGTGGAGTATTCAACTAAATTTTCACCTTGGTTAGCTCATGGTTGCGTCTCTCCTACAATCATTTATGCCATGCTCAAACAATATGAGCAGAAGAACGGAGCAAATGATTCAACCTATTGGATCTATTTCGAGTTGTTGTGGCGGGAATACTTTTATTGGTACGCGAGAAAGTATCAACAGAAGTTGTTTCGATTTGGCGGTATCGCCAACCAGCCACCACTGACCAGTTTTTATGCGCAACGCTTCAAGCAGTGGAAGAAAGGCGAGACACCTTTTCCAATCGTTAACGCATGTATGCATCAGCTTAATAAAACGGGTTATATATCTAACCGAGGACGCCAACTGGTCGCGAGCTGTCTGGTTCATGAACTCGGACTCGACTGGCGCTACGGTGCTGCTTATTTTGAAACTCAGTTGATTGATTACGATGTCGGCTCTAATTGGGGCAACTGGCAGTATTTGGCTGGTGTTGACGCTGACCCACGTGGCTCACGTCAGTTTAATCTAGAAAAGCAGACACAAACTTATGATCCAGATTTCTCATTTATCGACAAATGGCAGGGGAGATGCGTAGGCGTACATCTTGATAGTGTCGATATGGTGGATTGGCCGATTGCGCCAAAAAAAGAGAGCGGGAGATAACCAATGCATTACGAGACGGTTCGGCTCATTCTTGGTGACCAACTTAATAGCGAGCATTCGTGGTTTCAACGTGTAGACGACTCGGTGCTTTACCTTGTCGCTGAGTTAAAACAAGAAAATACTTACGTTACGCATCACATTCAAAAGGTGTGTGCTTTTTTCTCTGCGATGGTGAATTTTGCTAACGAGCTGCAGGAAGAAGGGCATCAAGTTTTACACCTCACGTTGGATGACACACAATCTTTCGAGGATCTTGCGCAAGTCTTACAACACTACGTGAGTGAAGTTGGTGCAAGTAAGTTTGAATATCAACGCCCCGACGAATACCGTTTACTAGAGCAGTTAGCCAAACTAAAGCTTGATGGGGTCGTGATGCGTAGCGTCGATTCGGAACACTTTTTGTTACCGTTTGAGGAAATAGAATCGCAGTTTCCTCAAGGTAAACACATCATGATGGAGCACTTTTATCGCCGTATGCGTAAGCGCTTCGACATCTTGATGCAAGACGGTAAGCCTATTGGTGGAAAGTGGAACTACGACGCCAATAACCGAAATAAACTTAAAGCAAAAGACATTGAACAGCTGCCAAAGCCATTAATGTTTAGTCATGACGTCAGTGATATTGTCGAGCGCTTAGGTCGGCACAACATTCAAACCATAGGTAAATTAAATGGTGATTTACTTTGGCCAGTAAATCGCTCTCAAAGCTTGTCTTTACTTGCGCATTTTTGTCAGGTCTGTTTGCCACTGTTTGGTCGTTTTCAAGACGCCATGACAGGTCAGCACGATGCTAAATGGAGCTTGTATCACAGCCGGATTTCGTTCTCGCTGAACAGCAAGCTGCTGAATCCGCGAGAGGTGATTGACGCTTCACTAAAGGCATTTCATGCCAATGCCGACATCGATATTTCTCAGGTAGAAGGTTTTATTCGTCAGATCTTGGGATGGCGAGAGTACATCCGAGGCGTTTATTGGGCGAACATGCCTCATTACCCGAAACAGAATGAACTGGAAGCGAGTAGAAAGCTGCCAGACTTCTTCTGGAACGGCGAAACCAAAATGGCCTGTATGCGAAACGCGATTGGCCAGTCTCTTGATTACGCTTATGCGCACCACATTCAGCGCTTGATGGTAACCGGTAACTTTTGTTTATTAACCGAGATCGACCCAGACCAAGTGGATGAATGGTATCTCGGTATCTACGTTGATGCGATTGAATGGGTAGAAATGCCCAATACGCGCGGTATGGCACTGTTTGCAGATGGTGGGATTGTTGGCACCAAACCGTATGCGGCGAGTGGCTCTTACATCAACAAAATGAGCGACTACTGTAAGGGTTGCCATTACGACAATAAGGCGAGGAGCGGGGAAGGATCGTGTCCGTTTAACAGCTTGTATTGGCGCTTTATGAACAAACACGACAAACGCTTAGCAACGAATCCACGTATAGGGATGATTTTCCGATCTTGGGACAATATCGAAGAGCAGCAACGCCAAGCGATATTAGATACCGCAGAGCACTATATGGAAAACTTGGAGAGCTTGTAATGGACATACTGATCGTTGGTGGAAATGGCGGCATTGGATTGGCGATGGTTCAACAAGCGCTAGTTCGCTTTCCCCAAGCTCGCGTGCATGCCACTTATCGTAAGCACCAACCAGATTGGCAACACCCAAATGTAGTTTGGCATCAAGTGGATGTATCGCAGGACGAGCAGGTGAAAGCACTCAGTGAGCAAATTGAACATGTTGATTGGTTGGTGAACTGCGTTGGTATGTTGCACACCCAAGATAAAGGCCCTGAGAAGAATCTTAGCTCGCTCGACGCAGACTTTTTTCAGCAAACCATCATGGTTAATACTTTGCCTAGTTTACTGTTGGCGAAATACTTCACGCCCAAGTTAAAACGCAGTACCAACCCCAAGTTTACGACCATTTCGGCCAAAGTTGGCAGTATTAGTGATAATCACTTAGGCGGTTGGTACAGCTATCGTGCATCGAAAGCCGCGTTAAATATGTTCCTCAAAACCATGTCGATTGAATGGCGGAGAATGGTCAAACACGGGACTGTACTCGCTCTTCACCCAGGCACAACAGATACGGCTTTGTCGGCACCTTTTCAAGCGAATGTACCTGAAGGAAAGCTGTTTAGCCCAGAGCGTGTCGCGCGAGACTTATGGGGATTGATTGACAAAGCAACCCCGCAGGATAGCGGGGCATTTTGGGCTTATGATGGTGCCTTGTTACCTTGGTGAAGCGCAGCTTGGTCTGAGCCACGTTACCTTGGAAAATAAGGCTAGCAGTGCGGCATAAAGTTTTTGTGGTTCTAACTTTTGACTGATTTGTTTCTTCGGCAGCGCTCAGAACAGTAAACGACTTCGTCCCAATTTCTTGTCCATTTCTTTCTCCAAGAAAATGGCCGATGGCAAACAGAGCAGATTTTGGTTGGTAATTGTGTTTTAAAACCTTTCAGCTGGTACTCCCCATTCGCCATCGTATGCCCTTGAAGTTGAATGAATAGGAACTAGTTATCAAAGAGATAAAGATACTCTTCATACCCCTGCGTTTTCATTTCACTTACAGGTACAAATTTCATTGCCGCAGAGTTCATGCAGTAGCGTAATCCTGTTGGCTTCGGACCGTCTTTAAACACATGACCAAGGTGAGAATCACCAAACTTACTGCGAACCTCCGTTCTTGGATAAATCAGCTTGTAATCGGTTTTTTCAACGATGTAACCTGGGTTGATTGGCTTAGTGAAACTTGGCCAACCCGTCCCCGATTTGTATTTATCGGTAGAAGAAAACAACGGCTCACCAGTTACGATATCAACGTAAATCCCCGCTTCTTTGTTGTCCCAATATTCGTTGTCGAACGGACGTTCGGTGCCTTCTTCTTGTGTTACGTAGTATTGCAACTCCGTTAAGTTTGATTTGATCTCGGACTTAGCAGGCTTACTGTACTCTTTCACTTTTGATAGCAACTTTTTTTCTTCGATCAACTGACGAAGCGTTTTTGGGGTCTCTTTACGATCATCACCAAATACTTCATCCAAGTATTTATCTCGACCAGACGCATAGCGGTAATACTTATACTTTAAGCTGCTCTTTTTGTAGTAGTCTTGGTGATACTCTTCTGCAGGATAAAACTTCTCAAACTCGATCAGTTCTGTTTTCAACGGTTTTGGATAGATCATCGCCTTGTCGATTTCCATCATAAACTGTTCTGCGATCTGCTTTTGTTCCGCGTTATGATAGAAAATAGCAGGGCGATACTGTGGGCCACGGTCGACAAAAGAGCCTTTATCGTCAGTAGGATCGATATGACGAAAAAAGTAGTCCAACACTTGCTCGTAACTAACCACTTTAGGATCGTACTTAACTTCGATCACTTCTATGTGACCTGATTTACCTGATGAAACTTGGCGATAAGTTGGGTTTTCAACATGACCACCAGAATAGCCTGATATGACATCGACTACGCCAGTCAACTGTTCCAAATCCGATTCTGTACACCAGAAACAGCCGCCAGCCAGTGTGGCGATTTCTGCATTCTCTGAAGCCTTCATCTTATCCATCGTATCGGCGGTGCCTGCTTTACTCAAAAGTAGGAACAAGACAGGAAGTGCGAAAGAGAATCCGACCAATAACTTAGATATATTCTTCATAGCTACCTCAACGTTGTTTTTCGTAGAAAGTGTGACTGAAATAAAAAGTGTTACGTATAGAGAAAGGCAACCGAGCGAAAAAATTACAGCAATGTTGAAAATTCCGTTGCCCTTTTATGCGAGAAAGCTAAAGTATCGACACGAAATACACCGCTTGATAGGGCAACGATGTCTTCAACGAGCGATGCTAAATGAGGTAAATCATGCAAGCAGAAGTTAAATGGGTAGAAGATTTTAAATTCCTTGGGCAATCTCAGTCGGGTCACTCCGTAGTGATGGATGGCAATGGCGGTGCAACGGCACCAAGCCCAATGGAAATGGTACTAATGGCCGCTGGTGGCTGTAGCTCTGTCGATGTTGTCGACGGTTTGAAAACGGCAGGCCAAAAGGTCTTGTCAGTTAATGCCAAGCTAACCACAGAGCGTCGTGAAACCGCACCACGTATCTTTACGCAAGTGAATATCCACTTTGAAGTTTCAGGTGACGAGCTTGACCCTGAAGTCGTAGCAAAAGTGGCGGCTGACTCGCTAGAAAAATACTGCTCGGTTTGCTTAATGCTAGGTGAAGGTGTTGAGATGACCCACAGCTGGGAAATCGTGTAAGTCGACAGACTCCACAAAATATAAAAACAGGAAAGAGAAAAGTGCAGGCTTTTCTCTTTTTTTATTCCGCAATTCACGTACCGTGTGATTAATCTGAAAGTAGTAATTGCAGGTTTTAGGAGTCTCCCAGTGACAGAACTCGAAAAAATGATGTCTGGTCAAATCTTTGATGGCATGGACAAAGAAATTGACGCCATTAGAAGTCATGCTCTTCAAGCACTTAGAGCGCTCAATAACAATACCGACGAAAGTCAGCGCGACGAATTACAAAAACAGCTGTTTGGCAAAGCGGGTCTTTGCATTGTTCAAGCACCTTTCCATTGCGAGTTCGGTAAAACCATCGAAATCGGCGAAGAAACCTTTATCAACATGAATGTGGTCATGCTTGATGGCGCTAAAATTACCATCGGGAACCACGTGCTAATCGGTCCAAGCGTGCAATTGTATACGGCTTCTCATTCTGTTGATTACCGAAGT
This sequence comes from Vibrio sp. A1-1, assembly GCF_021728175.1. Taxonomy (NCBI): domain Bacteria; kingdom Pseudomonadati; phylum Pseudomonadota; class Gammaproteobacteria; order Vibrionales; family Vibrionaceae; genus Vibrio; species Vibrio sp. A1-1. The sequence goes on from NZ_JAKKCL010000012.1 coordinate 77,597, forward strand.
CGCCGACGTTGGGAGACGTTTTGTAAACCTATCACGATTGAAGATGATGTGTGGATTGGTGGTAACTCCGTCATTAACCAAGGTGTAACGATTGGTGCTCGCTCGGTGATTGCGGCGAACTCGGTCGTCAACCATGATGTGCCGCCAGATTGTCTATACGGAGGCACACCTGCTAAGTTGATTCGTCGTCTCAACGAAGAAGAGTAAGAATCGATAGTGATGGTATGATGACTCGCTTTACAGGCATAAGAGAATCATGCCATCAGAAAGGGGTAATTCGCCAAGGAGTCTAAGATGTCGAACAAGACAGAAGTCCTCATGTGCCCTACATGTGGGGTAGAAACGCATCATGTAGTGGTGTTAGTCAGAAAGAAAAGTGGCTTTGAAGGCGATAAAAATCGCAACAAGAAAGAGTTCATCGCTGGATTTCTCAAAAGTGTAGTGTTCGGCGCCTTCCTTGCTTCTATGGATGAATTTGAACGTCACTTGATCTGCGAAAACTGTGGTCATAAAACCATTCAACAGTAACTGATAGTCCTTCTTTCTCTGCATAAGTTCATAAGTGCGGTTTGAAGCACTGGTTATTCAAATCGTATTATCCTCTTTTAGTGCTTTTGCTCTTCTTATGTTCCTCTCTCAAAAATGAGTCACATTAGTACGCATTTTAACCGCTTGGATACAGGTAACTCACTGCTATGTATAATAAATTTTGGTGGGAAATACGTGTTTCAGCTCGATGTTTAGCCTCTGTTCTATCGACACGTTTTGAGTCAGTAAACACTTAAATTTCGTTTACTTTATGTTGTACGTAGTGCAATTGTGTGAAATTGGTCACATTAATGTTTAATTTATAAAAAAATAATTAATGAATAGTAATTCACAAATATGCTGACCGTGTGTGCTATTTAGTTTTGACTTATCTTTTTAGTATTCACTTGGTGAATGTTTTGTTGTTTTTAGATTGACTGAAGGTTTGACTTTCTATTCAAACTTGTGAAAGGTTGAATCGATATATTAGAAAACATGAATTTGATCTTGTTTCTATCTTTTGTTTTAAATGCGAAATTCATTATTAACAACGGATGGTTTTGATGATTTCTCTTATGTGTATCCCTCCAATTTTAGAAATTGAAAATTAAACTTTTTCAATAAAATAACGACTAAAATTAAACAGAATGATGTTCTTATGTTTTTTATTGTATTTTAACTTATACATTTTTACTCATTCATTTTAACTGTTTTTGTTGGTTTTAAGTTGTTGATAATAATTGTCTTTTGACTTTTGTTTTAATGGCGTTGCTTTGCTGCTTCTTTAATGTTGTGGTGAGTGGCTTTATTTATAAAAAGTCATTTTAAAGTACGTTTTTAAGCAAAGTGGAACGCGACAATACTCAGATAAATAGTATTAAAAAATTAAATAAGGATTTAACCATAAGAGTAATTTTATGGTTGATAGGTTTATTGAGGTTGATTATCTGAATTTTTATGGAATTTCATCCCAATAATCTGTTTGTCTTTAAGTTTATTCTAATAAACTTAACTCTCATGGAAGTTTCAAAACATGCAGCACACAACAAAGTGGATGATGACGCCGCTTGCAATGTTGTTGGGTACGCTGTTTTCAGCGCCATCATTCGCGGTGGAAACGAGTGTAATTGATAGCACTAGCACGCCTGAATCTACACAAAATGAAGGAGATGCGTCCTGTATTGTTTGTAAGTTTAGTGGGGCCGTTTACCTATCTTACGATACAAACATTTACGATAAAGACGACTACCGTTCTGTCCGCAATTTCTCGTGGGGAGGCGATCTCGTTTATTCCTTTTCGAGCGACACAAAAGCCTATTTTTCTACGGGGGGCTATCGTGCCCTAGAAGATGAAGTCGGCACCTACGCGACAGATTCGGTGTTGGGCTTGCAATACACGAACCTATATCGCTTTGGAGATACAGGGAAAATCGGCGTTGCGGGTCAGCTCACCATTCCAACTTCAGAAACATCTCGTAAAGATGAACTGCACACCGCGGTTCGTTTAGATGTGCCGATCTCTTTTTCAGCTTGGAGCGTCGATTTTTCGGTTTCGCCAAGACTGAGAAAAAATTTCCACGAATACAAAACCATGGGTGGACGCTCGCTGACTGAGTGGACTTACTCGTTGTTTGCTGTTGCGGAAAAGTCGTGGGAATCGTTCGCAGTGGGGATCACGGCGTTAGGTGGTAACAGCATCAGTTATCAAGGTACGCGCAGAAGCAGTTGGCAGTATGAGGGGGCGTTGTACGGCACATACGAGTTTGATGAAAGCTGGTCATTGCTACTCGCGGCGTCATCAACGGGTTTCTATCAAGATGCAGAGCGAGGCACCTTGGGCAACATCGATTTGTTGGACCAAGAGAAAGCATCTTACATCGCGACAGTGACTTACTCCTTCTAGGAAAATAACAACAATTAAGGATATCCAAATAATGTTTAAAAAATTGACTCTGGTGTCAGCAATAACGGCCGCACTTGCAGGCTGTGGCGCAGATGATCAGGCGTATGACTATGTCGAAAGAGATGCAAAAGAAGTCGCAGTAAAAGATCTTAAAGACGGTCGTTGGTTTTACGTTCCGACGACTGGTGCCGCTCCACGCTTTGCTCTGAACCAATTCCCATTCTTGCAAGGTTCACCTCGTTACGTTGAGCTTTGTTTTACCAAAGAAGGTCTGGAAGTTCGCAGTTACGATAAAAACTACCCAGACGCGCATCTAAGCAAAGATGCTAATAACTACTGCGGTGAAGAGAAATTTGTCGCAGACGACGACGGCGTTAACTTCGCGCAAGTGCTGACGATTCCGGGTGACTTTGCGGCGTATCGCTGTCAAGAAGACGCGCATGGTGATTGCACCAACAAAGAAGAAACCAACGAAGACGCAAGCTTAAACTACAAGAAGAAAACCCACTTCACTCCTCGTCCTGAAGATCTCGAAATTGCAGAATTCAATATGGAAGATCTGTATGGCATTACCGAGGGTATTGATGAAATTGGCGCACCACGATTGATCTCGTGGGACTTTGACCCTAAAAACGGTCTTCTCAATTTCGAACTAGAGCGCACGTTCCGTATCGATTTAGATAATATTTCTGACTACATCAACTTTGCAACGAAAGCGAGCTTGGATGAAGCGCTTGTGGATGGCGCGTTTAAATCTCGTTTCTACTACTCGTTAGTGCACGAAAGTGAAGTGGCAACCGAAGGTTACCAACCGATCTTGTACCCAGTGGGTGATGAGAACGACATTGGCTTCTTCACTACGTCGACGAAAAAGCTTAACCCAGTCACGAATAAATACGACCGTGATGTGGTTTACCTTAATCGTTTCAACCCAGATCAAGGTTCTATCAAATATTACTTGAGCGACAATTTCTTTGAAGAGAAGAACAAGTTGTTCTTGGATGCAACGCTGCAATCGATCGACAAGATGAACCAAGCGTTGAATGTATTTGGGGCGGATGCAGGCAAGCCTGAAATCGAGATTGTGAACAAAACCAAAGCGGCTGGTATTCACCCAGGAGATCTGCGTTACAACGTGATTAACCTGATTGACGAGCCTCTAGCGAACGGTCTGCTTGGTTACGGCCCATCGGTTTCTAACCCGATGACAGGGGAAATTATCAAAGGTCACGTGAACCAGTACGCAGGCGTTGCAAGAACGGGGGTACCTTTCTACTGGGATAACTTGGCGCGATTCTACAATCGTAATCAGCTGGACTTAGATGGATTGGATCCACTGCCGACTAATAGTGAAACGGTGAAAACAGAGGTCGAGGATAGAGTTGAAGCCCTCTCGACAATGGCAGCAATGGCGAGCCTGAAATCGGATGAAAACATTTATGCGCCTTTCGTATCAAAAGAAGACATCGTTTCTGGCAAGGCGGCGACAAAGAGCCCAACTCAGCTAATGAAAAACTTCAATGATGATATGGAGTTTGAAAAGGTGGTTGCCGCTGAAGAGAACCGTTTGTCTTTTTGGGCAGAGAACAACGTCTATCCAATTGAAGCGTCGTGGGTTTCTTCAACTAACAAGGCCATGTTGGACAACTTGAAGCTGGATGACGAGCGTTACTTTGAGATCAAACTCGATGACGCAGGCAACGAAGTATCGCGTCAGCTTAAGCGTTGGAAATACCTGCCAAAAGAGTTGCAAGTGAAAGCCGCAGATGCGATTACGGTTGCGACTTACAGCAATACGCTCGTTCACGAGCTTGGCCACAACATGGGTCTGCGCCATAACTTTAAAGGCTCAAATGACAAAGCGAACTACTACACGCTAGAGCAAGCGCATCAACTTGGTTTGAACAACATTCCTGCTTACAGTTCGACGATGGACTACGCGCCAAGCATGTTGGATGAAACGCCAACTTGGGGTCTGTACGACATTGCGGCCTTTAAGTTTGGTTATGGTCGTAAAGTCGAGACGATTCAAGATTCTTCAGGTTCAGCTCCCGCGCCTGTTGCGAAACCGGCAGACAGTGCGAGCGATGAAGACAAAGCGGCATACGCCCGTTACCTCGCTGATCAGCAAGCCTACCAACAAAGCTTTGCATACAAGTTTGGCAACAATCCAGACAATACATCGCTGATGGTGTGTTCTGAAGTGAAGGCACTAACGGGGAACGAGAAAGGCAAATCACTCTACAACTGTGATTTCAGCCGATTCGATACTGCTGCATTGTCTGATGATCCTGAACTGAATGCGAAAACTCGTTATGGCGCACTTTACTACCTAGATAAAGTGAATGAAATTGAGCGTAAGTCTTACGATTTCTGTACCGATGGGAACGTTTCTCTAAACAGCGACTGTAACCGTTTTGACGAAGGTACAAACCTAGAAGAGATTGTTTCTTACGAGTGGCAGAACTATCTCGATAGCTATGATCGACGCAACTTGGAGTTATATGGGACGACGGGATTATTCTCATCCGACTATCCTGGTTACTTAGTGCGCCGTTACATGGAAATGAGCGCTATCCGTGACAAGATGGAAGATCTTGAGCGCATCGATAACCTGTACACCAATCTGGGTTACACTTCGTCAACGGATAAGCCGGGTGACTTCTTATTGCGCCTTGCTTCAAACCCTCAATACTGTAGCGAAGGTAAAGCCGATAACTCATGGTTCTGTGATTACGCGAATGGGGCGAAAAAATCCGCGGCGTTCTTCCTTGATATCTTGCGCACACCAGAGCATCAATGTGTGATAGAAAATGCGGCAGGCAACCAAAAAGTGATTTCTTTTGGTCAACTGTTAGACAACAACTCACACCAAATTCCGGCTGATTACGATCTTTCAACAGCCAGCTGTTTTGATGATTTGGCAGCACGCTTTATCGAAGATTCAGATGAGGGCTATATAGCTGTTGCGGAAACTGCGAATGGACGCTTCCTAAACTCAATTGGTAGCTTTGACCCGGATTACCCTTGGTCAAATGCGGTGTCTGTGTTGGGTAACTGGCCAGACAAAGCGCTTGCGAGCTATTTCTTAGCACGTCGATTCTCGAACCGTTTTACTGATGAGGTGAGCTTTGCATCGCTGCTTGATATCCCTGGGGTGCAAGCTGAATACGAAGACATCATGGGCAACATCGTGGCAAATGATGCGTTAAATACGCCAGTTAAATTGGTGGGTAAAGACGGTAAGGAATACACCAATCTAAAAGGTGTTACCGTGAACCTACACATCACTGAGCAAATGGAGTCCCTACCACCAATGCCTCGTGGTATTGCAAGATTCCTTGATATTGGTGCAGAAGGTCGCGGACGTGTTGGCGATGTCATCTTGAGAATGGGTGTGAACCAAATGAAGTCTTACGACTACACGGTGAAGACTCGTGGTCAATCTCAGTTTGATACGTTTACGAAGCAGCAAGACCGTTACGGTATCATCGCGGGTGACAAGGTTGAGTTTGTTATCGACGGCGAGAAGTTTGTGGCAACAAAAGCAAACAAGCTGGCTTACGACTACGCAAATCAACTGGTGACGTCCAAAGGTTACGATCTAAAAACGTACCTAGATAGCTATGAGCCTGCAACACTAAACAAGGTTGCAGAGAGCATCGATAGTGCTTGGGGGCCATTCCGAACAGCGATTGTCCCAGCGTTCCACGATCCTGTATTGCTGCTGGATGCGCCAATGGTCAACGCAATGAAGCGAACCATTGATGCGGATATCGCGGCAGGTGTGCTGTCGTTTAGCCAGTCTTTCATCAACTTTACGACAGCGAATGTGACTTCGGGTGATTTGGTCATCGATGCAACTTCGGGCACATTGAGCTACAAAGGTGGTAAAGCGCACGATGAGCTGAAAGCGTTCGAAGCTTACACTGATGCGATGCTTTTGATTTACAACGATCACGCCGAAGACATGATGTTCGCGGTCGACAATGTGTACGCAGGGTACATGGCGTCTTCAGATGCTGACAAAGAACTTTGGCTGAAAGATCTCAATATGATCCAAGCGTATTTGCGTGGTGATATCGGCGCTGTGGCTGGTGATTACTACAAGATGCTTGATCGCCTACCAACGGCAGTGAGTTTCCAGTAAATAACTCTTAATTCACTCATACAAAGGCCTGCAGCAATGCAGGCCTTTTTCGTCATAGGATTGATGGAATTTAGGAGTGAAAGATGATCTGTCCGTCTTCTGTCATCACAAGTGTCGCTTTGCTTTGTTCGATAAGTTGGGCTGCATAAGAAGGGGTAACGGCCTGCATATCACCTTTAGATCGAAGAGTTAAAGACTCCCACGCTTGATCTCGATATTTCCCTGCTTGGGTGTATTGAATCAGTACTTTCATAGCTTCACGCTCCGGTGTGGTTGACGTGCTACTTAAGTTAACGATCTTAGGTTGGTTACGCATCTGTTAAAAGTGAAACATTAGTTTAACCAAATGTGCCTTTCCAAATATCACGCATTGAGCAGAGCAATTTAGAATCCTTGTGATGGAAGGATGAAAAACACTCAATCTTTCGATTCATACTGCGCAATATAATGTTTGAGAGATTTGGTTTCCGCACTCTGAAACTCTTCATCATGCATACGCAGTGCTTGGATACGGTCGAGGCGGAACTGGCGGTAGTCATCGCGCAATTCGCACCAGGCGACCAGTGTCCAGACTTTGCCCCAAAAGAACTGGCCTAACGGTTGGATTTTTCTCTCGGTCACTTGTCCGTTTTCATCTTGATAATCCAAACTGACCTTAAACTGATGATCAATCGCGTGGCGCAGAAGCTGCCCTCGTTTGGCAGTCTCGGATTGGGTGTGATAATCGGGCACAATCAGCGGACAATCTTCCACTTGTTGTTTGAGCTTATCGGGCAATACCGAAAGTATTTTGGTGGACGCAGAGTGAGACGCTTCGGCAAGTTCGGCATCCGACCAGGCTCGAACCATCCGCATACCCAGTTCAAGCGCCATCATCTCTTTTTCTGAGAACATCAAAGGCGGCAGATGAGAGCCAGCTTGCAACAGGTAGCCGACACCTGCTTCACCTTGAATAGGAACACCAGAACTGAGCAACGACTGAATATCGCGATAAATCGTACGTTCGCTAACTTCCATTCTTTCTGCGAGCTCTTTCGCTGTCACGGCGTAACGCTTTGCGCGCAAAAGCGTCAGTAGCTCAAACAGTCGTTCTGATTTGCTCATGATGTTCCTTATCTAGACCTACTGGTTGTTAGTGGTAGTGCGGCTGATTACTTCTCTAGCTCACTGCACATTTTTAAGTTGTGATGTTTAAGCTCGAAGCTTTCGCAGTCAATCATTGATAACAGAGGCTGAAATTCAGCGGCTTGCTTAAGCTGTTTTCCCGCCTGTTTTGCATCGTTCATTGAACGCCAGTAAATGATGTCTGTCCACACATCGTCCGTCGCTTCGTGACTGAGTGAGCGATACAAAAAGCCTGGCAGATTCTTCACAAACGTTTGTGACTGTTTGGCAGCGGCGATCACGTCTTGTTCTGTTGTGCCTGCGGTTAGACGAAATTGCACAGTTTCGATAACGGTTTCCATATTGTGATTCCTTATTGGTTTTGGCGGATTGCCTGTTGAGTTCCAAATAAGGTTACGCGGATGGAATGTCAGAACATGTCAGTAGTGAAATCTCACTCACTTATCATCAATATGGTTATTTTTCTGGGCTGTTGTAACGATCCCAGTAAGGTAAATCTGTGCCGAGTTTTTCGCTGATAAAATCGATAAAGGCTCTTACTTTCAACGGCATGTGTTTGCGCTCAGGGAACACCGCATAAATGGCGTGTTCTGGTAGAGAATACTCTTCCATCACTGGTTTTAGATTTCCTGCGGCAAAGTCTCTTCCTGCAATAAACGTCGGCAGTTGCGCAATGCCCGAACCTCTCAACAGCAACTGGCGAATGGCTTCGCTGTTATTGACGATAAAGTTTCCTTTTGGAAGCACCTTGTATTCGCTGCCATTGTTGATGAACATCCATTCGACGCCGCCACGGAAATAGGAATAGCGCAGGCAGTTGTGACTGACTAAATCACTTGGTTTTTGTGGTGTTCCAAACTCCGCTAAGTAATCTGGCGAGGCACAAAGCACACTTTTACAAGGGGCGAGACGTTTTGCGATTAGATTGGAAGAGGTGAGTTCACCAATACGGATCCCCAAATCAAAACCGTCTTTAACCAAATCGACCATTTTGTCTTCGAGGTTTAAATCCACTTCAATTTTCGGGTAACGAGCGAGAAACTCGCTGATCAAAGGCGCGATATGCAGCACACCGAAAGACATCGGCACGGTAATTTTGAGCCGACCTTGTGGAGAGCCTTGCAGTTCCGATACCGCGTCCACGCCTTGCTGGGCCAGATTGAGCGCTTGAGAAGCGTACTCAAAATAGCGTTCTCCCGCTTCGGTCAGGCTCAGCTTACGCGTGGTTCGGTTAAGGAGACGAATACCCAAATCGTCTTCTAGTTGGTTGATGCGTTTGCTTATCGCCGATTTCGTCAGATTCAGCTGTTTGGCCGCAAGGGAAAAGCTGCCGCATTCGACAACAGCAACAAAAACGGGCAGGGAGGCAATCGCGTTCACATCAATCTCCTATCATCGTGAAGCATTTATTGTTGAGCACAAGGATACAATTAATTTCCAATTATAGAGATTATCTTCAAGAAGAAAACAATCTAGACTATGCATCAGTATTACGACCTTGATTTTGGGAAGAAGAAAATGAAGTACGATTGGATCCTGTTTGACGCTGACGAAACCTTATTCCACTTTGATGCTTTCAAAGGTTTGCAGCTTATGTTTTCTCGCAAAGGCGTAGATTTTACTGAACAAGATTTTGCTCATTACCAAACCGTAAACAAACCGCTTTGGGTGGATTACCAAGACGGCAAAGTAACGGCAGATGAGCTAAAACATAACCGCTTTACCGAGTGGGCTGAGAAGTTGAATACCACAACAGCAGATCTCAATAGCGCATTTTTAGAAGCAATGGCCGATATTTGCAGTTTGTTGCCAGGTGCAAAAGAGCTGATGGAAGCGCTGCAAGGCAAAGCTAAAATGGGCATCATCACCAACGGTTTTACAGAGTTGCAAGCAATTCGCCTTGAGCGCACAGGGATGACTGAGTACTTCGATAAAGTGGTGATCTCTGAACAAGTGGGCGTCGCAAAACCGGACTTAGGCATTTTTGAATACGCGATGCAGCAAATGGGCAACCCATGCAAAACGCGTGTACTGATGGTGGGTGACAACCTGCATTCCGATATTCTTGGTGGCAATAACTTTGGTATTGAAACTTGCTGGTTAAATACCACAGGCGCAAGTGTCGATGAGCGTATCGCACCAAATTACACCGTTGAGTCTTTGAGTGAACTAAAGAACATTTTGGTGGCGTAACCGAATCGGGTATTATTCCGCAGTAACCCTCAGAAAAATCAAGGAATAACCATGCCAGACATCAAACAGCTAGACAGCAAAGTCGTTTACCAGAATAAGTGGATGACGGTGCGTGAGGACAAAATTTTACGTCCGAGCGGCGCAGAGGGCATCTATGGTGTGGTCGACAAACCTGATTGTGCTGCGATTCTGGCTATCGATAATGGGATGATTCACTTGGTTCAGCAGTACCGTTACACCGTAGGTCAACGTTGCTGGGAGATCCCACAAGGGGCGTGGGAATCAAACCCAGATGCGGATCATCTTGAGCTTGCCAAAGGTGAGCTACGTGAAGAAACGGGCATGCAGGCGAGCGCCATGGCGTATGTCGGCGCGCAGTTTATCGCATACGGCTTTTTGAATCAGACATGTCACGTCTACTTCGCCAGTGATTTAACGGACGTGGGCAATCAACTCGACAGTGAAGAAGAGGATTTGATCACGCGCGCTTTTTCTGTTGAGGAGTTCGAACAAATGATGATCGACGGCACGATCAAAGATTGTGTCACTATCGCGGCTTATGGTTTGGCGAAGCTGAAGAAATTCATTTAGTGAGCAATGACAATTTTTAATAAAAACAGCGGCCTAGTGCCGCTGTTTTTAGTTTGGGTGAGCTCGTTGAGCCATCGCTTACTCGTCGATTTTCTTACCTAAAATTTCTACTTTCGCTTTCTTAGTCACCCCCGCGACTTGCAGCGCTGTGCTGCCAACCGATTCATAGTTCAACTCGATCTTGTCTAATTTCGCGTTATCTTTCGTTGGTAGGCTTAAGCTTCTTGATGACATGCCTTTAGTCAGAACCCCTAAACTGTCGAACGTCTTTTCCTGACCATCTTTCATGATCACTTTAACGCTTTTCAGATCGACCGTACCTTGCGTACATTTGATTTTGATGTGGCTGAAACGAGCGTTAGCAAATGGGGACAGTGGATTGACTGTGTCGGTTTCCGATTTAAAACTGACGGTTTTATCTGCAATCTTGTCCCAATCGTTGTCTCCAGCAACCGATTGGAAAGAGGCTACAGCCGCTAAAAGACAGAGTGCGATGGTGTTGAACAGTTTCATAGCTTCTCCTTACCTTAGGTTTAGATATTCTGTTTAATCAGTTCGATGACGTGTGTGACTTCGTCTTGAGTTAAAGCCCCTTCTTTCACGAATAAAATTTCGCCTTGTTTATTTTGTACGATAATCGCAGAACTTTCTTGCTGTAGATCCCAAGTTGTTGCTAATACGCCATTTTTGTCTAACACCATGGAAGACCAAGAGAATGTCTTTTTGCTGTCCTCTGCCGACGATTTCACAAATGTACCGGTTCCCCAAATGGCGTCTTCTTGGTTGATCACGGTTGTGGTCTGATACTGATCTTCAGGAAAGTGAGCGGCAGTGATTGCTGACATCAGCGGCGCGTTCATCTCTTTAGCTTTACTACGACCTGCAATGGCTTGTATCACACGGACTTTGCCTAACATCTGCTGAGTTGCCCAAGGTTGATAAGCCACATCGTCTCCTTGCAGCGTCATTTCGCCATAGGTATCAATGCTGATGGATGGGCTAGTTTGACCGACAGAAAGGTTATGAGAGAAGGCGAGTATCGGGGCGAGTGCGAGTAAGAGTGACAGAACAGATGGAGTTTTCATTGGGGGTTCCTGTAACGAAGTGAGGTTAGAGCGAATCAAAATAAGGGGCAAATACGATGCCCCTTATCGGATTTGGCGATTAGTTAGAAAGTACAACGCGCGCATTTAACGGTTGCAGCGGACGATTGTTTTGTCCCATGACTTCCATCAGTTTCTCGGCTTGATCTTTGGATAAGGTTTGAGTGTCTTTAAGCACAAACCAGCGCACACCTTCTGAACATGGCGGTGTGGTTAAAGATCCGTTAAATCGATAGTAGTTTGCAGTTTTTGGCAGTAAGTCGTTAATCTCAAACGTATCTTTAAAGAACGAGGTTTGATTCTCTTGTGGGATTGCGTTGATCAGTTTAGACAGCGCTGCGTTTTGATCGCCTGCATCAAACATCACCGAAATTACCGCCAACTCGCCGTCTGCGTTGGCGTGTACAAAGTGCGCTTCAAGTGGATATTGGCGGCCTTTGATTTGGTTTTCTGAAGGTGTGTGGAAATGGAACTGTTGCAGCTCGAACGTCTCGCCATCGATGGTGAAGCTGTTACGTCCGTTCACTTGCGCTTGCAGCGTATGACCATTGTTGGTTAAACCAATGACCTGACCAGTGTACGAAAGGTTCAATGCTTCCAGTTTTGCATCGGCAGGGTTGTCGATGTTGATTGGGCTTTGGTTTTTCGTGGTTGCGCAGTCTTTGGCGATTTCTCCCCAGTGCTCTGGCCCGTGTTTGTCATTGCCATAGCCCCATTCCGAAGCCTGAGCCGCGCTTAGAGTGAGAAGTGAGAGTGAAAAAGCAAGTAGTGTTTTCTTCATAATAATGTCTCTGTTCGGTCGCTTTGATAAGCGTTGTTACAAGGCAATGACCTAGAGGTTTGATCACTGCCTGACAAATTAGAAACGGTGGCTGAGTTGGGCACCAATTAGGAACGCATTTGAATGGGTCACGCCCGTCACCATAGGTGCAGGAACACCTTCATACGCGTACTCTTCTACGTTGACATCTTCACCAATCAAGTACGTCATGCCGATGTCAACCGTGGTATCTGATGACCATTGGTAAGAGGCACCCGCAGATAACCAGTGACGGTTCGAATCTGGGATAGAAAGCGAAGTCAGCTCATCGACAGGTGTTTTGTCGAACATGTAACCCGTGCGAAGTGTCCAACGTTCATTGGCGTACCAAGTCGCACCGATGGAGTAGTGCGCGGAGTCTTGCCACTGAAAATCTTTTAGCAACTGATCATCAGCTTTCAAGCTGTCAAATGCTGACCAACCAATCCACTGCACAGAATAGTGCAGGGCAAATTTAGGTAAGACGCGGTGATAACCGGAAAACTCCGCAATATCCGGTAGCGGCATAGCAAGTGAGTCGTACGATTCGCCAGCAAAGTGGATGTCGCCCTTGGCATCAATGTTAGGGCTGTGCTTGTAGCTTAAACCTAAGCGATGACGCTCGTTAAACTCGTACATCATGCCAATATTCGCGCCAAGCCCAATGCCGCCAGCTTCCACATCAAGTGCGTTGCCTTTTACGGCTCCGCAACGTTGTTCTAGTTCGTTTCCAACGCAAACACCCACGTCCATGTCGCGGTACAGCTCACCAGAGCCGTAAATCACATCAATACCACCACCGATACTAAAACGGTCGTTCACCTTGTATGCCAAGCTTGCACCAAGGTTGACACTCGCTACGCTGGTGACACCGCCAAAAACAGGTGCGCTATAGTTTGGTTTAAACTCCATGTCGGTTCCGAAGTTGGAGTATGCCGATAAGCCTAGATACCAGTCGTCGTTGATAGGGTGAATAAAGTAAAAATTGGGTACAACGGCTGGTTGACCAACGCCATCGACGTCATCAATGTCGGTCACGGTTTGAGAGAAGGACGGGGTAATGTCAACTTGAGGGGACGGAGGAAAACCGCCCATACCAACATTGACATCTGCATTAATATTAGCTCGATGATATTGCGCATTTTTTACGGTAACGTCAGGTTTGACGTAAGTGACACCGAACGATAAGGCACTTTGTTTAAACAGCGTCATCGCTGCGGCGTTGCGGCTGACTACAGAAGCATTATCACCAATGACGGCATCACCAGCAAAAGCACGACCAAGACCCGTCGCCGAATGTTCGTTAATTTGAAAACCACCGGCATACGCCGTCGAGGAGGCTAACCCGATTAATAAATAAATCGGTGAAAGAGTTAATTGTCGCTGCATGTTTTTCTCATGAATTAATTAGAAGTTGTATTGCAACGAAAATCAGTAAAATAAACAAATCTGACCAGTATATTTAGGGGTAAAACTAACAGTATGTTGACAATAAATAAATTTAACTTAATAAATATTTATTGGTGAATTTATTAATGGTTCATGTCGTGAATGTGGTGGTTATTTTACGTGTAAATTAAACTCAGAGCCTCTATTTTTATTTTTGCGGTATTACTTCTCTATTTTTATTGTGCTGACTGTTCCCTAACAAATAGAGGGAAATCCAGCGATAAAGTGTCCGTGATGGAAACTCTGAGTCATTTGTATTTCCATTGCATCCCAACGTTGGTAGTTCGAATCAGCAAGAGAACTATCGTTTAAACCCACATGACACACTCCTCTCGGTCTTACCTGTGTTATGTGGGTATTTTTTATTTAACTTGCCACTTAACTCCTCTTTAAATACATAATCAAAATTACCATAATCAAATTTTAATGGATGGCATATTGAATAATTTTTTATTTTACTGTTTTATTGGTATTTAAAAGTTTTGTTTATAATACTTATAACTTGAAATTTTGTATTTAAATTACTGTTCATCTATATTTAAATATAAAAGTAGACTCATATATATAAAAAATGACCACGAAATATCGTGGCCATTTTTAATCATCAACGTATTTATGATGATTAAGAGTTTAACCTATAAGAAAGTCTTATTAAAAGCGAAACTCTTCTAAGTTATTGCTGCTTTCCAACATTTTTTCAGCAACATAACGATGCGTGGCTGTAGTTGGGTGAGTTACATCCCAGAACACAAACTTATCTGCGCCAGATGCCGCACACTCAGAGCGTAATGAATGGGTGTACATGTAATCCACAGAAGATGAGCGGTTGATGTCCAGACAAGGATCACTTGCATTCACGAACCCGTGTTCTTCTGGTGCCGAGGTTAACGTCTCAAACAGCGCGTGCGTATCAAACAATGAAATGTTGTAACCTTGAGCTTTATAGTACATCGCTTGTGCTTTGATGAACTCGTTCATTTTCAATACTTTCGCGCGAATCGTTTCAATTTCTTCCTGCGTTGAGTATTTGAACTGTGGTGCTTTGGTTGCGTCTGGCAGTGTCATCAACATGAAGTTCTTCGCGCCCGCGTCTGTTAGACGAATCAGAGCTTCAGCGTAATCCGCTTTTACTTCCGGCACGCTACGGTTGTAGTTCATGAAATCATTTAAACCAAACTCCAACGTAAACAATGTGTTTGCTGGGTTGTAGTTTTTCGCCAGTTTTGTGTAGGTCAAGTAAGAAGAAACTTGTTCGCCGACACCTGTTAGCGCAATGTATTGGTTCTCACCTGCTGCGCCGCCAACTGCCCAGTTATAAAGCGGTAAGTTTTTGGCTTTAGCCACGTATTCCGTCCAAACAAAACCGTTCGAGAAGTGACCTAAGAACCAGCTGTTTGGGTTAGGGAAGCGCCATTGGGAAGCGTTAAAGATGTTGCCTGTATCAGATAAGCTGTCGCCCAAAGCCACTACTTTGTTGATTTGATCTGGTTGCATTGCAGCATCATTGCTCCAGATCGTGTGGTTATAAGAATAGCGATTGTCAGCAGCAAAAAACGTAATGTCTGCGTTCTCGTTCGCCAGATCTAGTGTTTCTTCACAGCGCTGGCGAATCACGTTTTGTGAAGTGTTGGTGTAGAACATGTTTTTAAATGAAACAGAGCTCCACCAATAACCGTCGATAGTGAAGTCACTACCATCTTCGTTTTTCGCCCATTTCCAGTCGGTAGCCGCATCATCCTTAGAGTGGCTCGTACGATACCAGCAGCGAACGTAAGTATAGGTTTGATTTTCTTGCGTGCTGACCACTTCAGACGCAGAAACCATTTCTGGTGATAATGTTGGCTCCTCTGCAACGGCAGAGGCAAGCGGAAGTAATGCAGTTAATAGTGTGATTGTTTTTTTCATCATTCACTCTTCTTGTAATGGTTATGGTTCCGAATACGTGAATACGCTCGGCTATAACAGTATTTAGATGAGAATTTTTCTCACTAAACCTTCTAATTCTGAGTAAATACTCAAGACAGTCAACAACTAAATATTCAATATTTCAGTTTTGGCACCACAGTCAAAAAATCCATTCAGCATAGCAATCGATTAAATGTGTATTATTTAGAATAATTACTCACTAACATTAATTTAACATGCACTTTTTGTTAATTAAGTGATTGCTTTATAAGGTTTTGTTTATGCTTTTTGATGTTAACTAAAAATGTTTATTGAATGATCTTTTGTACAAAGTTGTATATTCATGAAACAAATTGTTTGGCATTTTTGGCCTATAAACTATAGCTGAAGCTCTCATGCGAACATCATGGTGATGACTTTTCATGAGAATATAGTGAATAAAAATTAGCTCAAATAAGGAATAGGGCAAATGCACTACACAACAAGTAAAAAACAAGGCTTATTTTCGTTGTCTGCCGTAGCGATAGCACTGACCACTTCTATGTCAGCGTTTGCGGCTCCACCAATGGGATTTGATGAATCTAAGTTACCGACGAAGTACATCGTCAAATTCAAAGAAGATGCAGTCAGCCGATCTTCAATGGGTGGTAACTCTTTTTGGGGACCACGAATCGCGCAGGAGTCTGTTTTAGAACAGGTGAAGGCACGTAAGGTGGAAAAACTAGGTAATCGCGCCATTTACAGCGTTGAGTTGGATGGTGATGACTTAGAACCACTTCGTAATCGCAGTGATGTGGAATATGTCGAAGTCGATCCGCCGCGCTATTTGCTAAGCGAAACTACCCCGTGGGGTTATGAAGCGGTTAATGCTCAACAGTTAGATGACTTCAATGCTGGTAATCGCACTGTATGTATTATCGATTCAGGGTACGACATCTCGCACAACGACCTAAGCGGTAACCGTGTTGCAGGTACCAACGATAGTGGTACAGGATCATGGAGCGATCCGGGTAACAATAACGCCCACGGTACTCACGTAGCAGGTACTATCGCAGCGATTGCCAACACCGAAGGTGTGAAGGGTGTGATGCCAAACCAGAATGTGAATTTGCACATCGTGAAAGTATTTAACGAATCAGGTTGGGGTTACTCATCTGGGCTTGTTAAAGCGATCCAAACGTGTGCAGATAATGGTGCCAACGTTGTGAACATGAGTCTTGGTGGTAGTCAATCAAGCCGAACTGAGCAAAATGCACTGCAAAACATTTACGATCAAGGCGTTCTGCTAATCGCCGCAGCTGGTAATGACGGTAACACCGCACACAGCTACCCAGCTTCTTACGATTCAGTTATGTCTGTTGCTGCTGTCGATAACCAAAATGATCATGCGGCGTTCTCGCAATCTACTGATCAAGTTGAGATCTCTGGCCCAGGTGTGGCGATCTTATCAACGGTTACGGTAGGCGAAGGTAAACTTTCTGATATTACATTGAATGGCGTAAGCCAATTTGATCGCGGCATTGTCCCTCACAATCGTTTGATCAATAACGGCTCTTCGTATGTGCCAGATCCAATCGCTGGTTCAGTAACAGCAATGCTAGATAGCTGTGATGTATCTGGCGGTAACTTTAACTGTGGTGATATGTCGGGCAAAATTTGTTTGACTGAGCGTATTGGCAACCAGTCTTCAGGTAACTACCCAGAAGTGGATGCAGTTCAGGCTTGTTACAATGCGGGTGCGCGAGCGGCAATCGTATACAGCAACTCTGAACTACCTGGTTTACAAAACCCATTCTTGGTAGACACAAACAACGCTTATCGTATGGTTTCGGTAACGGTTGATCGTGCATTTGGTCAAGAGTTGCTGGGGTATGTAGGTCAAGAAATTACGGTTTCAACTACCTCTGGTGAAGATTACGAGTACTACAATGGTACATCGATGGCAACACCTCATGTAACTGGCGTAGCAGGCTTGGTGTGGAGTTACCACCCAACGTGTACAGCAGCGCAAGTACGTAATGCCCTAGTTCAAACGGCAACAGACATTGATGTCGCTGGACGAGACAACCGCACAGGTCACGGCCTAGTGAATGCGGAAGCAGCGAAACTGTTCTTGGATGCGGGCTGTAACGGTCCTGACGGTGGCGGTAGCTCTTCGGACTCTAGCTTCTCAAACACCAGCCCTGTTGCGATTCCTGACAACAAATCTTCTGGTGCAATCAGCGCTGTAGATGTCGATCGCTCTGGTGATTCAGGTACAGTAAGTATTGACGTTGATATTAGCCACACTTACATCGGTGACCTACGAGTGACGCTAACTTCACCGACTGGTGGAGAAGTCGTGCTTCACGATAATACTGGCGGCAGTGCTAACGATATCAAAGCCACTTTCCAAGCGGATTTCTCTGGTTTTGAATCACAAGGTTCTTGGGAACTAAAAGCGGTAGACAGTGCCAGAAGAGACACAGGCACAATCAACAGTTGGACTCTGACTTTTCAATAAGGAGTGGCTATGAAGAAGTTGACCTTACTTTCTTTGTCTGCGGTGAGTGCTACCGCACTATTGGCAATCGGACTAAGCTCGGCCAGCTTGGCGAACAATCAAGGATTTCCGCTCGTGGATGAACGTTCTGAACAAGCTGAGCAACAACCTACGCGTTACTTTGTTAAGTATCACAAAGGGAAAGAGAGCGAAGTGAGAGCGCTTCTTCGTCAACATAACCTTAAAGTGGTTGATGCGTTGGTGAAGCAACAGGTACTGGTGGTGAGCGGCGAACAAGCGGACGTCGATAAGCTATCTGGTAATGAATCCGTTGAATACACCGAGCAAGAACCAACGAGAAAGTTGTTGTCTCAATAAGATAGCCTCAATATGAAAAACGCCCCTCACGTGAGGGGCGTTTTGTTTGAGTGCTTTTCTTAGAGATGAATGCCGACGAGCCTAATTCTGCATTCATAAGAATAAAAGCTTAGCGCACAATCAGGCCAAGTAGGATACCTACAATGCCGAAGTCAGCATCACTGAATGTTGTGTTTGCAAAGCCAAGATCACCCAGTACTGGCATTAGGAAGACAGGTAGGAAAGTAATCAGTAGACCTTGTGCAAACGCACCTAGAATTGCGCCGCGACGACCACCTGTTGCGTTACCAAATACACCCGCAGCCGCACCCACGAAGAAGTGTGGAACTACACCAGGGATAATCACAGTAAGACCCATCACGTAAAGTAGGAACATGCCCACTAGACCGGCTGCAAAGCTCGATAGGAAGCCCACCAATACCGCGTTTGGCGCGTATGGGAACACAACCGGACAATCCAGTGCAGGTTTTGCGTTTGGAACCAGTTTGTCTGAGATGCCTTTAAATGCAGGAACGATTTCTGCGATAACCATACGTACACCTTGCAGGATGACGTACACACCACCGGCGAAAGTGATGGATTGCATTAGCGCAAACATAGACCAATGTTTACCACCACTGACTTCACGGACAAAATCACCGCCAGCGAACAAACACGTCACCATAAAGATGATGCCCATTGTGAACGAGATAGCCACTGGCGTATCGCGTAAGAACAACAAGCTCTTAGGGACATTCATCTCTTCAGTTGAGTGCTCTTTGTTACCAAACTTGCTGCCAATAAAGCCAGCTAGCACGTAAGAAAGGGTAGAGAAGTGACCAATCGCAACGTCATCAGAACCTGTAACTTGCTTCATGTACTTGTGAGCGATCGCAGGGAAGAACACCATTACAGAACCCACAACCACAGAGCCAAGCGCGATCAGTGGAACACCTTTCATGCCGCTAGATGCCAGAATCGCTGCTACCATCATCGACATAAATAGTGTGTGGTGACCGGTTAGGAAGATGAATTTCCATGGCGTGAAGCGAGCGATCAAGATGTTCACTAACATACCGAAGAACATGATCATCGCCATCTCTTTACCAAACGCTTCTTGCGCGATAGAGACGATAGCTTCGTTGTTTGGAACCACGCCTGTAATGCCAAATGCGTGTTGGAAAATCGTCGCGAAGTCGCCTAGCGAGCTCACAACTAAGCCTGCACCTGCGCCAAGCACGATGAAACCAAGAATGGTTTTTACCGTGCCTTTAATGCACTCGGTGACTGGTTTTTTCTGGGCAATTAAGCCGATTAGAGCGATGAGACCGACCAGAACCGCTGGCTCTGATAGGACATCGTTCATTAAGAAACTGAAGAATTCCATAACGCCACCTTATAGAGCGCCAAGCTCTTGAAGTGCCACAGATAAACGCTCTTTCATTGCGACTTTGTCGACCATGTTATCAAGCGCTACGATACGCTGCTCAACGCCAAGAGCTTCCAACTGTTCTGCAATGTCTTTTGTGCCGATGAAAATGTCGCAACTTGTGCCTTTTGCTGAGCCAAGATCGATGTGATCCACAGCGGCATTGACGTTCAATTCTTTTACGATGCTTTTGATGCTCATTTCCATCATTAGGCTAGTACCAAGACCGTGACCGCAAACAACCATAATTTTCATAATTCAGACCTTTTCTTTTTTATAGGGGGTATACCCATTTGTGAATGGGGTATGTCAGGAGTAAAACTTAGTATTTGTCGATGATCGCAAGAACATCTTCTTTGCTTTGAGCGTTGCAGATGGCCTCTACATGCTCTTCATTCATAAACAATTCCGCCAGTTTCGAAATCGCATCAACGTGGCTATTACTGTCCGTTGCCGCTAGCGTGACCAGCATTTTTACTGGGTCATTTTCTTCAGAGTTAAAGTTGACGCCGTTTTGGATCACCGTGATCGCCAGTGATAAACGGTTAACGCCATCTTCAGGGCGAGCGTGTGGCATCGCCATGCCAGGACCTACCACGTAGTAAGGGCCAAGCTCTTCGTGCGAGCGGTAAATTGCTTCAACGTAACTTGGTTCTATCGCGCCATTTTCAATCAAAGCTTCACAAGATTTGCTGATCGCATCTTTCCAGTCGGTTGCGTCAGAATGGATGCGAATGACATCAGAGGTAATCAGTTCACGTAGCATTGGAATGTTTCCGATTTGTTGTTTTGTTGCTGCGTACTTTATCGATCAATTTGCCAGAAAAACCTGAGAGTGATCACAAATGGTAGCGCTATCTGATAGCGCTACCATTAATTGTGATAGCGCTATCATTTTTATCAGGCATCGAAGTTTCATGTGCTGGTGTTCGAGTTCTAATGCGCTAATATCAAAACCATTAAAGCGCTGTGATAAGATGTCGCAGCTGAAATTAGAGAACATTAAATAAAAACAATGAGCGAACCTCGCAAACGAAGAAGTACCGGCAATGTCACTTTGGCTGATGTCGCCAAACAAGCAGGCGTAGGCACTATGACGGTGTCGCGAGCATTACGAACGCCAGAGCTGGTATCCGATAAGCTGAGAGAAAAAATTCAACAAGTGGTTGATGAGCTCGGCTATATCCCGAACAAAGCCGCAGGGGCACTCGCATCTGCAGAAAGTTATTCCATCGCTCTTATCATTCCGTCACTGTTTGAAAAAGCATGCGCGCATTTCTTACCAAGCTTCCAACAGGCGTTAAACAAAGCGGGTTATCAATTATTACTGGGTTACAGCGACTACTCGATTGAGCAAGAAGAAAAGTTGCTTTCGACTTTTTTAGAGAGCCGTCCTGCGGGCGTGGTACTGTTTGGAAGTGAGCATAGTCAGCGAACGCATCAACTGTTAGAGGCATCAAATACGCCAGTGTTAGAGATTACCGAACTGAGCTCAAAGGCCAGTTATCTCAACATTGGCGTGGATCACTTCGAAGTGGGTAAGGCCTGTACCAGACACCTGATTGAACAAGGTTTTAAGAACGTTGGTTTTATTGGGGCGCGCGGGAATCATTCAACGTTGCAACGCCAGTTACACGGTTGGCAAAGTGCGATGATTGAAAACTATCTCACCCCAGATCATTTTCTAACGACTCATGAAGCGCCATCTTCACAATTGGGTGCGGAAGGATTGGCGAAGTTATTGCTGCGCGATTCAAGCTTGAATGCTTTGGTGTGTAGCCATGAGGAGATAGCAATTGGTGCGCTCTTTGAGTGCCATCGCCGCGTGCTCAAAGTCCCGACCGACATTGCCATTATTTGCCTTGAAGGTTCTTCTATGGGGGAGCATGCTTACCCAAGTTTGACATCGGCAGAATTTGATTACGAGCGCATGGGCACCAAGGCGGCAGAAAAACTGTTGCATGCCATCAAAGGTGAGCCAGAAGAAAGGCCAACCAGTATGGGCTTTAAGCTAAAGCGTCGAGCAAGTACCGCGATTAATTGACCCCTCCGCTTTCCATAAATACAAAAAGCCTCTCAATATGGAGAGGCTTTTTACATTCTGAATTCACGAGCGAAAACTACGGACGTTCGCCCGCGGCTAGGCGTTGTTCGATATCTACGATCACCTCTGGCAGATCGGAGATGGTGTCGATTAAGTAGTGAGGTGCACTTTTGATAAACTTCGCGCGTGCTTTTTCACGAGCTTTCTCTAAGGTTGCTTCGTCTGCGGCTTGGTATTCTTCAAATGTCAGACCCGCTTCGTTACCAGAAAGCAGCAGACCCACCGTCCACATGCCCGCATTGTGACCTTCAAAGATGCCTGGTGCTGAATCGTCCACTTTGACGCATGCTTTAACGTCGGTTACACCAAGCTCAATCACGTTTTTCAGTGCCATAAACGGCGCAGGGCGACCACCTTGGGGCAGATCGTCTGTCGCGACAACATAATCTGGTTGGTAGCCGTAATCCGCAGCAACTGGAATCAGTACGTCCATCACCTCACGCGGGTAACCCGAACAAGAACCGATCTTAATGCCTTTGTCTTTCAGACCGTTTACCACTTCAACTGCGTTGAGGATTGGTTCTGCGTGGTCAGCCACTTTTGCTTTTTGCAAAGGCATAAATGCTGCGTAGATAGTGTCGATGTCTTCGCTGGTCATTGAGCGACCAAACTTCTCATTCCAACGCTTATCAACGGCAGGAATACGACCCACAGCTTGGATGTGATCCCACTTACCAAGCCCCATTGGTTCACGTGCTTCTTCAAGGTCGATTTCGAAATCAAATCCTTGCTTGAACGCTTCCACAAAGATACTAGTTGGTGCAAAAGAGCCGAAATCGACGATAGTGCCAGCCCAGTCAAAGATCACTGCTTGAATTGGTGATTTGCTCATGTTCAATCCTTTTTCTTGCTTGCCAGAGCGCTTGCCTACACGTTGAACCGCGCTCTGGGTAAATTGGTTTTTGTTGAGGTCTATTGACCTTAAAAGTAGTTAAAGTCTTCACACACTTTGGCGATCGCTTCTTCGAAGATCGCCAACGCTTCTGTCAGTTGCTCGCGAGTGATGATCAGCGGTGGGCTGAGTTGAATCACGTTACCTTGCGATACTTTGAAGCTCACTCCGTTGTTGAGGCATTGGTACAGCACAGCTTCCGCTTCGTCATACGCCCGTGCTTTGCTTTCGTGGTCAGTGACCAACTCAATGCCCCATAACATGCCGATGCCACGCACATCACCAATCACTGGGTATTTGGCTTTCATCTCTAACATCTTTTCACGCATGAATTGGCTGTCGGCTTTAGCTTTCTCTAGCAAGCCTTCTTGCTCAATGGCCTCCATTGTGGCTAGCGCTGCTGCGCAACCAATAGGGCTTTTCTCATGAGTGTAATGACCCATGGAGATTTGCTCGGCAGTGTTGTATTTGTCTTTGGTTACCATGGCTGCGATAGGCACTAACCCTCCGCCTAAGCCTTTACCGATGCAGAGCATATCTGGCTCGATGTCATAGGCTTGGTAGGTAAACCATTCACCGCTGCGACCCATGCCATTAGGGATGTCGTCGATGATCAGCATGACATTGTGTTTGTCACAGATTTCGCGGATGCGTTTCCAGTAAGCTTTGCTCGGCACTTGAACATCCGTGTTGCGAACCGCCTCTGCGATAAACGCGCCCACGCCGCCTTCTTTCTCAATCACGTATTCAAGGTAGTCGGCGTAATGCACGTCGCTACCGTCCGGGACCGGGAAAGCGCCACGATAAGACACCGCTGGTGGAATGCGCTCAACACCTGCCATTAATGGTCCCATACCTTGGCGGAAACACGCTTCGCCGCCCACAGAGATGGCATCCAACGATGCGCCGTGGAAGGAATCCCACAACGACACCACCTTGTAGTTGCCCGTGATGTGGCGCGCTAGTTTAAGTGCCATGCCAACCGCAGATGTGCCACTCGGAGCAAACAACACGCGGTTCAATTCGCCACGACAGATTTGGGTGAGTTTTTCGGCACATTCAATCGCAGTTTCGTTGGTAAAACGACGTGGTGAAAACGGCAGTTTGGCAATTTGCTCTTGCACACGTTTAATCACATGCGGATGACCATAGCCCACCTGGTGGACGTTATTACCATGGAAGTCCATGTACTTTTTGCCGGTGGCATCTTGGATGTAGATGCCTTCTGCTGCTTCCAAGGTATCTAAGCAAGGCGTTGACATGGCTTGATGAAGAAAGACCTCCGAATCACGCTTCAGTAATGCTTGCGTGCGTTCGTCGTCCATCGATGCATTCCAAGCTTGGCGCGCTGGTGTTGTGTTGACATCGCCTTCGCTGCGGAAATGGGTCGGTTTGATATTCTGAGTCATAACGCTCTCTTAATCAGAAGGCTGCTTTACGCAACTTGCCAATACATTGCTTTTTCAATCGCACCGATTAAGCGCTCGATATCTGCTGGGTAAACTTCGCCAATGTTGCCGATACGGAAGCAATCTGCGTTCGATACCTTACCCGGATAAATCACGAAACCTTGCTCTTTCAAACGTGTGTAGAACGCTTTGAACTGGTAATCACTGTGCGTTGGAGAGTAGAAAGAAGTGATGATTGGCGAGTGAAGGTCATCACTCAGTAGTGGCTCGAAACCCAGAGAACGCATACCTGCAACCAGTGTTTTCTGGTTCGTTTTGTAGCGGTTATGACGAGCTTCAATGCCACCTTCTTGTTCCAGCTCTAACAATGCTTGGTAGAAAGCGCGAACCGTGTGCGTTGGAGACGTGAAACGCCATTTGCCGTGGTTCACTTCCATACAGTGCCACTGGTCGTAAAGATCAAGGCTCAAAGAACGTGCCTGACCTTGGCACTTTTCGAGCTCAGTTTGTTTTGCAATCACAAAGCCAAAACCCGGCACGCCTTGAATACATTTGTTCGCTGAGCTGATCATAAAATCGATGCCTAGCTCAGCGATATCGATAGGAATGCCACCAAAGCTCGACATGGCATCCAGAATCACCACTTTGCCGTGCGCTTTTGCCGCAGAAGCAAATGCCTCAATTGGGTTAAGCATGCCAGTGGTTGTCTCGCAGTGAACAATCGCCACGTGTGTGATCGCAGGATCCGATGCCAATGCAGCTTCCACCTCGTTCAAGTGTGGCTGTGATGTTTCGCCTGGGGAAACTACATGGCATGGAATATTTAGGTAATCAGCGATCTGAGCGATACGCGCACCGTAAGCACCGTTGTCGACAACCAACAATTTTCCATCTTTGCCAATAGCACTGCCAATCGTTGCTTCTACTGATGCGGTGCCGCTACCTTGCATTAGTACGCTGGTGTAGCCGTCTTGCTCCGTCGCCAGTTTTACAAGCTTAGTGCGGATCACTTCTACAATGTCTTTGTTGTATTCATCATCCCAAGTACACCAGTCTTTTAGCATGGCTTCACGTACCGTTTCAGAAGTAGATAGAGGACCTGGAGTCAGTAGTAGGTATTCGTTTTTCATCTCGATTTCCGTCAGAATAGGCTAATTGGTCTACACCAAATTTCCAGTTCACTCTAGCGAGGAAGAAAAGGGCAGTAAATAGGCGAATCTCCAATTTCATAAAACTTTAATATCCAGAAAATGGCGGATCAATTGAACGATTATTCATCGCAAATTTTCGTAAAACTGCCATTTAATGGTCATGATTTCGTCACAAAGGCTCAGTAGGGTGTATATCGTCAACTGGTACAGACCAAATTAAAACTTAGCCAAATTAACTGGAGAAAATGATGAAAAACCGTTTGATGAAAGGATCGCTGGCTGCACTTGTCTCTCTGCTAGCTACGAATGCAATGGCAGCACAGGAAGTCACGGTTTACACCGCTTTCGAAACTGACATTCTTGCTAAATACAAGTCTGCGTTTGAGAAAGATAACCCAGATATCAAGATTAAGTGGGTTCGCGATTCAACCGGTATCATGACGGCGAAATTGCTGGCAGAAAAGAACAACCCTCAAGCGGAAGTTGTTTGGGGTCTGGCTGGCTCGTCAATGGCACTGCTTAAAGATGAAGGTCTTCTTAAGCCTTACACACCAAAAGGTTTGGAAGAGCTGCACGCGAATCTAAACGACCCTCAATCAAACCAAGCTTGGTTCGGTAACGATGCGTTCTTTAACGCAGTTTGTTTCAACGAAGCGGTAGCGAAACAACTTAACCTGCCTAAACCAACGTCTTGGGAAGACCTAACAAAGCCGGTTTATAAAGGTCACATAGCAATGCCGAACCCAGCTTCTTCAGGCACTGGCTACATGCAGGTTTCTGCTTGGCTACAAAACATGGGTGAAGCTCAGGCATGGAACTACATGCGTGACTTAGACAAAAACATTGCACACTACACGCACTCTGGCTCTAAGCCATGTGTTCAAGCGGGCATGGGTGAAGTGGCTATCGGTATTTCGATGGCGAGCCGCGGCGCGAAGTTGAAAACACAAGGCGCGCCATTAGCGGTGATCACACCAAAAGGCATCGGCTGGGAATCAGAAGCTGTTGGTCTAGTAAAAGAGTCTGATGCAGCGAAGCGCGTTGTCGACTGGTCAATCTCTAAAGCGGCAAACGAGCTTTACGTAGAAATGTACCCAGTGGTTGCACATAAAGAAGTGAAAGCGACCGTATCTAACTTCCCGAACGTTCAAGAGAACATGGCGAAGATGGACTTCGCGCAAATGGGCAGTAAGCGTGCAGAGATCCTAGCTGCATGGTCTGAGAAGTTTGACGCGAAATCAGAGCCAAAGTCTTAATTGAATTTGCTTTGAGTTGAATACTGAAATCCACCTCGGTTGAGGTGGATTTTTTGTTTTCTCTTTTATTTTAGAGTTTGTTGAAAGTAGATTCCTAGTCTCACCTAGGTTCGCTGGAATGACGGACTTAAGAAAGTTGGGAGCTTCTATCTACACTCACAACGTCATTCTCGAGAGCGACGAAGGAGTGAGTCGGGAATCTCTAATTACCACTTAAACAAACCTCATCTCCCTTCATCTATTTGTCATCTTCTGGCTATAAATTTGTCATTGGAACGTAACACTCCAAAACTAAAGTTGGTATATACCATTTGGAGCATGTGTTATGTCAACTAACCAACATTACCTAAATATTGAAAATGTAGTGAAGCAATTCGGACAGTTCACTGCATTAAAGAAAATCTCGCTAGCGATTGAAAAGGGCGAGTTCGTTTGTTTTCTTGGTCCTTCTGGCTGCGGTAAAACCACTCTGCTACGTGCTATTGCAGGTTTAGACTTGCCAACGTCTGGTGCGATTTTTCAAAACGGTCAAGAGACCACATTTCTACCACCAGAGAAGCGCGATTTCGGCATCGTATTCCAATCTTACGCGTTGTTTCCGAACCTTACCGTGCAAGAGAACATTGCGGTGGGTTTGAAGAACCAAGGTATGTCGACCAAAGAAGCGTTAGAGAAGGTGGACTACTGGTTAGAAACCATTGGTCTTCCAACCTCTGGTGAGAAATTCCCTAACCAACTTTCTGGTGGTCAGCAGCAGCGTGTTGCTTTGGCTCGTGCATTGGCGTTGTCACCGGGTCTACTGTTACTTGATGAGCCATTATCGGCGCTGGATGCAAAAGTACGTGTTCACTTACGTGATGAGATTTGTAAGCTGCAACGCAAGCTTGGCATCACCACCATCATGGTTACGCACGATCAGGACGAAGCGCTGTCGATGGCGGATCGTATTGTGGTAATGAACCATGGTGTGATTGAGCAAGTCGGCACTCCTCAAGAGATCTACCAACAACCAGCAACGCGCTTTGTTGCTGAGTTTGTCGGCAGCATGAACTTTATTGAAACCTCAGTCGCAACTGACTCCCAAGTACGCATTGCAGAAACCCTGATGCCAGCACCAAGCTTGAGCAATCGTAAGATTCAACGTGGTGACCGCTTTGATCTTGCGGTGCGTCCTGAAAGCATCAAGTTCGTTGAAAACTACAACAACTCTTTACCTGTGCGAGTTACGGCAACCGAGTTTCTGGGTGCGTTTTTCCGTATCGATTGCGTATTGCAAAACGACAGCTCCACGAAAACCATCGTGGTAGATGTGCCTGTGGAGACGGTTCAAAAACTCAATATCAAAGCTGGCGATGTACGTTACATCCAGTTCGCTGAAGAAGGGCTGCATGGTTACGCCGTGCCCTCGGTTGATAAAGCGCTAGCGGCGTAGGTGTAAACATGGATGCGAAGACAATGACGATGAATAGCCTGACCACACAAGATAAAGCAAAATCCTTACTGGGACGTGTTAGCCGCGACAACCTTGTGTTGTTTGGTTTGCTCGCTGGCTTGTCGACCATGATGGTGCTGTTCATCTTAATGCCGCTTTGGGCAATGTTGACCAAGAGTGTGCAAAATACCAATGGCGAATTTGTCGGTCTGGCAAACTTTGCGACGTACTTTTCCTCTTCAAGCTTGTGGGTGTCGGTGGGAAACACCTTCACTTTGGGCGTGATTGTGACCTTGGTAGTGGGTGTGCTTGCGTTTGGCTATGCCTACGCACTGACTCGTTCATGCATGCCGTTTAAAGGTTTGTTCCAAATCCTAGGTACTGCGCCGATTCTCGCGCCTTCGTTGTTACCAGCGATCAGTTTAATCTTCCTTTTCGGTAATCAAGGCATTGCCAAAGAGATGCTGTTAGGAAACTCGGTTTACGGCGTGATTGGTATCTCGATGGGATTGATTTTCTGGACCTTTCCTCATGCATTGATGATTTTGACCACTTCGCTGCGCACTTCAGATGCCCGCTTGTATGAAGCAGCTCGCGCACTGAAAACTTCAACCATCAAAACCTTCTTTATGGTGACGTTACCTGCGGCGAAATATGGTTTGATCAGTACGCTTATCGTCGTCTTTACACTGGTTATCACGGACTTTGGTGTGCCGAAAGTGATTGGTGGAAGCTACAACGTTCTGGCGACTGACATCTTCAAGCAAGTTGTGGGACAACAAAACTTTGCCATGGGTGCGGTGACCAGCATTATGTTGTTATTCCCTGCGGTAATGGCGTTCGGCGCAGACCGCTGGGTACAGAAAAAGCAAAAGAGCTTGTTTGACACACGCTCGGTGCCTTATCAGCCAGAACCTAGCAAAGCGCGCGACAGCATTTGTTTGGTTTACTGCAGCATCATTTCTATCGCAGTGTTGGCAGTGCTAGGCATGGCAGTGTATGGCTCGCTAGTTACATTCTGGCCTTGGAACAAAGCACTGACGCTAAACAATTACAACTTTGCTGAAATGAGCACTTACGGTTGGAGCCCATTCTTCAACTCACTAACGCTGGCAGGTTGGACGGCAGTTATTGGTACTGCCATCATCTTTGTCGGTGCTTACTGCATTGAGAAAGGGCGTGCGTTTGGTCCAATTCGTCAAGTGATGCAAATGCTTAGCGTGGTGCCGATGGCGGTTCCAGGTATGGTGCTTGGCTTGGGTTACATCTTTTACTTCAACGATGCGAACAATCCTCTGAACGTGCTTTATGGCACCATGGCATTCTTGGTGATTAACACGGTAGTGCATTACTACACCGTGGGCCATATGACAGCACTGACAGCGCTAAAGCAGTTGCCATCGGAGATTGAAGCCACGGCGGCATCGGTGAAGCTTCCTCAATACAAGTTGTTCTTTAAAGTGACATTACCTGTGTGTTTACCTGCGATTTTGGACATTGCGACTTACTTGTTTGTTAATGCATTGACCACCACTTCTGCGGTAGTATTCCTTTACTCAACCGATACGATTCCGGCTTCGGTCTCGATTCTGAATATGGACGATGCAGGTCAAACTGGCGCTGCTGCAGCGATGGCTGTGATGATCATGATGTCTGCCGCAATTGCGAAGATTGTTCAGATGACTTTGGGTAAATTGTTAGAGAATCGCACACAAGCTTGGCGCAAAAGATAAGGACACTTCGTGCAATACGTAAAAATTAAAGATTCGATTGTTGAACAGATTGAAGCGGGCATGCTATCGCCGCGTCAAAAACTGCCAGCAGAGCGTAAGTTGGCGGAGTCGTTCGATACTACACGCGTCACTCTGCGTGAAGCTTTATCACTGCTGGAAGCGGAAGGTCGAATCTATCGCGAAGATCGCCGAGGTTGGTTTATCTCACCTGAGCCATTGCGTTATGACCCAACCCAAACGCTGAACTTCCCGAACATGGCGAAAGCGCAAAATCGTGTGCCAAAAACAGAAGTGATAGCCGCAAAAGGCACTTTGGCTAATAAATTGGCCGCTCGTTTGTTGGACCTTCAGCCGTTTTCAGACGTATTTCGTGTCGACCGCGTTCGTTACCTAGAAGAGCGTCCGGTGGTTTATGTCACGAACTACATTCGACCAGACATATTTCCCAACTTATTGTCTTATGATTTATCAAACTCGTTAACCGACATTTATCGTGAACACTACGGTGTGACGTATCAAAAAATTCGTTACCGAATTTCGACTAGTACTTTGTTGGGTGAGGTGGCACAGGCATTGCGCGCGACGTCTGGTACGCCTGCAATGGTGGTTGAACGTATCAACTACAACCAACATGGCGAGTTGATTGACTGTGACATCGAATACTGGCGTCATGATGCCATCAGCATTGAATCTCTTGCGGAACTCAATCGTTAAGTGGATTTTCCCATCATCTAAGGCTCCATCTCGGGGCCTTTCTTTTATTCAGACAGGAACGTTGAAATGGATTTGTTGGCGATTGGTCTCGTCGTTTTCTCTGCTGTTCTTCATGCGGGCTGGAATATCCTTGGCAAAAGCAACTCTGGGTCAGGGCTCGCGTTTACGATGGCGGCAAGTTTATCTGCTTGCCTTCTGCTCACGCCCTACCTTATTTGGTATCTCTTTAACATTGGCTGGGCGACGTTGCCCAGCGTGTTTTGGGGAATGCTGTTTATCAGTGGTTTATCTCAAATCGTCTATTTGGTTGGTTTGATCGTGGCCTACAAGCACGCCGATGTGGGAGTTATTTATCCGATTGCGAGAGCACTTCCTGTAATGATGGTGGGCGCACTCACCGTCGTCTTAGGTTATGAGTTGAATGCTCAGCAGTGGTTGGGTTTCCTGCTTATTACTTTAGGTTGTGTCCTAGTTCCAGTGACCAGTTTTCGTCAAATTACTCTTGGGGAGTACCTGAATGTTGGTGTGTTTTGGGCCTTGATTGCGGCGTTTGGCACGACGGGTTACTCCGTTGTGGACAAGCAAGCACTGAATCTGCTAACTCAACAAACATCGACCATTCTTAACGACCACTATAGCGCGATTTTTTATCTAGGCGTGCAGTTTTGGGTTATGGGAGTACCGGTTTTATTGTGGTGTATTGTTTCGGGGAGTCAGCAAGAACTACAAACCGCTTGGATGATTCGCAAAAGTGCGAGCATGGCTGGCATCATGATGGCATCAACCTACGGCTTGGTGCTGTTTGCGATGACTATGACTGATAACGTCAGCCTTGTTGTGGCTTTGCGACAAATCAGCATTGTATTTGGTTTATTAATGGGCGTTTGGTTGTTGGCTGAAAAATGGTATTTCACGCGAGGCGTCGGGGTGCTGTTGATCCTGAGCGGAATCATTCTGTCATTGAGCCATGCTTGAGGTATAAGGCACCGATGTCGATTCGGTGCCTTGGCACAGCTAAATTTTTAAAATCGCAATTGTGCACCAAACATCACACCGCCAGAATCAAAGTCGCTATTCTTGGCGTAGTTGTACTCCAAGTTCAAACCCAAGTGTTTATAGGCCCAAGCGACACCAGCAGCGGCCTCGCCTCCAAGGCTTGACTCATCATATTCTTTGCTCTGACCATTATTTTTAAATGTATAACTTAACGTGTAGTAAGTGATACCGCCCTTCCCGTAAAGCTCAAAGCCAGCTCCCAGAGGGTAACTTGCGTAACCGCTGAGTCGAGGTCCGCCATAACTGACATCGGTGATTTCTGTTAAGGGACTGATAAGTACAGAGCCAATGCCGTTAAATGCGCCCTTATAGCCGGCTTCAATACCAAAGTTGTGATCGAACATGTAACGGTAATATACATCACCAAGGAACATGTCACCTTCATCATGGCTATTGTTCACATCGTAACTAACATTACCGTAGCCTAAATTTGCTCCAACAACATGTTGGGTTGGTTGTGCATGAGCCGTTAAGGAAAGTGCGGACAGTAAGCATGCAACGGCGTACTTGTAAGACATAAAAACTCCGAATCATAAAATGAAAAAACAAAACGTCATGTGGTGCGTTGGGTTAACGTAGCCTTGTCATGAACTCCGCTTTGGTATTGTCTAACCATTCGTAACGACGTCGATACATCGAACGCTTAGAACGCGACATGCCTTCGATATCACGACGCGGGGCATTCACATCGAGTGAGTAGAAATGACGGTTGTATTCGGTGCCGCCCAACTCTTGCCAGAGTGCATCGTAATCCGTTTTGATTCGTCCTTTACTGTAGCGTCGTGCAGCATAAGTATGGGATTGTGTTTTTACCGCTAGAATCGTATTCACTTCCCAAATTTGCGCGAGTAAAGTGAGCAAACTCACCATCAAGCTTTTTGGTCTTTGCCCGTAAAGCTTACGAGTTAACTTTTTAATTTTCGCGTTGTTCTCTTCACTGCTGCGTGGCCCTTGCAAGCCGCCAATCATAATGCTGCGTCCAGATTCTATGTGGCCGAGAGTAAATGAGAGCGTATAGAAGTTGCCATCCTCCGCGCTGTGTAGCACTAGGCTCATGTCGCCTTCTTTTTGGTAACGCGCTTCGTACACCAATCGCACAGAGTACAATGTCTCGTCGATTTCAAATGATGTTAATGTTAAGCCAGTTGAATCGGTATAGATCTCTTCAATGGTCTGTTTAGAAAACAGCTCTGAAATGGTTTTGTAGTGATCAACCACTAGGTTTGAACGATCGAACGCTGAGTTATTTTTGATGATGTAGGGACGAAACGGTTTTTCTAAAAATCGGTGCGTACGTGCACAAAGCATCTCTAGCAATGACGATTCAATATTATCTGACAGGTGCTTAAACGCTCGTTTGTAGTAAAGTGCGCGCAAGATGAACTTAGCTCTGTAGGTCCAAATTGGCTTATAGACATCAGCATAATCATCTGAGTAAATTGATTTGCTATGGTAAAAAATGGATTTGTTCGCGGTCATTTTCACTCCAGATTAACGTGTGCTCAACAGCCACAATTAAGAACCGACGGACGAGCAGCGAAGAACCCGAAAAAGGGGGAAATGCAAAGCACTACTAAAAGGGGAGGTTTTGCTGTGCCCGACGTTTATATAAGGTTTTGAACACTGTTCTTTTGTTGGGATTCTAAGAGAAAATTGACCTTAGGTATTGTATGGGTTGGTAAGGAAATGTCAGTTTGGAAGCCACTTTGAACGTTGTGATTACGAGGTAGAAAAATGCTCGTGTTGGCAGAGTATGATGCCGTGTTGCTAAGTTAAAGTGAAATGAGTTGAACAAGAATTGAACGTTATTTGAAATTATTTTGACGTGTTTCTGGTCTTTATACGTACCTTATAAATATCGAGCCAATTTAGGTCCGATATAAAGGTAAGTAAGGAGAGGTTTATGAAACGCTTAATGACTTTAGCAAGTATGATTGCTCTGACTGCTGCACCTTCTGTTGTTTTTGCTGGTGGCTATCAGTGGACAAACGATACCGAAACGATCCATGGTGATGTTATGGATAGCAAACAAGCGGCTTATGAAATGGGTCGTGACATGATTCAGAACTATCAAAGCAAATCACCAGGTCAGCTTCGTGACGAGTTTACAAGCCTTACAGAGTATGTTGATCGCCAGTCGTTTTCTATCACTGACTCAAAAGTCATGGTGAATGAGTTCTTGCAAAGTGACGGGCAAGTTGTATACCAGCCTATTCTCAATGTTCAATACGAGTACCGCATGCGTGAAACCGGTAAATACTAACCAGTAAGACGGTCTCGATTTTCCGATAATTTATATCCTTGCTGTTTGTTTTGGGGAGCGCTGCTCCCCATTTTTGTATTCATTGATAGCAGAAACTTCCACTCTCTCAGCGCAACATTTGCTATCGCTCAGCGTTAGATATTCTTGCTCGTTGATTGTGCTCATCGTTTGTAAAGTGTTTACAGAAACGATGCAACGCACTAACAAGGATATCCGATGACACATAGTTCATACTGGTTCAAACAGGCCATTGAAGCTGAACAGCCAGAAACGCCGCAACCATTACATCAAAATATTGATACCGATGTTGCTATTGTCGGTGGTGGCTACACCGGACTTTGGACAGCGATTATGATTAAGCAGCAATCTCCTGAAAAACAGGTGGTTGTTATCGAAAAGGGCTTGTGTGGCAGTGGGGCATCTGGCGCGAATGGCGGCTGTATGCTGACATGGTCTACCAAGTTCCCGACGTTGAAACGGTTATTCGGTGAAGAACATGCTGTTTGGTTGGTAAAAGAGTCGGAACAAGCGGTGTTGGAGATTGACGACTTTTGTCAGCAATACAATATCGATGCGCAATTATCTTTAAAAGGGGTTTATTACACCGCAACCAATCAGGCTCAGAAAGGTGGAATGCAGCCAGTTGTCGACGAGTTACAACGGCTAGATGTGAACAGTTGGCGTCGTTGCTCGGTGAAGGAACTGCGTGCCAATGCGGGTTCACCTCGCCATATTGAAGGCTATCACTCTCCGGTTGCTGCTAACGTACAACCCGCCTTACTCGCGCGAGGGTTACGCCGTGTTGCTATTGATCTGGGTGTAGAAGTTTATGAGAACACGCCAATGACGCGTCTAGATTATGGAAAACCTGCCACCGTCTGTACACCTAAAGGAAACATTCAAGCACAGCAGGTGGTGCTGGCATTGAACGCATGGATGGTTGAGCAATTTAAGCAGTTCAAAAACAGTATCGTGGTGGTGTCTTCGGATATGGTTATTACCAAACCGCTTGGTGATACTTTGTCTCAATCTGGTTGGCAAGCGGGTTCGAGTGTCTTGGACTCACGCATCTTCGTACATTATTACCGAGATACGCCAGATGGCCGTTTGATGCTAGGTAAAGGCGGTAATCAGTTCTCTTTCAACAACCAAGTTGATGCGATGTTTAACAAGCCGACGCGTTATCAAACGCTACTAAAAAAATCATTCGACAACCTTTTTCCTCGCTTAAAAGGGACTGAATTTGAGTACTCTTGGACTGGCGGTTCGGATCGTTCCGCAACTGGGTTTCCTTTTTTTGGCCAATTGGATGAGCAAAGTAATGTCTTTTACGGGTTTGGTTATTCAGGTAACGGCGTTGCCCAAACTCGAATGGGTGGAAAGATTTTATCGTCGTTGGTGTTAGGGCTAGATAACGAGTGGACGCGAGGTGGTTTAGCGCAAGGACCGCTTGGGTATTTTCCACCAGAACCAATACGTTGGCTGGGAGCAATGATGGTACGAAATGCTGTTCGCCGAAAAGAGGAAGCGGAAGACAATGAGAAACATCCGTTTGTTTGGGATAAATGGCTAGCGAAACTCGCAGGACCAGCAGGCAAAGCGGATAAGCTCGACTAAACTGAAGACTTTAGCCACAAACGAGACAGTTTGCAGTGAAAGTCATTGGGGGGCGATGTAGCCTTGTGTTAGCCTCTGTCTTTCAAGCTCAGATTTAAAAGGTGAGTAATATAATGAAAGTATTCAGCAACTTCGATAGCGGCAGCATTCACGTAGTGAAAGCGGACGACAAAAATGACATCCAACTTAAAATCCCTAATGACAATATGTCGGAATTCTACCAGTGGTTCCATTTCCGTCTAGAAACCGAAGCAGAGCAGTCGCACACGATCAAACTGCTTGATTTGGCTAAGTCGGCTTATCCAGAAGGGTGGCAAGGTTATGATGTCGTAGCGTCTTACGACCGTGAAGAATGGTTCCGTATACCAGCAGAGTTCGATGGCGACACACTGACTTTCACTGTTATCCCTGAGCGTAGCTCAATTTACTTCGCGTACTTTGCGCCTTACACATACGATCGTCATTTAGATTTGTTACACATGGCACAAAGCGCGCACCACTGCCAACTAGAAACACTAGGCCACACATTAGACGGCAATGACATGAGCTTGCTAACGTTTGGTGAGCCAGAAGAAGGCAAAAAGAAAATCTGGATGATTGCACGCCAACATCCGGGTGAAACCATGGCTGAATGGTTCATGGAAGGCATGATCCAACGTTTACTGGATGAAAATGACACTGTTGCGCGTGCATTACTGGAAAAAGCAGTGCTTTACGTGGTACCAAACATGAACCCAGACGGTGGTATTCGCGGCCACTTGCGTACGAACGCGGTAGGCGTGAACTTGAACCGTGAATGGCAAACTCCGTCTATGGAGAAAAGTCCAGAAGTCTACCTTGTGCGTCAACGTATGCTGGAAACGGGTGTTGACATGTTTTTAGATATCCATGGTGATGAAGCAATTCCTTACAACTTCGTCGCTGGCTCAGAAGGTATTCCTTCTTACGATGAAAATCTTGCCACTTTAGAGGCATCATTTAAGCAAGCGTTACTGACTATTACACCTGAGTTCCAAGATGAGATTGGTTATGATAAAGATGAGCCGGGTAAAGCGAATTTGACGGTAGGCTCAAACTGGGTCGCGGAGCAGTTCAAATGCCTGTCGTACACGATCGAGATGCCATTTAAAGACAACAACAATCACCCAGATCCGCTTTATGGTTGGTCACCAGAACGCAGTGTATTATTTGGGCAAGATGTCTTAGCTGCAACGCTTACCGTGGCGGATAAAATCTAGTTCGATAAGTTCACGTCTGTTCATTATTTCGAAAACAGCTCATTTTAAATGAGCTGTTTTTTTATGCCTTCGATATCCATTCTCTCCTGTAAAAATTTGTTGCCATTCACAGGCTTAAATGTCGATTCTTAAATTTGAGAAAATGGGTTTTTATGGTGATTTGCGTCACAGAAAACTGGCTATTTTGTGATATTCTCCGCAACGAATTGACTATGGCTAAACCAACGCAACGAGACTTTATTTCTCGGTTGGGTATGCGGATGAAGCTCATGAATAGATGGTCTTGAGGTTATCTTTCTCCGTTTTACGTCATTGGCGTTTGAATATCATTTTTTGATTCTTTCCTACGCTATTTAGCTATTTCTGTTCGAAGAAAAGAGAAAGTTACGGCTTCATATTTTACGGCAGTATGCTGCCTCGATGTGTTGCTTTGTGTACAAGAAAAAGGAAAAGAATAATGAAAAAAATCGCTATAGCAGTGGCTACTGTACTTGCTGGTGGTGTGATCTCAAACGTTGCACTTGCTGACACTTACATGGGCGGTAAAGTAGGTTACAACTCTCTAAATGATGCGTGTTACCTAAACGAACCTTGTGACGACGACAGTTTTGCAGCATCTATGCACCTGGGCTACAGCTTCAACGAGTACGTTGCAGCAGAGTACGGTGTTGATTACCTTGGTGACTTCACTGCAAACTTCAAAAAGCCGGGCCTAAACACCGTTGACGGTGATCTTTGGGCGTTGACTCTTGCTCCTAAATTCAACCTACCGCTAACGGATTCTTGGAATCTATTCGCGAAAGTTGGTGCTGCATACATGATGGCGGGTGACGAAAAAGATTTCGTACCAACAGGTTCTCTAGGTGCTGAGTACAAAATCAACTACAACTGGAGCCTACGTGCTGAATACCAACGTTACCAAGATATGTCTGATGACGTGATTGAAGATATGGATTCAGATTTCTTCGGTATTGGTTTTAACTACAAGTTCGGCTCTGAACCAGTAGTTCAAGAAGAAGTGGTTGAGGAAGTAGTAGAAACACGCCCTGCAACACGCATTGTTGAGCATGTTTACCCTGCTCAAACAACAGCGACAGTACAATTCGACCTAGAAAGTGCAGAAGTGAAAGATGCATCGACCCTTTCTGGTACCGTTGATCTGATGAACACTTACCCACAAGCTCAAGTTGAGATCACGGGTTACAGTGATACGACGGGTTCTGCTGCGTACAACCAGCAACTTACAGAAAAACGCGCGAAAGCCGTTGCTGACGAGTTCCAAGCAAAAGGTATTGCGGCTGAGCGTATGACAGTGAAAGGTATGGGTGAAGCTAACCCAGTAGCAAGCAACGAAACACGTCAAGGTCGTCAAATGAACCGTCGTGTTGAAGTAGTTGTCCCAGCGTTTGAATACCAAACCACTGAGAAAGCAGAATAATTCCTGCTTAAGAGACAGTTCCAAAAGCCAGCGTGTATCACGCTGGCTTTTTTGATCCCGCTTAACAAACTCAGCACTTTCATCAATTTGTCATCACCAGTTCATACCATGGCTACTGAGTATTTGGGAGAGTGTTATGCAAAGCTTACCGCCGCTTAATTTGCTCCGAGCGTTTGAAGCCACGGCGCGATTACAGAGCTTCACTAAAGCCGCAGAGGAGCTAAATGTGACCCGTGCGGCCGTCAGTCAGCAGGTGAAATCGCTAGAACTGCAGTTAAATGCAACATTATTCGAGCGCAAGGGTACGCACCTTACGCTGACCAGCTCAGCAAAAGAATACTGGCCTGTGGTTAACCATGTGCTTCAAACCTTATCAACCTCGACCCATCATTTATTTACTCGCCCACAGAACAAGCAAATTACCTTACATGTCGCCCACAGTTTTTGCTCGCAATGGTTAATGCCAAGGATGGCCGATTTTCAGCGTCAATTTCCAGATGTTTCCTTTAAGATCTCGACAACCGCGAATACGGTTCCAAACGCCAGTGCGATTGCAGATATAGAAATTATTAACGGAGATGGCGATTGGCAAGATCAACAAGCTATTCAGCTTACCCAAGAAAACTGGATCGTTGTAGCAAGCCCCGGCTTTATTCAGTTAAATCCGATTGATGACCTCACGAAGCTGTCTCAAACACCTAAAATCTGCACCGGCGGTTATCATGAATCTTGGCAGGTATGGTTTGCGTACCAAGGTTATCAAGGCAAGGTGAGCAAAGTGATAGCCGAATTTGAACATTCATTGCTTGCTATTCAAGCTGCAACCAATCAACTTGGTATATTGCTGGTGAGAGACTTTCTTGTTGAGGATGAGTTACAACAAGGGATATTAGTACAAATCGGAGATTGGCGTATGCCCAGCTCCGGCGCACACTATATGATGGTTAGAGCATCAGAAAAGTCACACGTAAACACCTTTGCCCAATGGTTAATACAAAGCCTTTGATGTTTTACGGTCTATTTTTACAGCGGTACTTATTCTTGCGATTTACCTAACAAAATGCGCGGTTTCATATAGGGTCAGTCAACCTTCTCTAAAAGCTTTGAGTGTATGATGAGCTAGCTTTACGTTATCTGATGCGCGCTTAATCCACACAGGATACTGTTATGGAAACAATGCAAGGCGGTAGAGAAAATGCCATCTATCGAAAAGGGAATTTGATATCTCGTCCTGCCAGTTATTGGACGATGACTATCCATCAGCTACTTACCTATCTTCATTCACGAGGCTTTACGGCATGCCCTAAAGCGGTTGGTATTGAGAAAGGAAAA
This sequence comes from Vibrio sp. A1-1, assembly GCF_021728175.1. Taxonomy (NCBI): domain Bacteria; kingdom Pseudomonadati; phylum Pseudomonadota; class Gammaproteobacteria; order Vibrionales; family Vibrionaceae; genus Vibrio; species Vibrio sp. A1-1. The sequence goes on from NZ_JAKKCL010000012.1 coordinate 117,246, forward strand.
GAGTGGGTTAGCTATGTTGAAGGAGAGACTTACAACTATCCATTGATTGGCAACATTGCTTCTGTTTCCGCGCTCCAATCTGCGGCAAAAATGTTACGCGATATGCACGATGCATCTGAGAGTTTCCTTAAGCAATATCAAAATGAAACGCTGCACTGGATGCTGCCACCACGAACACCACAAGAGGTGATTTGTCATGGTGATTTCATGCCATATAACGTGGCACTCCGTGGAGAGTTTGTCGTTGGTGTGTTTGATTTTGATACGGCGCATCCGGCGCCAAGAGTTTGGGACGTCGCTTTTTCGGTCTATGGTTGGGCACCATTTAAAACCGATGAGCGCGATAAAATGGGCTGTTTGGAGCAACAAATTCAGCGTGCAAAACTTTTCTGTGACGCTTATGGCTGTTCGAGATTGGAACGGGAAGAGCTGGTGGAGGTGATGACACATCGACTCTCCGCGTTAGTTGATTATATGAGAGGGGTCGCAGCTCAAGGTGATGATAGGTTTCAAGCGAACCTAGAAGATTGCCATCATACCGCTTACCTCAACGATATCGAGTACCTAAGAAAACATAGACAAGTCATCACCCTAGGACTTTTAGGTTAGGGCTGGGTGATATCTTTAATGACATTGAATAACCACTGGTTTATCGGGGCTTGCTGTTGTGATCGACGACAGCTCATCACGTAGCGAACATCAAGCTCTAACCCGCCAGGAAGCGCGATACTTCGGCAGCCCTTAGGCACATGTCCACTCATGGTTATACCAAAATGATCCGTTTGTAGGAGCACTTTTTGAATCATCGCAGGGTGTTCAATTTCTACCTTAGGTGTGGTTCTGAACCCCATATGGTTGAGCCTTTCCAACAACGGATATCGGTAGTCGTTCCATCCCGGCGTTTTGAAAAGTAAAAAGGGGTAGTTTTCTAGCTCTTGGAAATGTTGAGCGGGATGCTCATCTAGAACAAAAAATACGGCTTTTCCTCGACCTAGTTCGTTTTGAATAATTGACTGCGGAAGATCCTCATCAAAATAATGAATCGCAATAGCGTTTTCACCCTCAGTTAATCGCTTTTTCGCGTCGCTCCCCCAACGTAAACAAGAGAACTTTGCTTTTGGGGCGTGTTTTAGTAATTCTAAGTAAAACTTGTCACCAAAGTAATCCCAAAATAATGTGTTCGCATAAATAGTTATCGAGCCGTCAAAATTAGCGGGTGAAAAACTCTGTGGTTTGATGGAATCAATACTGGTGAGGATTTGTTCAAAATGTGGCATGTTCGCCTCGACAAAAGCGGTCGGTTCAAAGCCATTTTTAGTCTGAATGAACAAAGGGTCATCGAGCTGCGCTTTCATTTTTGTCAGGTTTTTGCTGATTGATCCTGATGTCTTTCCGAGTGAATCTGCCACCAATCGGACGCTACGTAACTCATACATCCGTTTTAGTACCAATACGTTTTGAATGTCCAGATTAATGCTCATACATCGTCTCATTTGTCTTCTGCTGAGAAATCATATCTCTGGATTGCTGAACAAAAGACAACGTTCGGTCAATTTAAGCATGCTGTCGTATCTTATGGTTTATTGAAGGCGACGGTGGACAGCAAATAGGCTTGGTCATATCAATTTAGTGGTTTGGATTTCCATTTGGTAAATGATGACTTTCCTCGTATGAACACGTTTCTGTTGTTACAGTTTTTTCATCGAAAGAAAGTAAGAACAAAAACAGAGGTGACGTATGAAAAAATTAATCGCACTTGGTTTGATGGTTTGCTCAACAAACATAGCATTAGCTGGCGATGGGTCATACACGGGCACGATTGATATGACGATGGCTACGAAAAATCAGGTCGACGTCGAACGCGCAGATTCTCAACTGACGCTGAAAGGTCGGAATGAAACGGCCTATGGCGGGGTAATCATCCATACGGATGCTGCTACACAAAAAATTGAACTTCGTGGTCGACGTGATTAATCGAACATGTTGTTGTTAAGAAAATGCCGCGAATATCGCGGCATTTTTTATATTTTGAGATAGGTAAATCATCAAACTCAGCTTTGAACTTCAACCCCAGCTTCGATCTCGACTGGTTGCGCTTGAGTATCGCTTTCTTTCGCCGCATCAAGCATCTTGCGAATAATGAGTGACGCTGCCATTGCGATAGCGACCATCACGACAGCAAGGACAGTGAGTAATTGGAAATAATCACCATATACGTTTTGTACAATGTCTTGTGTGATGGTCTGTCCTTTCTCTAACGCGATAGAGGTTGAAAATGCAGCACCAATAATACCGCTCAATGCGATTGCCACAGAAAATAGGCTAACAGAGAAGTTTTCGATGTGCTTCGGCGCGACGGAAAGAATAAACGCTACGACCATCGAACCCACGATGACTTCTGCAATCGCCTGGAAGAAGTGAATAGCGAGAAAGATTTCTGGCATGATCACGACATCTTCACCCACGGTAGTCACGGCAAACGTCAAGATACCAAACGCTATCGCGGTCAGTACAAATGCCAAGGCGACTTTTGTCGCGGTAGAGAGGTAGATATCGCGCTTTTCCAGCAACCCAAAAAAGCCAGCTACGATAGGACCACCAACCATACACCAAAGCGGGTTCATTGCCATTGCTGCTTCTGGTTCGAGCGGAATAAAACCAAATAGAGAGCCTTTTAATGTGTTGATAGCAACCATGTTCATCGAGGTCATCATTTGTCCGTAGTAAACAAAGAAACAGGTTGTCAGCAAGGTCACAATTAAGATGGTCCCCATCTTCAAAGACTCAGCTTTGCTTGCTTTAAGCATCAGAGATATGAAGTATGCGATCGCCGCCCCTCCGATGGCGTATACGATATTTTGGCCAATATCCATGTTTGAAAACATGAAAAATACCAACGCGATCATTGCCAATGAAATCAATGCAAAAAGTACCCAGTTTTTTAAACTTACGGTTTTTTGATCAAGCTCAGAGGCTACGCCAACAAGATCTTTGCGGAATACCAATAGCATGATCAATGCCGCTGCTGCCATAACAGCAGAGATGGTAAAACCGCCATTAAAGCCGATCACAAGGACAATCATTGGGAACAAATATTGACCTAAAAAGGCGCCAACATTATTCACTGAATAATTGATTGGGTATCCTCTTTCAAAATCTTCTTGTGATTTGAACGTTCGTTTATAGAGGCTAGGGTAAGAGGGTGACATCAGGCCGCGGCCATAACTGGCGAGCGCAATACCACACATTGAAAGTGGAACGTTAGAAGCAGAAGCCCCCAACACGAGTAATACGTAACCGGATGCAAAAGCGAAATATGCGATAGAAAGTGAGCGATAAGCTCCTAAAAACTTATCTGCAATAAAGCCGCCCGCGATCGCGAAAAGTGGCCCGATCGCCGAAAAAGCACCAACGATCATCATCGTATCGGCTTCGTTGTAATTTAGATCCTCTAGAAAAAATCGAGTTAGACTTACTAATACACCGTAAAATGATAAGCCAAACATCATTTGGCAGAACATCATGGATTTATTGAGTTTATTCCACATAATTTTGTACTCACATTAGCGGAGAAAGGTAGGTATTGTTATTTCTATTAAATAGTAATGAAACGAAAGATTGAGTATTGAAATAATTGTCGCATAACGTGGAAATGCTGCACTATATTTTCTAATGCTTATATGGCTAAATGCTAATGTGTTGTTCTAGATCAATTTGAATAAAGCAGTGCTTAATTCTATTTTTGTTTAATTTTGTTGTATTTGTTACTGATTGGAGCTAATGGGGTTTTATAGGATTACGGCAAATAAAAAGAGGTCTTGCGAGAAAGGAAATTGCTGACGAAGTGCATCGCCAGCAATGATATAGCGGGCTTATTTGACTATTCGCATGGCGGTGCCATATGAATGACGGCCAAGCCACCTAAGGAAGTTTCACGGTATTTTTTGTTCATATCTTTACCAGTTTGATACATGGTTTCGATAACTTTATCTAATGAAATAAGGCATTTGCTCGTGCGCTTTAATGCCATACGTGAGGCATTAATGGCTTTCATTGCGCCCATGGCATTTCTTTCAATGCAAGGCACTTGAACCAAGCCGCCGATCGGGTCACAAGTCATTCCTAATGAATGCTCCATCGCAATTTCCGCAGCAATACAAATCTGCTCGTTACTGCCGCCTCTGAGTGCCGTTAAACCAGCGGCTGCCATGGATGAAGAAACCCCGACCTCTCCCTGACAACCCACTTCGGCGCCGGAAATTGACGCGTTAGTTTTGTATAAGATGCCGATAGCGCCAGCGACTGCAAGAAAGTCTTTCAGCTGTTTAATATCAAGCTCTTTGATGAAGCGATGGTAGTACATCAATACCGCCGGAATAACCCCTGCGGCGCCATTAGTTGGAGAAGTAACGACTTGTCCTCCAGCTGCATTTTCTTCGCTAACCGCAAAGGCAAAGAGGTTAATCCAATCCATGATCTCCATTGGATCATTCTCAACTGCAGCGTTAGCTTCGAGCTTCTTCAAAAGATTTGGTGCACGACGAGTGACATTGAGACCACCTTCTAAAATCCCTTCCGTATCGAAACCACGTTGCATGCAGAGCGACATCACTTTCCAAATTTGTTCTGCTCTTTGGCTAATTTCTTCATCTGAGCGGAATGCCAGTTCGTTTTGTAGAATCATACCTCCCAAACTAAAACCGTTAGTCTCGGCTTTTTCCAGCATCTCATCCGCTGATGTGAAGGGAAATGGTACCGCGACTTCATCTTGTTGCGTGCCGTTTTCTAGTTCGTCAGCGGTGGCGATGAATCCGCCTCCGATGGAATAATAAATTTCAAACGCCACTTGGTCTCCCGCAGCGTCTAGTGCGGTAATCGTCATTCCGTTTTCATGCAGGGGAAGGTTGTCACTATGAAAGACGATGTCATGGTCGTAGCTAAACTCAATCTGGTGCGTACCAGCGAGCAGTAGCGTGTTGTTGTCTATAGTATTTTGTAGCGCACTTTTAGCGCTACTCATTTTGATGGTATCGGGTTTATTTCCCATCAAACCAAGGACAGTGGCTCGGTCTGTGTGGTGCCCTCTACCAGTGAGCGATAATGAGCCATAAAGGTCCACTTGCACCCGATGCACTTTCGCCATAGAGTCGCTAACTAGTTGAGTGAAATGGAATCCGGCAAGCATAGGACCATTAGTGTGGGAGCTAGAAGGCCCGACACCAATCTTAAATATATCGAAAATCGACAGCATAATTGACTTCCTTTAGCAGTGAACCTTTATAAAGGTCTCTAGAACAGTGTTGTTAACTAGATGTTAAAGCCTGTAGGCCGGGAGTGAAAGAAGATTTTTGTAACACTGCCAACTAAGCGCGAGATTTTGAAATGAAGTTAGACAATGTGGTCATTGTTTTAGGTAAACGCCTCGTCAATAGCAGATTGACCGTTGAGGGGGTAACAAGAGTCGAAGCGTTATCTAATGTGATTGCGTCATTGCCGACAGAGCGAACGGCGATTATTTTTTGTGGTGGATTAACGCAAGGTCAACGCATTTCTGAAGCAGATGCAATGTACAGTTATTTTAAATCTCTAAATGCGGCCGCTGTGCATCCGTTCCCTGAACATCAAGTACTTTTAGAAAATCGATCTTTGAATACGTTTCAGAACATGCGTTACGCTTCTCGCATTTTGTGTGATAGTGGTTTGTTCCAGTTATGGTCAGCGCGCCCGGTTGAGGTCACCTTGTTGTCGAATGACTACCACCTTGAGCGAATCATAGAAATCCAAACCTTGATGGATGAGCAGGGATTATTACGAGTACTAAAATCTGAGTGCGCCTCCATGGGCGTTACTCTCAACTTACCCTTGGATATCAACAAACATATCAGCGTACCATACCCACATAAAGGGCCTGTGGCGGCGGCATTTTTATTACTGGATGAACTCACGACTTACCGAGTTTATTTAGAAGGGGTCAAGCAGGGAGCATTTTTACGAGACTTATCGGTTGTCCGAAAGAAGCCGCTTATGATCGCGAGACATGCCATTCAGCAATTGCTCGCTTTACCACTCGATAAAGATAGTTTGCAACAGATTGAAGACATGAAAAAGGCCATCGAAATGACGGCCTTGGATGAATCTGTAGGAGCTGCGGAACAAGCGTTAAGGATCGTTCATCCGATATTAACTGCATTGAACCGCCGCTTGGATCCTGAGTCTATTCATTAAGTTCGCGTTTTGTGCGGACTGCGCTCAATGCGATCAAACAGTAGCAAAGGAGTTCCATGCCTTCTTCCGAAATATTTTTAACATCACGGATGTAGTTCTCGTCCATCACTTGTTGCCAAAAACTGCCCATGCCATATAAGCGAGAGAAGACCAACAATAGCATCACGGCACCAATTAACAGTTTCATGTGGGGCACCGTTAAGATGGTCGCCATTTCGTTCATGGTACCTTTACCACCTTGGTAAGCTTTGGCGCAAGCCAGTGCGGTTACAGCGAGCGCAGGGAAAACCCAAGAACCATGACGAATCATGTCTGTCCAATAGTCTGTTTCACGAATAATGAGCACCGCGAAAAAGCCGGCAATCAAAATGGCCGCATGCTTTAGCTGAGGCTGTTGTTTAGATAGGCTAAAAAATGACCATGATGCAATCGCGAGCATCACAAGCTGGAGTGTTTCTGTTATGGAAAGCTCACCAAGGCTTGAACCCAACACGACATAATCAAGGCGAAGACTGAGGTTAACGAGAATACTGATAGCGACAATCATCAATGCACTTAAACTCGATTTATAAATGATGCGCTTTGACTCTTCAGTAACAACGTTGCTTGGGGCTGACTCGGCTTCTTTTACTATTTGTGTTTTCATCTTGCTCACCTGTTCCAGAAAATGTGGAAGAAATGTGAATTAGTGTGATCTGTGTTTGGGATTTTATTGTCCAAGTGGAAAGTTATGTCAGAGGAATGTCAAGAATAGAACACTGTTCGATATAGTATCGATGTGCGGTAAAGTCAGAGGTATGTAAAAATGAAGTGAGAAAGTTTTGATAAATCAAATAAAAAAGGAGCCTAAAGGCTCCTAAGTGATAGAGGGAATCTGACGTGTCGACAAAAAAATTTAGTAGTCGCCACTCTCACTTTCTTTATGATTGTCGCGATAGTATTCCCATTGCTCGACACGATTATCGTCAGACAGCACGCAGTAAGTCACACGTTCGCCATTTTCCGAAACGGTATCCAACTCACCACCTTGCTGAACACAGTAAACGGCTGCAGGATTTGCGACGGAGGTATACTCAGTCGAGCGAGTGGCACCTTCGTAAGTTGAACAACCAGCCAGTACCAACGTTGCAGCCATAGCCATCATTAAATTTGTCTTTTTCATTCTTTATCTCCGCATGGGGTGGGCGAGTATTGTATTGATTATAGGCAACTTTCAGAGATTATTGTCTTATCGATGTTAAAAGTAAGAGGGACGTATAAGAATTTAGATATTCTCATCTTTTACTGGTTATCACGTCACACTTCTATTTGTTGCGGATTGTTACGAAGGTTAGAACCGTTGCGTTCAAACCAATGTCTTGAACGCATTTGGACCGACAACGATGATTTAAAGCGTGAAGTTCGGTAATATGCGCGCAAAACATGACAGTGGTATTTTCGATGAGACACTTAAAATCGACCGTTCATCCGGACATTGAGCACTTGGACGACAAAATTATTTTCCAGCGCAATGCGGCACGCGCCATCGTACTAGATGGTGAAGATGTGTTGTTGCTCTATACAGAGCGTTACCATGACTACACTTTGCCTGGTGGTGGTATTGATGATGGTGAAGATGTGATTGCTGGACTAGTTCGTGAACTAGAAGAAGAAACCGGCGCGCAGAATATCCATGGTATTAAGCCTTTCGGGATCTTTGAGGAATTTCGTCCTTGGTACAAAGACGACGCTGACGTAATGCACATGGTGTCGTATTGCTATACATGTAAAATCGATCGTGAGTTAGGTGAAACGGCTTATGAAGACTATGAAGTTAAAAATGGAATGCGTCCAGTATGGATGAACATTCACGAAGCGATAGCGCACAATGAAAAGACCATGGCAGAAAGCCCGAAAAAAGGCATGAGCATCGAGCGCGAAACGTTTTTGCTTCAGTTGATTTCTAAAGAATTACTATAAATAACTTAGCTTGCTTCATAGTGACTTACCCACTCATTGTTCTGTTGATAGGTCAGCTTTTAAATCGATAAAAAAAGTCCGGACTCCCCCCCGGAACCCGGACTTATTCCAGACGCGCAAGCGAAGCGTCATCTTGATATTTTAAATTTGTTTCGAACTATGAAAACAATAGCTGTTTTACATTTAGTGTGTAAATAATTATTAGGTCCAACCATTGGTTTTCATGTTTTTTGCAAACGCAATGTGACGCATATCTACCCAATTGGCAAGCGCAATTTGGGTACCTTTTAATAAACCACTACTCTTTCTTATCTTTGAGATACCTTACCTCAACTTTTTTGCACACGTTTGCATAGAGATCACGAGTTTTCAAATTGGCCGAACACGATCTTGTAATTTTACGTTTTTCTGACATTGGATTTTGTCGTGATTTTTATCACAAATTGACCAACGGAGGTAGTGGACTAAAGTCGATCAGCGGTTGCGAAACCATCGGAGCATCTGAAGCAAATAAGAGTAAAGGTTGAAATGATGAGGATTGTAACTGACCGATATCTATCAACTTTTCCAGCGCGAAGAATCGACTAACGTATTGGCGAGTCTCTTTAGGTAGTGTGAGCTTCTGGAAGTCGTTACTGCCTGCTCGCTGAATAGCGCGTGCGACACGCCCTTCACCTGCATTGTAGGCCGCTAATGTCAGCGCCATGTTTTGATCGAATTTGTTGTATAAAAACGTCAGATACTTGAGTGCTGCAGCTGTGCTTGCTTCTGTATCAAAACGATCGTCTTGTTTTGTATCTACAGTCAACCCGAATCGTTGAGCTGTTGCTGGTATCAGTTGCCAAAGTCCGGCGGCGTTGGCATGAGAAACGGCTTTGGGGTTGTAAGAGGATTCCAACATTGGCACTAAGGCTAGACTCTTTGGTAAAGAGTGGCTTTGCAGTTGTTTGAAAATGTGATGAATTACCAGGTTGGATGAATCGAGACGCTTGGCAATTTGTGGCTTGTATGGGGCTAAAACTTGATATTGCGTTTGAATATCAGCTGGGCTTGGTTTCGCCTGACTGGTGATTGAAAGGCAGGATAGTAAGGCGATAAAAATAAAAAGGCCTACAGTACTCAGCCGAGATGGCGACTGAATCTGTAGGCAAGACGAACATCGTTTAGAACGATTTATCTTCATAAGTGTGTTGCACAGGTTGTTTGAGTTGACTGACCAACTCATGGAACGCCGCAGAGCTGTGGCCATTGCTCTGATTGTATTGTTGGCACTGACTTACCAACGTTTCCAATAGCGCCCATTGTTTTCTAGCTTGCATACCTATTTGGGCAGGCAAAGCATTGAAAATTCGTTTTACGCTGGCGTCATTACACGCTAACCCCAGCTCTCGCATACACTGGCTTCTATCACTGGCTGAGCGGCTAAGTTTATTGAGTATTGGCATTTGTTTCTGAACATTGTTGCTCAGTGCCTCACCATCAAACTTTAAGTACAACGTTTTTTGCTGTTGAAGCAAAGGGATAAGTTGTTGATAGAGCTTGATATCCTCAGGTATTGAGCGAATAAATTGTTGAATTCGCTGCGATACTGCGCTTGCCATGATCTCTTCCTAGTGTGTTATTACTCGTGACCTGTATGGAATTGCATGATCGCCTTTGATAGTGCTTTGGTATCTAGGCTAAGTTCGCCACGCGCTAATGCGTTACGTACTTGTTCTACTTTTTCCATATCAACATCAGGTAGTGATGCCATTTCAGCTTGAGCGCGATCTATCGCTACGGTATTCGCTTGAAATGCAGGCTCGTGTACTTTGCTCTGTTCGACGACGTCGACAGGCTGTTTGCTTGCTTGCTGTAATTTTGTTTGTGGGACATGACCGCCCGCGACTTTGTCGATTTTCATGCTGTGGTCCTCATCATCATGTTCTAAATTAAGTAGGCGGTTAGGATGTGATAAACATTAAATATTTTTTTGTACTCGAAATTCAGCGTTACTGACGAGAGCCAAAATTAAAAAATGTTACTCTGAGTCCAAAATCAAAATTGAGTATGAACCTGGTTTAACCCGGTTACGACAGCTCTAATGACCTTGCCTGAACTTAGGTTTTCTACTTCAATTTGTTGCCCTTTCGCACCATCTTCTAAGGCGACTCCTTTCGTGCTGGCGCTAAATCCATTTTTGCTCGCAATCACTATGACTTCATTGCCTTTTTCGATTAAAGGTGGAGCCGATAAATTGGATGGGTTGACCACTTGCCCTGCGCGTAAACGGCGAGAGGTTTCTAAGCCTATTGCTTGTCCTGGGCGAGTATAAAAATCGTCTTGTCGCGAGATGGTGCGCGTTTCCAGTTTAACGTGCTTGGCAGTCACAACTTCATTTCGACCGACCGTGGTTGTGGCAACCAAGACAGGCAGTGTCAGAGAAGATTTTATCGTGACGTTAATTCGCCAGGGTGAAGCGATGTCATCGCAACTTACTGAGCGCTTAAGGTTTCCAACTGGCAACGCTTGATTGTCGCGACCAGTGATGACCAGAGGCGATTCACACTCAGGTAGGTGATTCGCCGAGCCTGGTACCCACATGTCGAAATCCAGTTGGTATTCTCCCCACTGGTTAGAGTGAGCATTTTGGGCCACTTCTTGTTTGAAATGCTCTGCTACAACAGATTTTATCTCCTCAACGCTTAGGGTTCTGCCAGAGGTGTTGGCGAAAGTTTGTCCTGGTATTAGAGCAAGCAGAGTTAGCATTAATGTTGAGGAAGTAAGCACTTTCCCCTTGCTTTTAATGCTTTCCGTGAGCCGGAAGTTTGACTTCCATCCTTGTTTGTAAATCATTGATATATATGGCTATTTTTTATGGCACGCATCTTGTTTGTATGTTGGCGTATTCGAGCCAACTGTAAGGAAGATGCATGGCGATCACATTTGAAAATGCTTTAGGTGTACATCCAGAGGCACTTAATTTTCGCGTTCAGCGTACCAAAGTCCTTGCCAGTAACCTAGCAAATGTTGACACCCCTGGGTATTTGGCGAAAGACCTAAGTTTCACCACCGTAATGAACCAGGTGGCTGCAGGCGGTGTGAACAAACCAGTGCCTAAGTTTCAGGTTCAGGCCCAATACTCGGTGCCTTACCAGAACAGCAAAGATGGCAACACTGTAGAACTGGGTGTTGAACAAGCGAAATTCACGCAAAACAACATGGACTTTCAAACTAGCCTGACGTTTCTCAACATGAAATTTAATGGCTTAACGAAAGCGATTGAGGGACGTTAATTATGTCATTCACTGATATTTACTCGATCACTGGATCCGCGATGACGGCACAAACTGTGCGTCTTAACACGGTCGCCAGTAACTTAGCTAACGCGGACGCGGTGTCTGCAAATCCAGATGACGCTTATAAAGCGCTGAAGCCCGTATTCGCGACTGTGTACCAAAAAGCGCAGCTGACAACGGAAAACGGGGTTTATCCCAATGCTGAAGTTCGCATTGTTGACGTTGTGAAAAATGCGGGAGAAGCCGAGAAACGCTTTGAGCCAAACAACCCGTTGGCCAATGGTGAAGGTTATGTGTATTACCCAGATATCGATGTCGTGGCTGAAATGGCAGACATGATGTCAGCGACACGTAGCTTCGAAACCAATGTTGAAGTGTTATCAAATGTGAAAAGTATGCAGCAAGGTCTGCTTAGATTAGGGCAGGGCAGTTAATGAGTCTCGCACAATATACACCTTTATCGTCTGATGCTCCTGTGAGCACTAAAGCAAAAGAGAACAATGGCATTGCACCAAATCCTAAAGATATGAACAGTGCTTCTTCATTAGAGAACGAATTCATTTCTTTGATGGTGGCGCAGATCCAAAACCAAGATCCACTTAACCCACTTGATGGCACGGAATACGTTGGTCAGTTGGCTCAATTCTCTCAAGTTCAAAGTACCGAGAATATGTCCAAGACAATGCAACAGAGCATGATTCTCCTCGACAACATGCAAGTGCTATCGACAGCGGGGCTCGTCGGACAAACTGTTTACGTCAACTCCAAAGAATTTGAGCTTGGTGAAGGCGTACAGAACGGAAAAATCGAACTCGCTCATAGCTCAAACCAAGTGACGTTAGTTGTGAAAGATGAGTTTGGTCAATCCACTAAAGTGCCATTAGGTGCTCACGGCAAAGGTGACGTCGACTTTTCAATTAATCCTGAAGAACTTGGTCTTAAACCAGGCAAATACTCAGTGGCAGTAGAAGTGCAAGAAGGGCAAGCAAGTCCAAATGTGCTCATGGCTGGCACTGTTGAGCAAGTGCGTATTCCAAATACTGGCGGCGCAGCATTAGTCAATGTCCATGGCGTTGGCAACGTTCCTTTCTATCAAATCACTCAGTTTGGTGCTTAACCAAATAGGGAAATCAGAGGTCTTTTTATGAGTTTTAACATCGCACTAAGTGGTCTGGACGCGACCAACACAGAGCTAAACACAATCAGTCACAACATTGCCAACGCATCAACGTATGGTTTTAAAGGTGGCCGCACAGAATTCTCCGCAGTATATAACGGCATGCAACCTGGTGGTGTAGAAGTCGCGTCAATTTCACAGAACTTCGACAAAGACGGCAGTATCTCAGGAACTGGCCGTGCGATGGACTTGGCGATCAACGGTGGCGGCTTCTTTGTCACTAAAGACAACATGGGTCAAACGCTATACACGCGTTCAGGTGTATTCGCGACAGATAAAGATAACTTTGTTACAGCTAACAGTGGCGCAAAACTGCAAGGTTACAGTGTGGATAGCAACAACAACCTGATGACAGGCTCTGTGGGCAATATCCAAGTATCTACGTCATCACTGAATGCAAAAGCGACAGACGGTCTTGATTTTGTTGCAAACTTTGATGCAAGTGCGTCTGCCATTGATAAAACGGTAACGCCGTTTAATCCGGACGATCCAAACTCATTCAATTCGTCTTACACCACAAAAGTCTATGACTCGCTGGGTAACTCGCACACGGTAACCCAGTACTTCACTAAGACCGCTTCTAACTCTTGGGAAGTGAATGTTCAAGTGGATGGTGGCGCAACACCAGTGACAACGGTACCAGTAACGTTTGACAAAGACGGCTCGCTTTCTTCACCGACGGCTCCGTTTAATGTTTCATTCCCTGCGGCAGGCGCAAACGCGATGAGTGTCGACATTAACTTGAAAGGCAGCACGCAGTTTGGTGCGAAATTCGGCGTAAGTACTAATAGCCCGAATGGTTACACATCCGGTGAGCTTGCAGGTGTACGCGTTGAAGGTAATGGCATGGTTTACGCGACCTACACTAACGGCCAATCACAGCTGCAAGGTCAAGTTGTACTTGCAGACTTCGCCAACACACAAGGTTTAGCAAAAGTGAGTGGTACGGCATGGACTCAAAGCTTTAGCTCTGGTGCGCCAATCATGGGTGTCCCTGGTTCAGGTACGTTGGGTGATTTAACCCCAGGTGCGCTAGAAGGTTCTAACGTTGACCTAACCAGTGAGCTTGTGGCGCTTATGACCGCACAGCGTAACTACCAAGCAAATGCGAAAACCATCTCTACCAGCGACAAGCTAACTCAAGCTTTGTTTAACGCGGTGTAATGGGAGTTTTGCATGGATAGCTTGTTATTTACTGCAACGTCAGGTGCGAGTCGAGTTCTTAAGGCTCAGCACGTGCGTTCAAACAACTTATCAAACGCTGATACTGCTGGCTTTCGAGCGGATATGGAGCGCGTGCGCAGTGTAGAAATGCAAGGCCCAGGTTTTGATGGTCGCACTATGGTTGTGACCAACTCTGCCTCAACGCGTTTTGATTCTGGCGACATTATGAAAACGGGACGCCCGTTGGATGTCGCCATCATGGGTGAGGGTTATCTTGCTGTTGAAACTCCTGCGGGTAACGAAGCGTACACGCGAGCGGGCAATATCCAAGTCGACACTTTTGGTGCCATGACCATCAACGGTTTTCCTGTTCTTGGTGAAAATGGGCCTTTGGTTGTGCCTGATTATCAAAAGATTGAAATCAGCGAGCGTGGTCAAGTATCCGTGATTCCACCAGGTGGTGGCGCAGAAATCGTCGCGGGAACGTTGAAGTTGGTTAAACCAGAAATGAACCAGCTTCAAAAAGAGAGTGACAGCCTACTGCACAGTGTAGATGGCGTGCCATTCGCTGCCGATGAAACCGTGCAACTTTCTCCTGAGCACATTGAGGGCAGTAACGTATCTGCCATTGATGAGTTGATTAGCGTGATGTCGTTAACGCGTAACTTCGAGATGCAAGTTCGCATGATGAAAACGGCCGAGACGTTGGCACAAGCTGGTAATAAATTAATGGCGGCGAGATAAGTCTCGCCCCGCAAGGAGTAATAAAAAATGCATTCAGCATTATGGGTAAGTAAAACAGGCATGGCAGCGCAGGACACGAAGATGACTGCCATTTCTAACAACCTAGCGAACGTAAATACAGTTGGCTTTAAGCGTGACCGAGTTGTATTCGAAGACCTTTTCTACAGCATTCAGCGTCAACCTGGTGCTCAAGTAGACCAAGTTAACGAGTTGCCAAGTGGTATTCAGCTAGGTAGCGGCGTTCGCGTAGTTGGCACGCAAAAAGTGTTTACGCAAGGTAACACTCAAAATACAACACAAGAGTTGGACCTTGCCGTTATGGGACAGGGTTTCTTTCAAATCGAAAACTCGGATGGACAGATCATGTACACACGTAATGGTCAGTTCCATGTCAACTCTGAAGGCTTGATGGTTAACAGCCAAGGCTTGCCGTTAGAGCCACAAATTCAGATCCCAGATAATGCCTCTTCATTCTCTGTTGGTGTTGATGGCACGGTAACAACAACGACGGCGGACGATCCAACGCCACAGCAGCTTGGTCAAATCACACTCGCAAAATTCATTAACCCAGCAGGCTTAGAGGCCGTGGGTGGTAACTTGTTCCGTGAAACGGAAGCCAGCGGCCCGGCAGATGAACTGATTGCTGGTGAAGATGGCGCAGGCCTCATCAAGCAAGGTGCATTGGAAGGTTCAAACGTACAAGTAGTGGAAGAGATGGTCGACATGATCACGACTCAACGTGCGTATGAGATGAATGCGAAAGTGGTCTCTGCTGCAGATGACATGCTGAAGTTTGTTTCGCAATCAATGTAAGTATGAAATTGGTGATGATGAAGGAAAAAGCAATGAAATGGCTTTCTAAGAGTTGGGCAGTAGCCGCCGTGTTGCTGGTGGGATGTGCCGGCCGTCAGGAATTTATTCCGCCTGAGCCAAATGCCGAGGAATATGCACCACCAACGCTCGATTACACGTTGCCGGAAACCCAGTCTGGTAGCCTTTATCGTCACCAATACACGATGACCCTGTTTCAGGATCGTCGTGCTTACCGAGTTGGCGATGTGTTAACGGTTCAACTATCAGAAGAAACCTCATCGAGCAAAAAAGCGGGTACTAAGTTTGGCAAAAGCTCAGCGGTTAATTTCGCGGCGCCGACCATAGGAACGAAAACGTTCGATGAGTTAGGGGTTAGTGTCGATGGCAGCCGCAACTTTGATGGCAGTGCTTCAAGCTCACAGGGCAATAAGCTGCAAGGTGCAATCACCGTAACGGTACACGAGGTGTTACCTAATGGTGTATTGCGTATCAGTGGCGAAAAATGGCTGCGCCTAAACCAGGGAGATGAGTTTATTCGTCTCACTGGCATTGTTCGTGTGGATGATATTAATCGCAGCAACCAAGTTTCTTCTCAACGAATTGCTGATGCACGAATTACCTACGCAGGTCGCGGAGCTCTGGCTGACAGCAACGCAGCCGGATGGCTAACTCAATTCTTCAACAGCCCATGGGTACCTTTCTAATGAAGACAATGCAATCTTTCTTTACGTCTTTCCTATTGGTGTTGACCTTGGGATTACCAACCACTTCACATGCCGAAGTGGAAATTCCGATCATGGACTTGGTCGATGTGCGCGGCATTCGAGAAAACCAATTGGTCGGTTATGGTTTGGTGGTTGGCTTAGCTGGCCAGGGTGACCGAAACCAAGTGAAATTTACTTCTCAATCTATCACCAACATGCTCCGTCAGTTTGGGGTTCAAATTGATGACAGTATGAACCCTAAGCTACGAAATGTGGCTTCTGTGAGCGTGACAGCAACCGTTGATCCAATGGCGGGCCCCGGACAAACTTTGGACGTGGTCGTGTCTTCAATTGGTGACGCGAAAAGCCTCCGTGGCGGTACGCTATTGTTGACGCCTTTACGCGGTATTGATGGTGAAGTGTATGCCATTGCACAAGGAAACGTCGTGGTTGGCGGTTTATCTGCAGAAGGGCGAAGTGGCTCTAAAGTCGAAGTTAATACGCCAACGGCAGGTCGCGTCCCGAATGGTGCGACGTTAGAGAGAGAAATCAAAACTGATTTCAACCAGCGTGATGAAGTTACTTTAAACCTGCGTAAACCAAGCTTCACGACGGCAAAAAATATCGCGCGTGAAATCAACAACACTTTTGGGCCTAACGTTGCTGTTGCGATCAATAAAGCGCGCATTGATATGCGTGCACCAAAAGATACCCAACAGCGCGTAGTGATGATGTCGATGCTTGAAGAAATGAGCGTCGTGGAAGGCCGCAAGCCGGCTCGAATTGTCTTTAACTCTCGTACGGGAACGGTCGTGATCGGTAAGAGTGTCAAAGTAAGTGAGGCAGCAGTGAGCCATGGCAACTTAACCGTGCGAATTTCTGAATCACAACAAGTCAGTCAGCCAAATGCGTTTGCAAATGGCGATACGAAAGTCGTTAACCAAACGGATCTTGATGTGAACGAAGATTTAGCTCAAATGGTGATTTGGCCTCCAGGCACGGAGCTCAACACTATTGTGACTGCGGTAAACAGCTTAGGTGCCACACCTACTGACTTAATGTCTATCCTGCAAGCACTGAGCGAAGCGGGTGCATTGAACGCTGAATTGGTCGTGATTTAAGGAGTTAAGGATGAAACTAGACAGTACCAATGAACAAACTCAACTGAATTCGATGCTGTATCACGACAACAGCGCACTTGCCAACATCAAGCAGAGTCGAGATCAGGAAGGCGCGCTTGAAGTAGTAGCGGGTCAATTTGAGGCGATGTTTTTACAAATGGTGCTGCGTCAAATGCGCAGCAGCAGCGATGTTCTAGCGGATAAAGACAGCCCGTTTGCGAGCCAACAGCAAGGCGTTTTCCGCGATATGTACGATGGGCAACTGGCAATGGAACTGGCAAAAAAGCAGAGCTCCGGCATTGCCAATATGCTCATCCAGCAACTTAGCCCCTCTATGCGCGAAGTCGCCTTTGATGCTGCGCGTAACATCTCATCTGCAAATGATGGTAAAGGTGCGAATTCTGAATCTATCTCACAGCTTGATGCTAACGAGATTGAGGGGAACTCAAGCTTATTTAATACCGCCTCTCAAGCCGTCGCCTCTGTAAAACAGGTGCTCGGTGAGGCCGGTATGACTACCGCGTTTTCTCAGCCGTTGATCAGGAAAATGGAGCTGTAAATGAACCTAGTTAATATTGCCCTTTCAGGTTTAGGCGCGAACCGCGTGGCCTTAGACGTAACGGCACAAAACGTGGCGAACGTGAATACTGTGGGCTATAGCCGTCAACAAGCGTTGATGGCATCAGTTGATGACGGAAAAGCCAACCGCTTAAGCCCTGGTTTAGGGGTAGAGGTCACCAGCATTCGCCGCGTTACAGACCAATTTCTGATTAAGCAAACGTGGTCAACTAACAGTATGGCGGCGTACGCTTCTGGTTACACCAGCAACATGAGCCAATTGGAAAATACGCTAGGGGCCGATGGCTTCAGTATTTCTGCTGGTTTGGACTCTCTAAACGCTGCGCTTAACGATGCCACGGTTAAGCCTGAGTCGATCCCTTACCGTCAACAAATCATCAACGAATCTGAAGCGTTGGCACGCCGCTTTAATACGCTGACCGAGTCTTTGCACAATCAACATAAAGATATGAGCGATCAGCGTAATGCGGCACTCAACCACGCGAATAGCCTCATGGAAAACATCGCGAAGGTAAACAAGCAGCTGGTTGAAATGCAAGGAACAGGCGGCAACCCATCGCAACTTATGGATGAACGAGATAAATTGATCGGCGAGTTATCTCAAACCATCGAAATCAGAAGAACAGAACAGCCTGACGGCAGTGTTCAGGTAACGTTGACCTCTGGTCAGCCACTTGTGATGGGCACGGACCATGGCAAACTCGCAGCCGTTCCAGACCCTAGTGACCCTTACGTAGCAGACTTACACGTAACATTCTCAAGCCAAAGTTTTGCGATTGGTGACTCTCTTGGTGGCAAATTAGGTGCGATTAACGATTATCAAACCGATGTATTAAAACCAAACCAATTGGCTTTGAATGACATGGCGAAAGCGTTAGCGGATGAATACAACGCTGTGCTCGCTACTGGACAAGATTTAAATGGTAACCCAGGTAAACCATTGTTCAGTTACGACCCTGCCAACCCAGCGGCAAGTTTGGATATCACTGAGTTAACTCCAGGTGAGCTTGCGTTTTCAAGTGATGGTACGCCAGGTAATGCGGATGTGTTGCAGTCGTTGATTAATTTAAGCAACAAGCCTGTTTCTGTGACTGGCTATGGCTCTGTGAGCTTGAATGACGCATTTAGTTCTATGGTGGGTCAAACCGCGATTAAAGCACGCCAAGCAGACGCCGATTACCAAGCTAAGTTAGCCATGAACAAGCAAGCACATGCGGCTCGTGACAATGTGAGTGCCGTTAACAGTGATGAAGAAGCGGCTAACTTAATGACGTTTGCTAATGCACACAATGCCAACATGAAAGTGATCAGCACAGCGAATCAGCTGTTCGATTCTGTATTGCAGTTATTCTAAAGGAAACCCAGATGCGAATCAGTGACAATCAATTTAGCCAAATGATGCTGCAAAGCCTGCAAGGTAACAATGCAGGTCTGGGGCACGTGCTACAACAAATGACGACAGGTGAGCGTCTAACTAAACTATCTGACGATCCAATGGCATCGATTAAGCTGCTTAATTTGGACCGTGAAAACAGCGCCATCGCCCAGTATCAAAACAATATCGCAAACGTCAAAACCACGCTTTCGAGTCAAGAAACACATTTAGACTCAGTGAAAGAGAGCCTAATGAGCATGCGTGATATTGCATTATGGGGCGCGAATGGCTCACTGACTGATCAAGACCGTACCGGTATGATCACGGAGCTAAAGAGCTATCGTGATTCAATTGAGTCGTCTTTCAATGCTCAGGATGAAGAAGGGCACTACCTATTTTCAGGCACCAAAACTGACACCCCTGCTATAAACAGTACAAGCGGTAGTTATGTCATCGAGGGCAACAGCGATAAACGTGTCGTGACGATTGCGAAAGGCGTAACGATGGATTCCAACATGACGGCAAAGGACATTTTGGACCTTGGTGGCGGCAAAAACGTACTGGATCAAATTAACAATCTAATTACAGAATTTGAGAACCCGAGTCCGAATTTCCAAGCTGAAGTGGACGCAAGCCTGAGTGCCATTGATGATACGTTGGCAAGCGTACTTGGCACGATGACGGAGATTGGTGGCCGACACAATAACCTAGATTTGGTTGGCGGTGCTCATGGTGAGAATAAACTGTTCGTCGATAAAGTATCAGGTGACCTCTCAGCTCTGGATTACGGTGAAGCATCGGTACGCTTGAGCAATTACATGGCGGCTTTGCAAGCAACGCAAGCGAGCTATGTAAAGATCAATGATCTATCGTTGTTTGACCGTCTATAAGGTTAGGAAGTTCTTTTATGGTAATGAGTACAGTAGAGGTTAGACCCCATAGCATACGCTTGGGTGGGCAAGAACAAGCCTCTATCATGCCGACCCGTTCTGCAGACTCAAGTACTGCAATTAAACCGCGCCCGGCGCAAGTTCAGGCTGACACTGCGTCAGCCTACTCTGTCTCTGGGATTCAACTGACCCAAGGTCAGCAGCAAGCGACGGCAGTGCAGATCGCATCGAAATCGTTGCAGGTGATTGGCAAAGAGCTGACTCAAATTAAACGTGGTTTGACGCAAGCGGTGAATCAAGGCGTGCAAAATGTACCTGGCTTGCAGGATACATTGGTTCGTTCTAAAGCCACCATTCAGAACGTTGTGGAGCATGCTCGGTTCGACGGCCAGAAAGTGCTCAACAACGAACTGCATTTAAAGCTAGATAAAGCAGACATTCGTCGCTTTTCTATTCCTGGCTTGAATGTGCATCGCTTAAGTGACAAAGCTGAGCAAATTCGTTTGGATTTCCCTCAGGGTCAAGCGGTAATGATTCAGTTCGATGGACAAGCCGATGGTGCTCGAACTGTCAAAATGCTTGACCGAAGCTTGATTGCTTTAGGGATGCGCGCCTCATTAGCTGACGATGGCAGCATTTTATTTGAAGCCAGAGACAACGCTTATCAGCAAATGCAGCAGAAAGTGATGGTCACGGGCGAAGGGCACCGTTTTCCTGCGGGCCAGCCGAACGTTCTAAATCTAAAGTCAGAGCCAGATGGTATTGCAGAACTTGGGTTTGATTTGGCATCACGCGATGGCATGAAACAGACGATTGCCAAAGTGAACCAGCACCTAAGACAAGTGCAAACGAGCTTGCAGGAAGCGAAAGCATTTCATGGAGAGTTGAATACTCAAATGCGCTCAATTCAAAATAAAACCGCGCAGCTTTCTGTGGATGATGTGAATGCAAAACTGGATGGTTTTGTGCAGAAGTCTGGTGAGTTTACCTCGACTTTCCAAGCGTTGAATGCACAAGCAAACGTGCGTCGTCATACGGTTGTTGCGTTGCTAAAATAACGAACACTCCAATGATTCCCGGCTTTGCATCGCTATCGCCCCCCAATAACGAGAACGGTGCACTGTCGGGAATCTCTCTTTGATTCATTTATGGTTCGAGTGCTTTTGCCACCGAGCGATTCAATTTCTGGAATAACCACCCAAGCGCGATTAAAGATGCTCCCAAACCTAAGAAGCTGATTGCTCTCCAGAACCCATCCAGAGAGCTAACATCCCATAAGAATACTTTTAGTGCGACAAAAGCTAAAACCACTAGACCCACGCGCTGCATCATCAACCCTCTGTGTGTCACACCGCGCCAAGTAAGCAATCCACCCACGAGCAAACCTGCTACTGAATAACTGAACAGTTCTGCCATGCTGGTCGGTTGGTACAGCATCATAGATGTGGTTTGCCAGAATTGACGGATAGACATGCCTAACCAAATAGCAGCAAGTGCAAAGCCTAGGCTGGCAACCGCAAATCGATGAACCTGTAACGTATTCCAGCCTCCAAAGGTTGCGATAAGTAGGATGCAAGCTGGCAGCAACCAGCCGACGCTTAGCATATTAATGACGGGAAGTGCTTGTGCTGAGACGTTGTCAGTCACCAATGGCGACTCTGCCGTATTAAGCAAAATTATCAGCAATGCGAAGGCACACCAAAGCAGGTAGCTGTAGGCTTCATAGATGCGGCTTAAGCGTTGTGCAAATTGGCTACGGTAGCTGTACACCATACCCATAACCAACGCTTGGTTAGCAAAAACGATGGCGCTTGCGAAATCAATGTGTCCCAAATAGCCGTACTGCCCAGTTAACCAGTAGTTGGTTTGGGTGAATAGCGCCATTAAGAATACATGCAAAAATGCGCCTTCAAACCAGTTGGTCAGTTCGAGGTCCACTTGCTTTAGCGTTGCTCGAGCATAGAGCAGGATGATGAGAGACGGTAGGTAACTCACAATAACCCAAGCCCAATGTCCTGCTTCTACGGGTTGCCATTCAGGGATGAAGGGTAAAAGTGTGAGGCGGATGACCAGTATCCCCATCGCCACTTTAATCGCCCAACTTGCGGGGCGAAATACCCCTGATTGCGTCTGCAACGCCATTACCGCAACTTGTATCGAGATTGCTGTCGTCAACCAGGTATCGCTTAACCAAACAAAGGCGACGCCTACGATTAAAGCGTGCATGACGGCAGAGCATTCCAATGCTAGCGAATGTAAGCGTTGACCAAGTACAACGTAATAAACGGTCACCAATGCGCAAAATGCAGTCCAGTGCCACAGGTAGCCTTGCATAAATTCGTCGACATAAAACAACGTCATCAAACTCATTGCTGGAGCCAGTACCAACAGAAGTACGCCGCTAAGTTGCGATCGGTCACTGAGTGACTGGCAATAAGTTCGACAGCAGATCAGTGCAATACTGGTGGCCAATGCGAGTAAGATACTGGCACCATGTTCTGGCATATACAAAGCGTCAAACGCGACAGTGAGGACAACAAGTGCGGTCGCAGAGACCAATATGGAAGGCAAAAATACGCGCAATGACCAACCTGTGCGAACCGCTGGGAGCCATACTGTCGCAACGAGCAGCGCATAACAGTACACCATTTGCAGTGTGTCCAATTCTGGCATTCTAGTGACAGCCGAAAAGGTCAATAACGCAATCGCGAGAGAGGTAGCGGTCGGCGGATTTGTCCACTTATTCTGGCAGTGATGATAACGAGGATTGAGTGTCCAACCCAGTCTTGGAACGGCGAAAATAAGATAAAGAGTAATGGAGAGATAAATAGCCAGCCAAGAAAAAAGTGTCTCAAGCGGCATGCTTTCAATGAGCAACAGCATCCAAACCACATGTGGAAGCGCGATGCTTGGAGAAATCCATGCACTACGCACTTTTTGCATTAGCAATGTTGCCGCGACCGATATCGCGCTGATATACCCAGCTAATAAGAAGTAATTAGGCTCGCTTCCACCAATCCATAACGGTGCGGTGTATCCACCAATCAGACCAAGCACCGCCATCAACGGCCCTTGCTGTAAAGATAGAGCCAAGCTACAAAATGCAGCAGCGGCTAAGATGATAAGCGAGACACTAGGCGTCAGCATTTGATAAACAACAAACGCAAAGATAACCGTGCAGTAAATGCCAGTTAGCCCGGTTCCGGTAACGGCGGCAGGCACATAAGTAAAGCCTTGGGCTCGTGTTGCTCGTTGAGGATTTTGTTGTTCTTTGCGGTGGAACCATTCGCCAACAAGCACCATAAGTAACGAGAGTACAAACGCAAAGGACACACGCATAAGTGGCGAAAACTCAATGTGACTACCAATAACCTGTACGAGATACCCCCCACCAATTAGCATTGCCAGCGCGCCCACCCAAACCAACCAGTTTTCTTGAATGTTGCTAAACAGACTCTGCACTCTACTTGGCAATATAGACTCTTGTTCTTGACTAAAAACGTCCAGTTGCATTTCGCTTGTCTGGTATTGAGCTTGATGTGTTGTGTTTGGATAAGATGCTCGGTCGGTAATCGGGTCATGCTCCTTAGAGGGTGAGGAGTTTGCCTCTTTTGTTGCCTCTTCAACGCTGGATTGTTGACGCGTTGGTTGGTTCGAGTCCTTATTTAGACTGACTCGCAGTGATGTTACCTCTTCACGAAGTTTGGTTAGCTCTTTTTCTAAAAGTGCTGCTCGGTTGGCGGCTTTCACTCCGATGAGGATGGCGAGCAACGCCATGAACAGTGCTAGTATTACGTACAATCCATTTCTCCTTGCGTACGTCGCGTGACACACGATTCTTAACTTTGAGCACGTACGCTAAAGCTTAGTCCAAGCGCTTTGCCTTAGCTTCATATAGTGCTAGGTTCCGCGCTTTCTTTAAGAATCATTCTACATAATGAAACTCAATGCGTAATGATGAATTCGACGAAGCGACATACTTGTGTGTCACTTTAAGATCTGATGAACAGAAATGAGTCGTTAAGTCATTGGGGTTCAACTATATTCATAATTCTGATGCGATACCCAAGTGACCTCAAAAATGTGCATTTCAGAGGCATGCTGTCGAATAGTCGAAGGTAAGCCGTTTAGTCTGCATGCCAAGTCATGCTTATTGAACCGCACGCCCGAGGTTATTTGGGTATAGCGCATTCACGCGAAAAAAGACAAAACGGGTAATGATTAATGCAAGTGGGTAATGAAGCGCTGGTTCTATCAGCGGTTGGGGTCATTGGTTTAGGTTGTCAGTGGTTGGCATGGCGATTGCGCTTACCAGCGATTTTATTTTTGCTGCTAGCCGGGTTGATTGTCGGGCCATTTATGCAGTGGTTAAATCCAGATGAGATTTTAGGGAATTTGCTCTTTCCGTTGGTTTCATTGGCGGTTGCGGTGATTCTTTTCGAAGGCAGCTTGACCCTAAACTTTAAAGAAATTCGCGGTGTGAGTGGCTCAGTCTGGAGTATCGTTTCCATCGGGGCCATTATTTCGTGGGCAGCAACCAGTATTGCGACGCACTATTTCCTCGGTTTTACTTGGGAGCTCGCCATGTTGTTCGGCAGCTTAACCGTGGTAACAGGTCCGACGGTGATCGTGCCACTTCTTCGGACGGTAAGACCCAACAGTACGCTTGCCAATATTTTGCGTTGGGAGGGGATCTTGATTGATCCACTCGGTGCGCTTTTTGTTGTGATGGTTTATGAGTTCATCGTATCGCACAGCGCGATAAATAGCGCCGAAGTGTTCGGAACGCTCATTGCCGTGGGTGTCATTCTTGGTGCGGCCTCTGGCGCAGCAGTCGCAACGATTATGCGCCGTGCGTGGCTACCGGAATACTTGCAGCCATTTGCGGTTTTGATGATCGTGCTCGGCGTATTTTCCGTCTCCAACCATATCGAGTCTGAAGCCGGATTACTCACGGTTACTGTAATGGGTATGTGGCTTGCCAACGCAAAGGGCATCAATATTCAACAAATTCTACACTTTAAAGAGCACTTGACCATATTGCTGATCACCGGCCTATTTATTTTCCTTGCTGCACGCATTAGCTTGGATGATTTTGCTGCGCTGGGTAGTGGCGCGTTATTGCTGTTTGTATTTATGCAGTTGGTGTCGCGCCCGTTGTCGATTTTCCTCTCAACCATCCGCAGTAACTTGAGACTTAAAGATAAACTGTTTCTGTCTTGGGTTGCACCGCGCGGTATTGTCGCTGCCTCTATTTCGTCTCTTTTCGCGATCAAATTGACCGAATACGGTATTGATGAAGCGATTTTACTGGTACCTATGACCTTCATGGTGATCATCGGAACGGTTGTTTTACAAAGTGCAACGGCACGTCCTGTCGCATTGATGTTGGGCGTCGCGGAGCCAGCGCCACGCGGCTTCTTGTTGATTGGTGCTAACCGAGTAGCCAGAGAAATTGGTCAAGCGTTGGCACGCTATGACCGCCGCATATTGATGACCGATTCTAACTGGGAGTACATCAGTCAAGTTCGTATGTTGGGGCTGGATTACTACTACGGGAATCCGATTTCTAGTCACGCAGATGACAATTTGAACCTGATAGGGGTGGGACAAGTCGTTGCATTAACGCCTGACCAGCATTTCAACATTATGGCTTGCATGCAATTTGTCGACGAGTTTGGTGAAGATAAAGTTCACTGCTTGCAAAAAGTGAAAACCAACGGCAATGGTAGCGAGAAGCACTCCGTGGCTCAGGAGTACCACGGTAAATTGCTGATGGGCGGTAACGTAAGCTATACCCAGCTGGCCAGTTTGTTGAGCCGCGGTGCAGAGATAAAACACACGAAATTGAGCGACAACTTTACGTATCAAGACTATTTAGCGCACCACAAAGGGAACTCGGTAGTACCGTTGTTTCACGTTGAAGAAAAAGGGAAAATTCAATTCTGTGATGATCCTGAGCAGTTTACTCCAACCACCACAAGCACCGTTGTGTCTCTGATTCTGTCAGAAAGCGCAAAGTAAATTAGAGAAGTATGCGGCCCATTTTTATCGTAGTGTCTCGCACGCTGATTACTTCAACTTCGTGAAACACTCGCCTGCTTGTTTAAAACGGAAGGCGAGTTTCTCTTCCTATAATGTCAGAGTAAGTCGTGATTCATTACTGGTTTCGGAAAAGTAATCTCGTGAATTCAGAAAATTCGCATTGACGTTACTGATAAGGATCGCAATACTGCGCGACTGTTTTACTTTAGGGTGACATTATGGCTCCGCAAACTAACCGAAAAGATTTACATCTAGACGCTGTTTTACATCATGACATGAGCATGAAGCATAAAACGGCGGGCTTTGAGTCTGTCGAGTTTGAACACTGCGCGCTGCCAGAATGTGACTTTCAGGCGATCGACCTATCGACAGAGTTTCTTGGCCACCGACTGGCGCTGCCGTTTTTGATTAGCTCAATGACAGGTGGAGCGAAAGACGCTGAAGTGATCAATTGTCGTTTGGCTGAAGCTGCCAGTGAATTAGGCATTGCGATGGGCGTGGGTTCGCAGCGTATTAGCTTAGAAGATCGCCAACACGCAGGTCTAGGCAAAACCATTCGTGATTTAGCCAAAGATGTGCCGCTTTATTCTAACCTTGGAGCCGCTCAATTGCGCGACAAAGGTAAACTTGATAATGCGCAGCGTGCGGTTGAATCCATTCAAGCGGATGCGTTGTTTGTACACGTAAACCCAATGCAGGAAGCGTTTCAGAAAAATGGCGACCATAATTGGATTGGGGTCTTACACGCTATCGAGCAGCTTAAATCTCGCGTGAATGTTCCGATCATTATTAAAGAAGTCGGTTTTGGTATTAGTGGTCACGTTGCGCAGCGATTGGTTGACGCCGGTGTGGATGCCATTGACGTAGCGGGCGCGGGTGGCACAAGTTGGAGCGCGGTTGAAGGCTATTGCCAAGATAACCCGAAAATGCAGCGTGCAGCCGAACTTTTCCGCGATTGGGGCATCCCAACGGCAAAATGTTTGACTCAAATACGAGCACAGTATCCTACATTACCTTTGATCGCCTCAGGTGGTGTGCATAACGGACTTGAAGCGGCGAAAGCCATACATTTGGGCGCCAATCTCGTTGGGCAAGCGGGCGCAGTTTTGAAAGCGGCTACCATAAGCACTCAAGCGGTGGTCGAGCACTTTGAGCAAATGGCGTTAGAGTTACGTTTAGCATGTTTTGGCACGGGGTCTTCTAAGATCAGCGCATTAACGCAAGCGCGCTGCCTATAGGTGTTTATGGTGTCATTTACGCAGCTTGGCTCAATAATTTTTCGGTGTCTTAACACGTAGACTGATAATTTCGTTATAGTTGATACAAAAGTCACTTCAACAAGTGACTGCTTAGTTCAGACCGTTGAATGGGCATTTGTTGAAGCGATTGAGTTTTATTTTAATATTGTTTGCAACTGGAACCTTAAATTTATGAAAAAACTAGTCATGCTGATGTTGGCGGCTTCTGCTTTAACCGCTTGTAGTGATGAAGTGGGCACTGAAGGCTGGTGTAACGACATGCGCGATAAGCCAAAAACAGAATGGACAGCAGACAACGCAGTAGACTTTGCGAAGCACTGTGTTCTTCAAGATGGTGTGGGCAGCGAGCAATGGTGTGAGAACTTGAAAGATAAGCCAAAAGGTGACTGGAGTGCGAACGAAGCCACCAGCTTTACTAAGCACTGCATTTTCTAAGCACTACCCTTTCTCAACACGGCGTCTCTCATTAAGAGTGATGACTGTGTTAGACAAAATATTAAGAAAACACCAAGCGTCTTGCTTGGTGTTTTTGTATCGACAATAGCTTGAGCTCTCACGTGCTGAGCACACCTATCTTTCCTCTGAGTAGAGTGTTTTACATTTTCGTTTCATTTTTGAAAACCTGTATTACCTGCCTTTAATTTTTCGCATTGCAGTGGCATGGTGTCGGTGTATTCGTCTAATTCAATTAGATTCATAACAAAAAGGGACTCAAATGGAAGTACTCAAAGGCTCATGTCTGTGTGGTAAGGTGAAATTGGAAGTGGCAGATGAATTCAAGTACATGGGAAATTGCCATTGCTCGGAATGTCGAAAATTTACTGGCTCTGACTATTCATCGGCGGGCGGTATTGCTCTAGATAAGTTGCTAATTATCCAAGGAAAAGAGGATATTCAAACTTATCAGAAAAGCGAAAATACCATGTTATGTTTTTGTCGCCATTGCGGGTCGAGCCTGTATTCGAAAAAGAACAATGGGATTGTCAATATTCGCCTAGGTGTCTTGGATGATGCACCATCCCACAAGCCAAATTTCCATATTTTTGTCGCGTCCAAAGCGCCGTGGCTTGAGATATCGGATAACCTGACTCAGTTTGAGGCCGGGCCCAAATAGAGTAGTAGCGGAAGAGAATTATTTAGTAACAGAGGGCGTTGCAATAAGTCTGCAACGCCCTCTGCACTTTTATTTTTGAAATTAGAACAGAGATGATTATTTTGCGTCTTGCAGTTCTTCTAAGCCACCTGCATTGTGCAGATTCGTGAATCCTTGCGATTGCAAATATTGATACGCTTTACCTGAGCGGTTACCACTGCGGCAGTACAATACGATCGCTTGATCTTTATCGACGTCTTGGAAATGTTTATCAAGCTCAGATAAAGGGAAATTGACCGCATTGTCTAAATGCCCCTCAGAGAATTCTTGCGGCGTGCGTACATCGACAATCATTGCGCCTTTCTCAATCAGTTGCCACCCTTGCTCAGCACGCTCAGAAGCCGCAACGCTGAAAGAAAGCAAGCCAACGCACAATGTTGCAAGAAACAGAGATACGACCTTTTTCATTGTTTGATTATCCTTTTTAAGAGTATGTAACCACTCTAGATTTGATTGAACACATTTTCCATCATAAAGAGGTTTTAAGTGGTCGTGAATGTCAAAAGTTTCGATAGAAGATTTTATTCAATTCAATAAAAAATTTTTATGAAATCCACCTCTTGAACTCCAATTTTTCGACCTTATTATTCTCATCGAAAGCGAGCGGTCGACTCGCAAATCCATCTTGATGTTTATTCTGTCTTTTATTTTTGGTTCCAAGTAGGAGGCACTTAAAAATGAAAATTCGTCCTTTAAATGACAAGCTAATTGTTGAAAGACAAGAGGTGGAAAATAAATCTGAAGGGGGAATCGTTTTAACTTCTCAGTCGGTGAAAAAATCAAACCGCGGGAAAGTCATTGCTGTTGGTTTAGGTAAACGCCTCGAAAATGGCGAACGCGCTGCGATGGAAGTCAAAGTGGGCGACCAAATCATTTTCAATGACGGTTACGGCGTGAAAACCGAGAAAATTGACGGCGCAGAATACTTGATTCTGTCCGAATCTGATGTGTTAGCAATCGTTGAGTAATTATTTTTGTAGTAGTTTTTGAGGAGATAATTATGGCTGCAAAAGACGTATTATTTGCTAATGACGCACGTCAAAAAATGCTGAAAGGTGTGAACTTACTGGCGGACGCAGTAAAAGTGACACTAGGCCCGAAAGGCCGCAACGTTGTGCTTGATAAATCTTACGGCGCGCCAACCATTACCAAAGATGGTGTGTCGGTAGCGAAAGAAATCGAACTGAAAGACAAGTTCGAAAACATGGGCGCACAAATGGTGAAACAAGTGGCGTCCAAAGCGAATGATGAAGCGGGTGACGGTACAACGACGGCTACTGTACTGGCGCAATCTTTCATCAACGAAGGTCTTAAAGCGGTAGCTTCTGGCATGAACCCAATGGACCTAAAACGTGGTATCGACAAAGCCACTGAATCGGCGGTTGAAAAACTACGTGAAATGTCTAAGCCATGCAGCGACAAAGAATCCATTACCCAAGTGGGTAGCATTTCTGCAAACAGCGATCGCGCGATCGGTGAAATCATTGCAGAAGCGATGGAAAAAGTGGGTCGCAATGGCGTGATTACGGTGGAAGAAGGCCAAGGTCTAGACAACGAATTGTCTGTGGTTGAAGGTATGCAATTCGACCGCGGTTACTTGTCGCCATACTTCATTACTAACCAAGAAAATGGCAGCGTAGAGCTAGACAACCCTTACATCCTATTGGTGGACAAAAAAGTCAGCAGCATCCGCGAGCTATTGCCAGTGCTAGAAGAAGTGGCGAAATCTTCTAGCTCGCTATTGATCATTGCTGAAGACATCGAAGGTGAAGCGCTAGCGACATTGGTTGTGAACAACATGCGCGGCATCGTGCGTGCGACTGCGGTGAAAGCACCTGGTTTTGGTGACAACCGTAAAGCGATGATGGAAGACATTGCGGTACTAACCGCAGGTACGGTCATCTCTGAAGAAATCGGCCTAGAACTCGAAAAAGCAACGCTAGAGCAACTAGGTAGCGCGAAGAAAGTGACCATCACCAAAGACACAACAACTATTGTGGGTGGCGCAGCAGAAGCAAGCGCGATTGCTGATCGTGTGGCTTCGATTGAAAAACAAATCGAAACAACCACTTCTCAATACGACAAAGACAAGCTTCAACAACGTGTTGCGAAGCTTTCTGGCGGCGTAGCGGTGATCAAGATCGGCGCTGCAACCGAAGTTGAGATGAAAGAGAAGACAGACCGCGTGGACGATGCGCTACACGCTACTCGCGCAGCGGTTGAAGAAGGTATTGTTGCTGGTGGTGGTGTTGCCCTAACTAAGATCGCGAAAGAATTGGCGGATCTAAAAGGTGACAACGATGACCAAAACGTGGGTATCCGAGTTGCGCTACGTGCGATGGAAGAGCCTCTCCGTCAAATCGCAACTAACGCAGGTGACGAAGCTTCAGTCGTAGCGAATGCTGTCAAAGCGGGTGATGTCGATTACGGTTACAACGCTGCAACAGGTGAATACGGCAGCATGATCGAAATGGGTATCTTGGACCCTGCGAAAGTAACACGCTCAGCGCTTCAATTCGCAGCGTCTGTTGCTGGCTTGATGATCACCACTGAAGCGATGATCACCAACCACGTTGAAGACAAAGAACTTGATATCTAACGTTACCAATCGTTAGTGATTAAGTAAGTGTTAAAACAACAATAACATTGCAAAACCTAAGCGGGCTCGCTTGAGCCCGCGAATCAGTCATTTGAGGTAAGTGTTATGACCCGTTTACCTGCGTTTTCTTTCTCAATATCTGAGCCGGGCGGTAATGAAGCTTCGTCAACGTGGCCGACGGCTATTCACTTCCCCCTCGTTCCAGCTGGGCCAGAGTTTTCGATCGAAAATGCTCTGCCTAAACGTCCGACAGTGACGATATTCACTATCGATCTGTCTCAGTTACTTAAAGGGGACGCTCGGGTCATTCATTAACTGCATTGAAACAGCCAACGTAAGTTGGCTGTTTTTTTTCATTTCTGGGTGTAGGTCAAATTATTGATAATGTGAATCGTTTTCGTTTGATTGTTGCTACTTGTTCAATGTGTTAGCTTAAATTGGGACTGTTCCCAAGTAAGGTAATAAAATAATGAATAAGAAAATACTGCTTCCCTTAATGTTAGGGATTTCCGCTACTGCCGCTGCTTCTGATAACAAGGTTGTAGAAAGTGTCTTGATTGATGACATCGCGCTAGAAGGTTACGTGAAGAAAAGCTATGAGGTCGTGATGCAAAGCGAGCCTGAGCTTTTCCCGTACGCGTTTCGTGGTAGCCGTGTGCAGATGAAGTTACTGGTTGAGTTATTCCATAACTCAAAGAACGACAAAAAAGCGGCTCGCGTGATCACTCTAGGGAATGGTTATGTACCAGGTAAGCCGGGTGTAAAACACACTTTTGATGCAGCGATTGTTGACCGTTTTACTCAAAACTACCCAGTTGCGTTCGATTACAGCATCTATCAAGCTGGTGGCACGCCTGTATTTAGTGAGGATTACTCACCGCAAAACGAAGCCAATGATGTTTCGATATCGACAACCACGGTTGCACCGTCTATCGGCTTAACCGCGACTGCAACACCGGGCTCGGCACCAAGTTTTTCTGGCTCGTTGACGACCGATCTCGGTGTGGCTTATACCTCTCGCTACTCAAGTAAGGATTACGTCACCGCAGCCAAACCAAAGGCTTCCATGGAACGCGGTATGGGCGTTAAGTGGATCACCTCTCTTAGCCAAATTTACACCAACGATTACCAGTACTACGGTAAATGGGCGGGTGTTTACCACTACACAGGTTGTTCAAATGAGAACCTATTACCAGAAGAGAACTTGCCGCGTTTGATCTACGGTTTCAAACCGAAATTCCAGTACGTGTTCACACCAGAATTTGAGCGCGGAGAAGAGCCAAAAACGGAGATGATCGCACGAGCTGGCATGAAAGAAGTTGAAGAAGGTTTCTCTCGCAATGCGTGTAACTGGTACGATCAAGGCACAACGAGCCACTACACTGAGGCACAAATTCGCTTCACGATTGATTGGGATAAGCTCACCGTTATCACTCAATAAACGTTTCACTTATCAGACCTAAGGTTTGTGGATTGTAATGCGGCTCTAGTAGCCGCATTTTTTATGGTCGAAATCTGATCGCAAGCGCATTAAGTCTTTAAGCCCAGCATCGCGCCGAAAATGACCAATCCCGCCCCACATGCTTGGGCGGATTGGCAGCAATCAACACGTTGTGAAACCTTCAACGGTAACACTCAGCAATCATTTGCGCATTTTTATTTTTGCATACAAGCCGCGGTGGAGGGCTTAGGCGCGGCGATGGGATCGTATCCTTTTGTTATGGACGATATTAAGCGCGGTAATTTGGTCGCGCCATTTGGTTCTGTGCTACAGGTTTGCAATTATGTTTTATTGAGCCAAGATAAAAAGCGTACAGAACTCGAACATAAATTCATCGCGTGGTTACAAACGCAAATGGTAGAGTGTGTACCACTGCCATCGCAGCAAAATACGCAAGGCGAATAGAAGGCGTAGAGCGTGATTACGTCAATCAGTTTGATGGAAAAGGGCTTAGGAAATTGGAAATGGAAAACCTCAATATTGTTGAAATCAAATCATTTGTTCCAGCGAAAGATTACGCGCTCTCAAAACGTTTTTATGAGGCGATAGGCTTTGATATGGCGTCAGACTTCGGTGATGTGGCGTACTTCTCTCAAGGCAGCTGCGCGTTTCTTTTACAGAATTTTTATGAGCCAGAACACGGCAACAACTTCATGATGCACTTGCTCGTAGAAGACGCAGAAAGCTGGCATCAGCACTTATCCAAAGTGGGCCATGAGGAATTTGGCTCGCGTTTGACTGAGCTGGTCGAGCAACCTTGGGGCATGCGCGAATGTTGTTTGTTTGACCCTAGTGGCGTTTTATGGCGAATCGGTCAGAACATGAATACTGACTAACGCCAGTCCTCTTTTCAGAACATCTATATCGCGCAGGTATTGATATCTAGATACCTGCGCGTTTTGTTTTTTGCTTAACCTTGCCAACGTTTTTAGCGCACTCACGCTTTTTTCGAGGTGGTGTGCGATGGACTGACCCCAAAAAGCTCCTCAAGCAGCATGGCTTTGAGTTCCGCCCGGACTTCTGTCCCTCCGATTAACGCCAAAAGTGCGAGTCCACCTGGGATGAGAATCACCATCAATATGGGTCTTAAAATATAAGAAAAGCAGAATATGGTCGGCAAGAAAATCAATCCTTGGCCTAGTTTGTTTAATACGTACATGAGCGATTCCTTTTGTTTTTATATGAAATTGAGCGTGCTCATTTTTATAATTGAGCGCGCTCAATTTGTCAATGTCAGCCGCTCAAGGTATGATCCTTTCAGGCTCATTAAGCAGATACATCAATGACGAAGCGACAACAAACCAGAGACAAAATCCTAAAAGCCGCGTGGGCATCTTTTGCTCAGAATGGCTATGACATGACGACCACAAGGCAGATTGCGAGAGAAGCAGGAGTCGCCGATGGTACGGTGTTCAGCCACTTCCCGACCAAACTGTCGATTTTGCGCGAAGGGATGCTGACGCAACTGCAACAGATCAGCCAAGAGGCGCTAGTCAGTGTGGAAGGTAAGACAGCTATCGACATTGGTTTGGCGCTGACGGAGAAATACTATCGCTACTATTTTGCGAACGTCGAGTTGAGCCGAGCCTTGTTGAAAGAGGTGATTTGGGATTTGGATTATTACCAGTCGTTTAACCAAGCTTTGTTTCAATCTGCGAGCGTAAGTTCGGTTCTTGAAGACAAAATGCCGTTGATTTTTGACTGCTACTTCATGACGCTAATCGCACATTTGAGCCGAGCAGAACCGGATGTTGAAGCCGCGCTTACAGATCTTCATGCTAAGTTTCAGCAAATCATTGCGACTACATAAAATGGCCCCAACGCAGAATCTGAAAGAATATACTGCCTGTCATTTTATTTGCTGGACTCCCATTTTCTCGTTTCAGTTGGCGTCTCACCAAATAGCCGCTTGTAGCTTTGGCTGAACTGCCCGAGATGAAAAAAACCAAAGTCAAAAGCGATTTCTGCAATTGTTCGATTATCTTCAGGGCTTTGTAGCACTCTACGTACTTGATTCAGCCGCATTCGGTGTATGAATTGCTTTGGCGAAGTATTACAGCAATGTTCAAAGGTGTACTGCAGTGTGCGGCGACTGACGTGCACAGCGTCACACAGTTCACTGACGGTGATCGGAGTTCTGTAATCTAAGTCGTGTAGCTGTTGCTTTATGCGGCGCATCACATGCTGACGATGAGAGATTGATATCGGGTGGCTTGCGCTTGGTGAACTGATTGAGAACAGTTCGAGAACGATGTCTTTTAAAACCACCTGATGTGTGCTGTCAGACCATCGCGATTCAGTGGGACCGAGTAAAGTACCCAAGTAGAATTTAAGTTGTTGAATGTGCTTTTCTGTTAGTCCCGCTAAGTGCGGTGTGTTGCAGCCGATACCGTCTAACTCGAGCTGTTTTTCTATGATTTGAACCAGTTTTCTGTCGAGTACTATCCCATAGATAGAAAACTGTTCAGGTGTCATTAACTCAAAATCTGCACCACCTTGTCTAAGCAAAAGCTGGCTTGCATTAAACTTGCTGTGATTTAGGTGTAGCGGTTTATTTTCCGCACTCAAACCCAACCAAATACCTCCCTGTTCAACCCTGCATTGCTGTCTTAGTGAGCGGTTACTGTCTTCTCGAAATACATGGAAATTGGGAAATCGTCGTTCTCGAATTTGACCTAAAAATCGGCCATCGCTGAGTTGATCGTATTCCTGTTGCCAGTTTATTAGGCTTGCAGCTTGTTGGTTTGCATCCTTTGTGTGATGGATGCACAGCATTGGTGCAGTTTGGGGTGTTTGGTCACTCATCCTTGTGATGCTCATTCCTTTTTTGTGAGTCATGTTGGAGCAGTATTTACATAACTCATTGTTTATTTTTGGTTTATGAATGTTGCCAGTTTTTGATAACGCTACGGAACACATTTGGCAATACTTTCTTAAAGCTTATTGATAGTTCAGCAAAAAGCGAACCAAATAGTGAAGAGGAAGAGCAATGACGGCAACTTATCGTCGGCAACAAGGCAGTAAAGTCTATACCTTTAAGTCATTGGCTGACTTGATGGCGAAAGCGACACCGGAGCGATCAGGCGATGCGTTATCTGGGGTTTGTGCTCAGTCAGCGGCAGAACGTGTAGTCGCACAAATGGCGCTGTCTGAGTTACCACTTAAAACGTTTCTTAACGAGGCGGTTATTCCATACGAAAGCGACGATATCACTCGCCTAATTATCGATACGCATGACCTTGAAGCCTTTAAACCGATTGAGCACTTGACGGTCGGAGATTTTCGAAATTGGCTGCTGAGTGAAGAAGCCGATGGTGAAACGTTGGCTAAAATTCGTCAAGGTTTAACACCAGAAATGGTGGCCGCAGTCAGTAAGATTATGCGCAACCAGGATTTGATTCTCGTTGCTAAAAAATGCCAAGTTGTCACGGCTTTTCGGAATACGATTGGTTTGCCGAGTCGCCTGTCTACTCGCTTACAGCCGAATCACCCCACTGATTCTCTCAACGGTATCGCAGCGACCATTTTTGATGGTCTGATGTACGGAAATGGCGATGCGGTTATCGGTATCAATCCGGCAACAGATAATGTGCCTCAAGCTATTAAGTTAATGAACTTAATGGATGAGGTGATTCAACACTATCAAATACCGACTCAGTCTTGTGTGTTAACTCATGTCACGAACACGATCGAAGCCATTGAAATGGGTGCACCAGTCGATCTCGTTTTTCAGTCGATAGGCGGCACGCAAGGAACGAATGATACATTCGGAATAGACTTATCGATTTTGAAAGAGGCCCATGAAGCGGCATTGTCTTTGAATCGAGGTAGCGTAGGAAACAATGTGATGTATTTTGAAACCGGACAAGGTACAGCGTTGTCTGCGAATGCATTTCATGGGGTCGATCAACAGACTTGCGAAGCTCGTGCTTATGCTGTCGCGAAACAGTTCGATCCTTTGTTGGTTAATACAGTCGTTGGGTTCATTGGCCCAGAGTACCTGTTTGATGGCAAACAGATCATTCGTGCTGGGCTTGAAGATCATTTCTGTGGGAAGCTGCTTGGTTTACCTATGGGTTGCGACATCTGTTACACCAATCATGCCTATGCCGATCAGAATGACATGGATAATTTACTGACACTGTTAGGCGTGGCCGAGTGCTCTTTCATCATGGGTATTCCAGGGTCTGATGACATTATGCTCAACTATCAAACTACCTCATTTCACGATGCCCTTTACGCAAGAAAAGTACTCGGTCTGAAGCCAGCTCCAGAGTTTGAACAATGGTTAATAGAGATGCAGATTTTCGAGAGCGTGCAAGACGTTCGGTTAAGTGAGCAAGTCTCTCGCTCGTTTTCGGGAGCAATTAACCAACTGAATAAGGGGTATTCTCATGGGTAAAGTGATCACCATTGCTCAGTCCACACAAGATGAGTCTGAAGTTGTCACACACAACCCTTGGGGCAAGTTACGCGACTTCACCTCTGCTCGGATCGCTCTGGGTCGCAGCGGGAACAGTGTACCAACCAACGAGTTACTCTCATTTCAGCTGGATCACGCCCAAGCTATGGATGCAGTGCATTGCAGTTTAAATGTTGACTCTCTCGTTGCTGGTTTGTCGGACTCTTACTCGATTCTTGAAAATACCTTAGAACCTCCAGTGGTAGTGAGCAGTCAAGTGAGTGACCGACTTATGTACCTGCAAAGGCCCGATTTAGGACGGCAACTCGATGAATCTTCTTGGCAAGCGCTCAACTTGATAGCAAATGAGCATAACACTGACATTGATCTTGCGATTGTTATTGCTGATGGACTTTCTTCCGTCGCAATTCAAAACCATGCCGTGCCTGTTGTTACTCGATTGATTTCTCTTTTAAGCGCTGATGATGAACATCAATGGAAATTCGCACCTATCACAATCGTAAAGCAAGGAAGAGTGGCGGTAGGGGATGATGTTAGTGAATGTTTTAACGCCAAGGCCGTGCTGGTTTTAATTGGAGAGAGGCCAGGTCTGACTTCTCCGGATAGCATGGGTATGTATCTCACTTGGGGGGCTAAACGAGGCTCTAAAGACTCCCAGAGAAACTGTATTTCCAATGTGCGCCCTCAGGGGCTCAATTATGACGATGCCTGTGAACGTGCATTTTACTTGCTTAAGGAGGCTCGAAAATTACAACTGTCAGGAGTGAACCTGAAAGATCGCTCCGACATCAATGAGCCAGGTGGCGCAAGCGTTGAAGATAAACACAGCGACAACTTTTTAATTTCATCAAAGTAGAAGGATTTACTATGTCTAAACATCAGGAGTACTTGGCCAAAAGGCAGCTAAAAAGAGGCACCGCAGGTTGGATTTTACTTGCTGGCTTAGGTGTCTCGTATGTTATATCTGGTGACTTCGCCGGTTGGAACTTTGGCATCGCTCAAGCAGGATGGGGAGGCTTTCTTATTGCTGCTATCGCGATGGCAGTAATGTATTTCACGCTAGTATTGTCTTTAGCTGAAATGTCTGCGGCTATTCCTGCTGCGGGTGGTGGTTACAGCTTCGCAAGACAGGCGATGGGGCCGACAGGTGGCTTTTTCACTGGCTTATCAGTTTTGATTGAATATGCGCTCGCGCCTGCTGCGATAGTAATTTTTATTGGCTCAGCAGTGAATGAATTGGTTGGTATCGATGGCCCTGTTGTTTACGCACTTTTCTACGCCGTCTTTATCGCTATTCATATGGCAGGGGTTGGCGAAGCTCTCAAAGTAATGATGGTCATCAGCGGTTTGGCTGTGTTAGCCATTCTCATTACTGCAGGTGTGCTTATTGGTCACTTTGATGTGAACAACTTATTCGATATTGCTCCGGCGACGGCT
Organism: Vibrio sp. A1-1; assembly: GCF_021728175.1. Lineage (NCBI taxonomy): Bacteria > Pseudomonadati > Pseudomonadota > Gammaproteobacteria > Vibrionales > Vibrionaceae > Vibrio > Vibrio sp. A1-1. Next base: position 155,692 of record NZ_JAKKCL010000012.1, read on the forward strand.
CAGGCAACAGAAATCTTGCCGTTTGGGTGGTATGGCGTGTGGGCGGCGTTGCCATTTGCAATGTGGTTGTTTCTTGCGGTTGAAGGTGTACCTTTAGCGGCAGAGGAAGCAAAAAATCCGGCGAAAGATGTTCCAAAAGGCATCATTGGTGCGATGTTGTTTTTATTACTAACCGCAACTCTGGTAGTCGTTCTTTTGGCTGGTGCGGTTGGTTCAAAGGTCATAGGCGATAGCGCGGTGCCATTAGTTGACGCGCTGAAGCTTACAGGCAATTCAACGATAGCAATGGCCGTGAACTTACTTGGATTGGCTGGTCTTATCGCTTCTTTCTTCTCTATCATTTATGGTTACAGTCGCTTGGTGTTTGCGCTTTCCCGCGCGGGTTATTTGCCGCAAACTTTGTCATTAACCAGTGACAAAAAAGTGCCTTCTCGTGCGCTTTTGGTTCCGGGAGTTTTTGGGTTCTTGGTTTCTCTTACGGGGGAGGGGGACTTAATCTTGGCGATGGCTGTTGTCGGTGCGACTGTATCGTACGCATTAATGTCCTTGAGCCATATTTTATTGCGAATTAAACAGCCGGAGTTAGCTCGCCCATATAAAACGCCTGGCGGGATAATTACTTCGAGTATTTCTCTGGTGCTTTCTTTGATCGCAATGACAGGTGTTTATGCTTTTGATCCCTCAGCCTTTTTCATGACAATGGGATTGTTTCTTATCGGTGGTGTTTATTATGGGTTGTACAGCCGCAACAAATTGGTTGCAGCAACCGCCGAGGAAGAGTTTGCGATGCTTTCTGTTGCAGAATTAGAGCTTGAATCAGATGTAGCACGATAGCCATTTCAATTCTTGTTCGCCACTACATCAAGGGAGCCATAGGCTCCCTTTGTCATTTCTATCAAAAGTGCATAGCGCACAAATGCATCACTTTAACTTTATAAGTGGTTAATCATGTGAAAGTCTAGTCTGGATAACTATGGCGCAGAGCCATCACAGGGAAAGGTTAAGTTTTCAAGGAAAGATCATGATAAACAAGGTATTTAATACACTTTTGGGAACAGAGTTACCGATTATTCAAGCGCCAATGGCCGGCGTGCAAGACAGCCAAATGACCATAGCTGTCAGTAATGTTGGCGGGCTTGGCTCGTTACCTTGTGGAATGCTGAACAAAGACGCCATCGTAAAAGAACTTCAACTTATCAAACAGGCAACCAACCGACCGTTCAACCTCAACTTCTTTTGCCATGAAATGCCGGAATACGACGCTAACAAGCACGAAGAGTGGCAAAAAACGCTGCAACCGTATTTTGCTGAAGTTGGTGCAACCGTACAGGCTCAGCCAAACGCTCCGACAAGGATGCCTTTCAATCATGATATTGCTAACGCGATTGAACCATTTGCACCGCCAGTGATCAGTTTCCACTTTGGTTTGCCTGCCGATGACTTGTTAGCGCGAATTAGAGGCTGGGGAGGGAAGATCCTTTCGACAGCGACCACTGTGGATGAAGCACTGTGGCTGGAAGCAAAAGGCGTTGACGGCATTATCGTTCAAGGCTTGGAGGCTGGTGGACACCGAGGCATGTTTTTGTCAGATGATTTATCTACTCAACTAGGCTTGATGGCGTTGTTACCGCAAATCGTCAAGCGCGTGAATTTACCTGTTATTGCAGCAGGAGGAATAGCCGATAGAAACGGTGTACAAGCCGCGCTAAAGTTAGGAGCAAGTGCCGTGCAGGTTGGCAGCGCCTATTTGTTGTGTGATGAGGCAAAAACCTCGTCTTTACATCGATATGCGATTGCCAGTGAGCGCGCGCAGCATACGGCGGTGACTAATGTTTTCTCGGGCAGACCAGCACGAGGCATTGTGAATCGCGCGATGTCGGAGCTAGGCTACATCTGTGAGTCTGCGCCGAAATTCCCATATGCTTCCATTGAAATGACTCAGTTAAGAGCGCTTATGGAGAAGCAAAACCGAGATGAATTTACGCCGTTGTGGTGCGGACAAAATTCGTCGGGTTGCAAAGAAGTTCCGGCAGCAGAAATGACACTATCATTAGTGGAAGGGATTGATTTGAACTTATGTTCCTCAGACTGATTTGGCCTGAGGAACACATTTCAAGTGAAGGTTATTGAGGCGCTTTCATCGCTTCAGATTGATCGCTCGTCATCACGAAGTGCAACTCACCACCCGGTTTGAACTCGGAGTGGTCGAAGAAGAAACCGTTATCCAAAGCTTTGCCATTGATGGTGACAGACTTGATGTATATGTTGTCATCGGCGTTGTTCTCTGTGGTGATGGTGAACGTACCGCCTCTCACCGGAATCACCGCTTTGTCGAATAGCGGACGACCCACAGTGTAAATAGGTTCTGCTGCGTTTACTTGGTAGAAGCCTAATGCAGACATCACATACCACGCGGACATTGCGCCTACGTCTTCGTTACCAATGACGCCTTCTGGAGCAGCAAAGTACATGTCATCCAGAATGTGGTCGACGACTTGTTGCGTCTTCCATGGTTCTGCAGTCCAGTTGAATAGGTAAGGAATGTGGTGCGAAGGCTCGTTACCAAACGCAACTTGACCAATCAAACCAGACATATCCGGTGTTTCTGTGCCTTGGCTTTCTGCGGTGAAGGTGGCTTCTAGGTTTTTCTGGAATTCAGCATCGCCACCCATGATGGTCTTCAAGCCCGCGATGTCATGCGGTACAAACCAAGTCCACTGCCACGCGTTACCTTCGGTGTAGTTGCCTGTCTCGTGTTCTGTACCGTATGGGTCGAATGGCGTCATGAAGGTTTCATCAATCATCACTGGGCGCATGAAGCCAGTTACACCATGTTCTGCGTATTCCGTTGGGTTGTAATCGAAGTACTTTTTGTAGCCTTTTGAGCGTTCAAGGTATTGCTCTTCCGCTTGAGTATCACCGGCTGCTTTGGCGATTTGCGCGATAGCCCAATCGTAGAACGCGTTTTCCAGACCGTAAGAAACAGACTCAACCGTGTAGTCTTCAAATACTGGCTCACCATCGACACGTTGGATGGCAGGCGTGAAGCCGTTTTTCTCAATGTAGTCGATGTGCTTGGTTAAAGTGCGATCCAATACGCCCTGATCCCAATCGGCTTGCAATGCAGGGTAGTTCTCGTAAGTCGAAGAGTTGATCGCGGCTTTCAGCGCCAGCTCTTTCTCTTGTTGAGTAAACTCTTCTGGGAATTTGGTGATCGCATCCGCAATCACTGCTACCGCTGGGTAACCGACCATGGTGCCTGTCTCGTCGCCTAAGTGCTCCCATTTCGGTAGCAAGCCGCTTTCAGTGTACTTCTGAACTAGGTTCTTCGCGTATTGCACCGCGCGAGTTGGCTCTGTGATGGTTTTCAGTGGGTGTAATGCACGTTGGGTATCCCATAGAGAGTAAACCGAGAAGTTTGGCTGTTCTTCCGTTGCTTGACCGTAAGCGATGGAGTATTCCCCTTCGCCTTCACGAATTGAGCCTTTGCCCATGCCTCGGAATCGACCATCCACGTCTTGATGCACCATCGGCGCAATTTTGGTGTGGTAAAGCGCAGTGTAGAAGATCTCTTTCTGATCTTCCGTACCCCCTTCGATAGAGAAGTTCAGTGCTTTTGCCCATTTCTCACGTGCGTTGTTACGCGCAGTATCGAAAGAGACATTCGCTTCGGCATCGTAGTTGTTTTCTGCGCCTTGTGGGTCAACCGCAGATAACGCCACTTGAGCATTCAATTCTTGTGAGCCTTCATCTTCAAATTCGATGTAGGCAGTGACGTCCGCTTTGACACGCTTAACTGGATTACCTTGGTCATCGTAAATCAATTCGGAAACGTGCTCTGCCGATAGACCGTCAACAGGCTTACCATTGGCAAGGATGTAGACGTCTTTGATCTTCTTATCGAAAGTCGCATAGAAGAAGATTTTTTGGTTTTTCGCCCAACCAGAGAAGTGCGCTGCATCGCGCTCGCCCGTGATGGTATGGCCGTCTTCGCTCACCGTCAGTTTGTTGCGCAGAGAGGTCGAACCCCAGTCACTGTTTAGGATGGAGTTGAGGTCAATCTTCAAACGTTGTGGTTGACCTTGCGGATAGGTGTAACGATGGAAGCCGACACGTTCAGACGCCGTAAGCTCCGCTTTGATGCCGTTTTCTGCAATCTTCACAGAGTAGTAACCTGCTTCTGCCACTTCAGAGGTTTTGTCCATCTTGACCGAAATCGCTTCTCGGTAGTCGTCGCTGTCTTCGATGTATTTAGCTTTATCTTCGGTAAACGGTAGGAACAGAATGTCACCTAAGCCGCCCATACCCGTGCCGGATAGGTGAGTGTGGGAGAAGCCAAACAAGGTCTTTTTATCAAAGTGGTAACCTGATGAAGAGTGCCAGCCGATCAGCTCGGTATCTGGAGAAAGTTGCACCATGCCTTCTGGCACAACAGGACCCGGGAAGGTGTGTCCGTTAAAGCCTGTCCCAATGAATGGGTCGACGTATTTTAGGTTGGAAGTATCGACGCTTGGTGAGGTGTTATCGTCGTCATCGTTGCAGCCAGCCAAACCAATAACACTTGCAATCACTGCGGTGGCGATAGCGGTTTTCGTAAAGTTCATAATCTTGATTCCTTAGGCAGGAAGCGCGTCACTTCCTGCCACTGAGTTAATCTATCTGCTTATTCTTTAAACACGAATTACATAAAACGTTACTGAGCTTGAAGCGCTTCTTGCTTGTCACCCGTCATGACGAAGTGAAGCTCACCGCCCGCTTTGATTTCGCTGTGTTTGAAGGTGAAGTTGGCATCCAGCGGTTTGCCGTTGATGGTTACGGACTTCACGTACTTGTTGTGTGGGCTGTTGTTGTCTGCGATGACTGTGAATTCGCCGCCTTCCACTGGAATGGTGATTTCATCAAACATAGGGCGACCGATGGTGTAGACCGGATCCGCAGGCGTCACTTGGTAGAAGCCCATTGCCGACATCAAGTACCAAGAACTCATCTGACCCACGTCTTCGTTACCAATCAAACCAGTTGGCTCGCTGGTGTACATCTCTGACATGATGCGGTCTAGGTACTCTTGCGCTTTCCATGGCTCATCCGTTAGCGCGTATAGGTAAGGAATGTGGTGCGATGGCTCGTTACCGTGCATGTACTGACCGATGTAACCCGTTAGATCTGGCAGCTCTTCACCTGTGTTTGAAGAACGCGCATTGAATAGTTCGTCCAAGTCTTCACGGAACGCTTTCTCTGGCGTGGTGTCTTTGCCTTGCGCCAAGTCGGCTTGGTAGATTTCTTGTTTCAGGCGGGTGAAATCGTGCATTGGTTGGAACTTCCATTGCCACGCGTTCCCTTCGGTGTAGGCAAACTCGTCCACGTAGTAAGGGTCGAACGGTAGCAGTGGGCATTTCTCTTTCATCACGCCAGAGCCTTCCGGCCATTCAACCATTTCACACTCATCCAAACGCTCTTCATCAATCGGTTGGTTGAACTCCAAAGGCGGTTTGTTTGGTGATGAGCTAAGCGGGTGGTTTTTCGGACGTAAGAAGCCTGTCTCGGCATCCCAATGGTTAAGCCAGTTGTCGGCACGAGTCATAAACTCTTCTTGCAATTTTACATCGCCAGCCATGCGCGCGATTTCTGCCATTGCCCAGTCACCATAAGCAAACTCAAGCGTGTAAGACGCACTGTTCCAGTAGCCGTGATGAACAAAGCCGTTTTCTTCGTACACTTTCACTTGCACAACGTTTGCTGCGCCGATGTTGTTGTCTTCCGTCCAATCAGGGAATTCAGACGCCTCGTGGTAACGCACCGTAAACTCAGCCGCTTCTTTGGCAAGTTGTGGGTCGATGTCTAAACCTTTTGCCATCGCGTCAGCAATGATTGAGACCGCAGGGAAGCCGATCATAGTGCCCGTGTAGTGGCTGTGCAGTTCCCATTTCGGCAAGATGCCACCGTCTTCGTATTTACGAATTAGATCGTTGGCAAACTCTTCGGCACGTTCTGGGTCGATGATGGTTTTCAGTGGATGCGCTGCACGGAAGGTATCCCACATGGAGTACACGGAGTAGTTTGGTGTGTCACCCGCGTCTTTTTGAATGCGAGTACGCATCGCTGGGTATTGACCGTCGACATCTTGGAAAATCATTGGCGCGATAGAAGCGTGGTAAAGCGCGGTGTAGAAGATCTCTTTTTGATCTTCTGTGCCGCCAGATACCATCATGCGGCTAAGCTCTTGGTGCCATGCGTCGTTGGCTTGAGCGCGCGCAGTATCAAATGACACACCTTTCGCTTCTGCTTCTAAGTTCTTCTCCGCACCTTCTGTGCCTGTCGGTGACAAGCCTACTTGGATTTCTAGCGGTGTTGATGATGGTGCGAATTCTAGGTAAGCGATGGTTTTCACTGCGTCGATATTGTCGTTGTTTACATCGATTTCCGTTTCTGCGCCGTCAACTAGAGCAATGGCTTTGACGATAGGTTGGTTGAAGGTGGCGTAGAAGTAGACGTGTTGGTTGTTCGCCCAACCGTTCGAGCTACGTAAACCGCGAATGGTGTAAGCGTCGATAAACTCCAAATCGCCCTTCATGGTGCGGTTGTTGAAGTGACCTTTATTGAGAGTGTGGTCTAAATCGAACTTGATGTGTGGCGTAGTGCCTTCTTTGAAGGTGTAGCGGTGGAAGCCAACACGTTGCGTGGTGGTTAGCTCGGCTTTGATTTCACCTTTGTTCAGTTCAACCGCATAGTAGCCCGCTTCTGCAGTTTCGTTGTCTTTATCGAAGGTGTTGAAAACGGCGTTTTCTTTCTTGGTGAAAGGCAGAACTAAGATATCACCAAGGTCGGTAATGCCTGTGCCAGAAAGGTGAGTGTGGGAAAAACCATACACTGGGATTTCAGTCAGCTTGCCGTGGTCGAAGTAACCTGCAGCAGAGCCCCAGCCTTCCATTTCGGTATCAGGAGATAGTTGTACCAAACCGTAAGGCACAACCGCCCCCGGGAAGGTGTGACCATCTGCGCCTGTACCAATCAATGGGTTGACGTATTGGGTTAGCGTGGTGTCGAGGGATGGTGTACCAGATTTGCTGTTGTCGTCATCACTGTTACAACCAGCAAGACCAAACATGGCAGCGAGAATAGCGGTAGAGATAAGGGTTCTTTTTAGTTTCATTTTTTTGGTTCCACTGAAGTGAAGTTTTTTAGGGGGCTAGATGCCCCCTTTCGTTATTTGGATGGGTATCGGTTACTGCGCTTTCATCGCTTCAGATTTGTCTGAAGTCATGACGAAATGCAGCTCACCACCGTCTTTCAAATCGCTGTGCGCGAAGCTGAAGTTGTCACTCAATTGTTTGCCGTTGATGGTCACCGACTTAACGTAGATGCTCTCTTGGCTGTTATTTTCTGAGGTGATGGTGAATTTACCGTCCGCGACTGGAATCACGGCTTTGTCGAACAGAGGACGACCGATGGTGTAACTTGCTTCGCCCGGTGTGACTTGGTAGAAGCCCAATGCAGACATCACATACCACGCCGACATCTGACCGACGTCTTCGTTACCAATCAGACCTTCATGGGTTGGGTGGTAGAACTCGTTCATCGCTTGGTCGATGATTTCTTGTGTCTTCCAAGGCTCTGCCGTCCAGTTGTATAGGTAAGGCACGTGATGATCTGGCTCGTTACCCATCACGAACTGACCGATGTAGCCAGACATGTCGTGTGATTGGCTCGTATCGGCGTTGGAGTCCGCATTAAACAGCGCATTCAAGTTAGCGAGGAATGCCGCTTTGCCTTGTTCGGTTATGTCTTCAGGAAGAGAGAAGTCAGTGCGGTCGATGTGCTCGCCGCCCATCACGTTAGCCAGACCGTTCAAGTTGTGCGGTGCAAACCATGTCCATTGCCATGTGTTGCCTTCAGTAAAGTCTTCGCCTCGGTGTTCGGCGCGGTAAGGCCAGAACACGTCACTTTCGTTGAGTGCTTTGCGGTCTTTACACGCGTTGTAGTCCATACCGTCTGGGATAGACAACGCCATGTTCTCGTCCAAACATTCGGCTTTCAGGTTGTTTGCCCAAACCTTGCTGCCGCTGTTGATGTAAGCCGGACGCATAAAGCCCGTTGCACCCAATGCGTTGCCTTTAGTGTCTTGCAGTTTGCCGTATTGCTCTGGGTTGTAATCGAAGTAGTTCTTGAACGATTCAGAACGAGCCATGTAGCGGTCGTACTGCTGGTCGTTGCCCGCAAGTTTAGCGATCTGAGCGATACACCAGTCGTAGTAAGCATTCTCAAGACCGTAAGACACCGATTCGTTCACGAGCTCGTCGTATTTATCGACTTTCAAGCCTTCCACGTAACCCGGTTTTTCGCCAGAGTCCGGCGCCCATTTAGTGTTGGCTGGAATAAAGCCGACGTCTTCTTGGTAGTCGTTATGACGCGTCATTACTGTGAAGCGTTTGTCGCCGTTCCAAGCATCTTGGTAAGGCACCCAGCTTTCAGTTTTATCAAGGTTAAAGTTGACCGTTTCGTCAGCGGCTTTCAACGCCAAATCAAACTCAGCTGCGGTAAAGGCTTCTGGGTGTTTGACCATGATATCGGCGATAACTGAGACTGCAGGATGACCGACCATTTCACCAGTGTAATCCGAGTGCAGTTCCCATTTTGGTAGCACGCCACCCGTTTGGTATTTGTTCAATAGATCGCGTGCGTGTTCAATCGCGCGGTCTTTGTCGATGATGGTTTTCAGTGGGTGTGCGGCGCGGAAGGTATCCCACATTGAGTACACTGAGTAGTTCACTAAGCCATCTTCTGCTTGGTGCACTTTGCCATCCATGCCACGGTATTTGCCATCCACGTCTTGGTATAGGAATGGAGCAACAAACGTACGGTAGAGCGAGGTATAGAACATGGTCTTGTCGGCTTTGTTGCCGCCTTCCAGTTCAAACTCGCCAAGGATGTTTTCCCAAGCCACACGGTTTTGTTGTACGACGTTGTCGAAGTCCCAGCCGTTAGTGTCTGCTTCTAGGTTCTTCAGTGCGCCGTCAACGCCAGTACCAGAAATTGCTACTTTGACCACCAATGGCTCATCGCTCTTGCCAAAGTTCAAATGTGTCAGGACATCGTTTGCGCGTTTTGCCAAACGTTCTGGGTCAGGTTCTGGCTCGCCCGGCATTGGTTTGTGCTCTGCGTAACCGCGGTAATCTTCTAAGCCGACTTCGGTAGCGTCAGTTGGAGTCAGTTTGCTCTCAGAAGCCAGCTTGGTGTACAGGTTCTCTTCAATGATTGGATCAGAGAATTCTGCCGCGAAGAACACGGTTTGCCATTGACCCCATTCGTTTGAGGTACGCGCGCCTACGACGGTAGTGTCGTTAACGCGTTTGTAGTAGATGTTGCGAGAGTGGTTGCCGTATTGCTCCAGTAGTTCGTGTTGCAGGTCGATACGCACTTTACGATCTTCACCCGGTTTAAAGGTGTAACGTTGGAATGCCACGCGGTCGGTTGCCGACAGTTCAGCTTTTACGCCAGTTTCTACAAGGTCAATCGAGTAGTAACCAACCTCTGCCACTTCCGAGCTTTTATCCATGGTCACGGCATCGGTATTAAAGCCTGTGTATGGCAAGAAAGCGAAGTCGTTTAGGTCGCCTTTACCTGCGCCGGAAATGTGGGTCATTGAGAAGCCAGAAAGCAGGCTGTGCACAGGATCGTATTCGACAGGTGAGCCTTTGCCATTCCAACCGTTTGGATCGAAGTTATCTGGTGATGGCTGAATCATACCTTCTGGCATAACTGGAGACGGGTTAACGTTGCCAAGACCTTTAGTGCCGATCAAGGTATCAACGAATTCCAAAGTAGGGGTAGAGATAACTGGAGTTTCTGGATCAGAGTCGCTGCTACAACCAGCAAGACCAAGCATGGCGGTTAACACTGCAGTAGAGAGTAGGGTTCTTTTTAGTTTCATTGTTTTTATTCCACGAGAAAAGGGGACACAAGGTCCACTCAAAATCATTATTCGCCTAGGTTGGCTTGCATTGCTTCAGACTTGTCAGCTGTCATCACGAAGTGCAGTTCGCCGCCTGCTTTGAATTCGCTGTGCTGGAAGGTGTTGTAAACATCCAGAGGCTTACCGTTGATGGTTACTTCTTTGATGTACATGTTGTCTGGACCGTTGTTCTCAGCCGTTACCGTGAACGTGCCAGAACCAATGTCTACCGTCGCTTTGTCGAAGATTGGACGACCGATGCTGTAGGTTGGATCGGTTGGCGAGATTTGGTAGAAGCCCAGTGCCGACATCAAGTACCACGCCGACATTTGACCCACATCTTCGTTACCGATGATGCCGTCTGGCGTCGGTTTGTAGAACTGGTCGTAAACTTGGTCTAGGTATTCCTGCGCCTTGTAAGATTCTTCAGTACGGTTGTACAAGTAGATAACGTGGTGCGAAGGCTCGTTACCGTGAATGTACTGACCGATGTAGCCAGTCATGTCTTGGTGCGCTTCGCCGCCATTTGGATCGGCAGTAAATAGGTTGTTCAGCTTGTCGTTCAGACCTTGTGTGCCGCCCATGATTTCAGTCAGCTTGTCCAAGTCTTGCATGAACGCCCATTGCCACTGCCACGCGTTACCTTCTGTGTAGTAGAACGCGTCAGACTTGTAAGGGTCGAAGTCAGTTGAAGCGTATTTCAGTGCACATGGGTCACCTTCTTTCAGCTCTGTTGGTACGAAGAAGCCCGTGCCGTCTGCGTTACCTGCTTCTGCATCCCAGTGTTTCAAAGAGTTGTAAGAACGAGCTTTGAACTCTTCATACGCGTCCATATCGCCAGCGGCTTTTGCCATTTCTGCGATCGTCCAATCGTAGAATGAGAATTCCAACGAGTACGATACTGAGTTCCAGTTCGGGTAACGAACACACTGTTCTTTCTCGTGGTAGTTCAACTGACCTGCCATGAGTGAGCTTAGGATGTCGTCATGAATCTGTGGGTACTCATGCGGTGTGTAGCGAGCTGATTTCACTGATGCGGTGTAAGCTTGCTCTGCATCAATCAAGCCTTTGGTTACAGCATCGCCTAAAATCGCTGCCGATGGGTAGCCGATCATGGTGCCAGTTTCTGAGCCGTGACCTTCCCATTTCGGCAATAGACCAAACTCGTCGTTAGATTTACGAATCAAGTCTTTCACGTAAAGCGTTGCTTGATCTGGGTCGATGATGGTCCACATTGGGTGAACGGCGCGGAACGTATCCCACGTTGAGTAAATCGAGTAGTTTGGCGTGTCGCCATCTTTCAGTGTGCGCACTGTGCCAAGCATATCCACGTATTGACCATCCACATCGTAGAACTCGATTGGCGCGATCATCATGTGGTACATGCCAGTGTAGAAGTTGGTTTTCTCTGCGTCTGTGCCGCCTTCTACTTTGATTTTCGCTAGCTTCTCAGCCCACGCGTATTCCGCGTCTTCTTTCACTTTTGCTAGGTCGAAACTTGGTGCTTCCGCTTCTAAGTTTTTCTGTGCGCCTTGCCAGTTAACTGGAGAGATACCCACGCGGATTTCAATTGGCTCTTCGCCTGTGCCGAAGTTTAGATAAGCGGTCAGATCATCGCCTGAGTAAACCGAGCCATTGAGCATTTCGCGCGTTGGTTCTAGATCTTGTTCGCCCAACAGTGCTTTGGCGATTGGTTGGTTGAATTTCGCGTAGAAGAAGATGTCTTGACCTTGGTGGTCTTGCCCTTGGAACCAGCCTGTTGATGTTTTACGACCGCGAATGGTGTATTCGTCCACCACTTCTACTTTGTTCTTCAAAGATTTGCCGTTGTTGTTCATTAGGGTATGACCTAAATCGAACTTCACGTTACGGTCAGCGCCATCAGCAAAGGTGTATCTGTGCAAACCAACGCGTTTGGTTGCGCTCAGTTCCACTTCGATTTGACCTTGGTTTAGCTTGGTTTTGTAGTAGCCTGCGCTTGCTTCTTCATTGGCTTTGTCGAAAGAGTTCAGCTGTGTGTTCGCCATGTCTGTGTATGGCAGAACCAAGATGTCGCCTAAGTCCGTTGCGCCTGTACCTGAAAGGTGAGTATGGGAGAAGCCGTACAGCGGAACGTCGGTGTTAACTACTTCGCCAGTTTCGTAGTTAGATGAATCCCAGTAGCCAGAAGCTGAGTGCCAAGGGTTAAGCCCTGATTCATGGTCTGTGTTAGAGCCGATGAAAGTATCTGGAGACAGTTGAACCATACCTGCCGGTACCGTCGCGCCCGGGAATGTATGACCAGAAGCTGCTGTGCCGATCATAGGATCGACGTATTTCAACACCGCGAGATCAACAATTGGATCGCCCGGCAGTGAAGAGGAAGAATCGTTGTCGCTGTTACAGCCAGCTATGCCACCCGTCAGACCAACCAGGATAGCCAAAGAGATAAGATTACGTTTAAACATGTGCATACCGTTTTGTCGTTATTCGTATATAAAAAGTGTTTATAAAGGACTGCTTATAAAATTTGCTTGTAGGGATAGCCGGGAGATGCGTTCCCCCGGCTGAGTTGTCACTATTGGGATTAACGAGAACCTGCTGGCATCTCGTCTTCATGCAAGAACTCACCGATGCCTTGTGCTGGTGGAAGATCTTGCTCTAGAGAGCCCCAACGTTGATTTGGTTTGTCGCCCATCACGAACTCCAACTCACCGCCGTACATGATTTCGTCATGAGTCAGGTAAGTACGGTTGAAGTCTTTGCTGTTATAGCGAGCCGATTGAATGAAGATGTTTTCGCGGCTAACGTTCTTCGCAGTCACCGTGAACTTCTGGTTGTTGCCGACATCGATAGACGCGCTTTCAAACAGCGGAGTACCGATTTCGTAGATGCCAGAAGAAGCGTTCACTGGGTAGAAGCCAAGTGCACGGAACACGAACCACGCAGAGAGCGTACCGAAGTCGTCGTTACCACAAATGCCGTCAGCGGTGTTCTTGTAGCAAATGTTGGTTGCTGCGGCGATGGCTGCCTGACCTTTCCAAGGTTGACCGACGTAGTTGTACAAGTACGGCACGTGGATATCTGGTTCGTTACCTTGAACGTGCTGACCAACGTTACCTGTGTTGAACACTGGGAATTGGTTGTCGCCTGCGTTGCGGTCTGGGTAGGTTGACCAGTACTCATCCAAGCGTGCTGCGAACAAGTCACCGCGTTCTGCTTCAGGGTTTTGTGTCTTGTCGAAGCGTGTCATCAGGTCAATCAAGCCATGAATGTCGTGCTGAACACTGAACGAGTATTGCCAGCCGTTCGACTCAGAGAATGACCAGTTGAACATGTCTGGACGCCAGTCTTTACCAACCGCGCGACCAGTGATTGGGTCTACCCAACCCGCATCGATAAACTCGCCATCGTAGTCACGGGCTTTGAACCAACCTTGGTATTGCTTACCACCGAAGTCGAATTGCGCTTGCCAGTTTTTAGAACGGTTAGCGAACTCGGTGTAGCGTGGATCTTCTTCACCGAAGACTTCTTTTATCGATTGCGCGATTGCCCAGTCGTTCATTGAGTATTCAAGCGAGTAAGATGCTGTCCAAGAGTCTTTAAATGGTGAGTGACCGCCGTAAGAATCTGGTGGAGTATCGTGCAATTGCGCTGGCACGTAACCTTGTTCTTCGTACTCTTTGATCCATGCTACGCCTTGGCTCGTTGCGGCGCGCGCGTCAGTGATCATCGCTTCAACTAAACGTTCTTTAACGTCTTTGCGCTCTGCTTCTGTGAAGCCAAGATCGATCATGCGTTTTTCTAGTGAGCCTTTCGACAATACATCATGAATCACAGGCGTTGAGTGCATGCCCATCATCATGCCGGTTTCGTTGCCTTTGAATGTCCACTCAGGCAGGCGACCTTTGCGCACGTTGCCTTTGTCATCCACCCATTCTTCTTCGGCGTAAGACAGCATAGACAGCACTACGTCTGCTAGGCGGTCAGGTTCAAGGATCGAAGACAGCGGTTGAACTGCGCGGTAGGTATCCCACAAAGAGAAAGTGTCGTAGCGCGTGAAGTCTGCTTTGCCATCTTTGTTGGCATCGGCAGTGCGGATTGACTCTTTCAGCGTATCAATCTTGTCGCCCCAAGGTGTGTTGCCATCTGGGTAAGCGTTACGACCTTGGTGAACTTGGCGGTAGCGACCATCTAAGTCAGAGTGAATGGTTTGACCTAGGTACGAGTGGTACATCGCGGTGTAGAACGTCTGTTTGTAATCTTCGTCGCCAGAGACTTGGATCTTGCCGAGTTCGTCTTCCCATTTCTTCGTTGCCGCTTCGCGTACTTGGTCGAAGTTCATGCCAGCAACTTCTGTCATGTTAAGAGAAGCACCTGATTTACCGTTCTCGCCAATCTCAACGTTTGATAGCGCCAATTTCGCTTCAACCGTTAGGCCGTCTTTGGAGGTATCGAACTCAACGTAAGCGCGTGCGTATTGGTACTTGCCGCGTGTCTCGTTACCGATTTCCGTAATGCCTTCTGGCACGTCCATGTAACGACCTTGCTCTTTATCGTAGTAAGCAAAGCGAACGTTTTTGATTGGTTGGTCGAATTCCATTACGAAGAATTCTTTTTGGCTTGGTGCCCAACCATCAGAGAAACGGTGACCTTCTAGACGGTTATTGTCTTTGTCCCATTTCAAGTAAGAATCTGAGGTGTAGTCCCAGTTAATTTTGAAGCCGGTGTTCACGATGATTTCTGACTTCTCATCACGAGGGAAGGTGTAGCGGTGTACACCAACGCGATCCGACGCCGTCAACTCAGCTTTGATGTCGTAATCCAATAGGTCGACTTTGTAGTAGCCTGCTGTCGCTTGCTCGTCACGATGTTGGAAGCGAGACGCTTCAAGGTTTAGCGTTGCCGAACCTTCATCAATCATGTAATCCGAACGCGAGTTGATTGGCATGACGAGAATGTCGTTCAAGTCGCCAGCACCTGCTCCGGAAAGGTGGGTATGAGAGAAACCGGAAGTACGAGCGTCGTGGTAGTAGTAGCCTGAAATGTATTCCCAGCCGTTAGAACCGTTGTTTGGAGAAAGCTGCACCATGCCGTGTGGTGTGGTTGCACCAGGGTAGGTGTTGCCTAGGTTACCTGTGCCGATGAATGGGTTGACGTAGCGTGTTACGTCCATATCGGCGAAATCTACCGGGATGTGAACGCCCATGTCGATTTCAGGTGTTTCTGGGTTTGGCTTGTCATCACAGTCGCCATCGCCAACTGGAGGACATACTGGCTTGCCGCCGTCAGGAATATCCGGCAGTGCAGGGTTGGTGTCACCGCCTTCATAAATGTTGGTTGTGTCGTCGTTACAGCCAGTCAGACCGACTAGACCACTTAAAACTGCGCAAGCGAGTAGGGAAGGTTTGAATTTCATTTTTAAAGCCTTGTAAATTGCAGGGTTATATAATTAAAAAATCAGGGGTATTACTAAAACTTAAAAACTTAAAAACTTAAAAACTTGAAATAGAGCCCTTTGGGGGAAAGGGCTCTTAGGGGGAGGAGCTTAAGGTTTAAGCTTTCACAAGAGTCGCTGCGTTACGCATCGCTTCTTTCGTTGAACACTCAACAACGTTTGCTTTTGCAAAGCGGTGAGCGTCTTTTACTTGGATATCGTGAGCTAGAATAACCAGCTTCGCGTTTGCTACATCTAGGTCAGTGATGCGGTTCTGGATACCGTTTTGACCTTGAGTTTCTACTTTGATCTTCAGACCCGCTGCTGCACCTGCTTTCTCTAGTGCTTTCGCTGCCATGAATGTGTGTGCTACGCCAGATGGGCAACATGTTACTGCTACGATGTCGTACTCGCCTTCGCCTGCTGCTGGAGCCGCTTGAGCTTGTGCAGGTGCTGCTTCTACGATTTCGTCTTCTGCTTCTTCTTCAGCAACTGGTTTCCAGAAGCCAACGATAACTGCTGTTGTTAGTGAGCCTAGTGCGATACCCACAACGTACATTGGGATGTTGCTTGATACAGGTGCTGTGATTAGACCGCCCCATGGTGCGTGTAGTAGAACGTCTGTTAGGAAGCCGAACACACAGCCAACGATACCACCAGCAACGATTGAAGGAAGAACGCGTACAGGGTCGTTTGCTGCGAATGGGATAGCACCTTCAGAGATACCGATAGAACCCATGATTGCTGCTGCTTTACCTGCTTCTTGCTCTTGCTTAGTAAACTTCTTCTTGAATAGGAATGTTGCTAGTGCCATACCTAGAGGAGGCGTACAGATTGCGATACCAACACCGCCCATTAGCCATGGTTGAGTATCAACTTGAGTTTGAGCGAATAGCGTTGCTACTTTGTTGATTGGACCGCCCATATCGAATGCAGTCATACCACCAAGAATCGTACCTAGAACCACTTTAGAAGCGCCAGCCATAGAAGCTAGGAATTCGTTCATAGAAGCCATGAAGATCTTGATTGGCTCACCGATACCCCAAAGAACGATACCTGCAGAGATAAGCGTACCAACAAGCGGGTAGATAAAGTAAGCGCCCAACGCAGTCATGTTAGCAGAAAGAGGGATCTTCTTAAGTTGTAGAACTACACCACCAGCGATAAAACCAGCGACGATACAACCTAGGAAGCCGCCGCCCATGTCAGCCATGATGCCAGAAGAGATCATCGCTGGAGCAAGTGCCGGTTTGTCTGCAATTGAGTAACCAATGAAGCCACCAAGAATAATTGGGAACAGCACCAGACCTTTAATACCGATATTAGAAATATCCGCCAATAACCCGTCTGCAGGAACCGCACCTTTACCGGATGCCATTACCGCCAGAGCCAGTAGTACACCACCCGCAACGATAAATGGAAGCATGTGAGAAGTACCGAATAAAAGGTGACCTTTCATGGTACTTAGGAGTTTTTTGAAATCGCTATTATTGCTAGCTTGAGCTGTGATTGTACTCATAATTTCACGCCTTATGAATTAATTAAAATATTTAGTATTTGGTTTTCGTCTTTTGCGTTATGAATATCTTCAATAAACTCTTCGCTAAATTTTCCGAATAATTCTTGAAGAACATAAATATGGTGGTCGGCACCGTTATCAGGTGAAGCAATCATGAAGAATACGGTTGGCTTGACTCCCTCTTCGTCGCCATACTCGATGCCTTCTTGCTTTACGCCAACGGCAATTGCAGGCTCTGTAACCGCTTTGCTTTTTGCGTGTGGGTAGGCGATGCCGTCCATTGAAGTCACGCTTAATGCTTCACGTGCTTCGATGTCGGTTAAAAAAGCCTCTTTGCTGCTGATTCGATTATTTTCGAATAGCATTTGTGCTAGCTCTTCAAAGACTTCTTTTTTATTATTTGCTTGAAGGTTGCCTTTAATTAAATTGACGTTTGTTAGTTCTGTAATCATTTTGTGACTCATTGGTACTGAAGTAATGAGTCAAATTTAATTAATGAAGTGGTTTTCGGAAATAGTAAAAAAAAACCAATAACTATACTTTTGTATCACTCAATCTTAAGTGTGATAGCCGTCATTAATAATGCGGAATATTATAAAATTTATTATGTGATTTATATTCCAGTTACTTTGAAATAAATAACTAGACATGAAAATGAACTGGAGGAGGATTAAAGCCCTGGTTAGGATGCAAAAAGAGGCGTTGCGCCTCTTAGTTTGAGATAATAGAAACAGCGATAAAGGCTGGCCATTAATTTTTATATTTATGCAGCAAATCTAACGGGATATGGCAGTAGTCATTTGGAACCGTCATTCCGCAGCCAATTTCAGAATTAAAACAATGTGATCCAGTGATCGTTTACAAATGTTAGTGCGACAGACCTCTTGACCGCGATCCCCAGTTTTGATCTATTACTGTTATTTAACG
>NZ_JAKKCL010000013.1:0-169497 GCF_021728175.1 Vibrio sp. A1-1
AATGTCAGTGTTGAGTGAAATCATCACGGCTGTTGTGGCGAAGAGAGCGTACCCCAACGTCTTTGATCTATAGGCGGCTCTCGCCCTCCGTTAATATCAAGTCAAGTTACCTTGGTGAACGATTACGATCAAAGAAGTTAGTAAATCCAAGATTACTCCTTAGTTTGGTTAAAATGTATAGTCCAATTAAGGTGAGGCACGCAATACCGAAGCTTCCGCATACCACCTTAAACACTAAAGCCAACGCATGGTAAAAATGCCACGCGTGCCGAATCACTCTTGAACAATTTGTTATAGAGCAACTCAAAGGCTGCTCGAAGTTATTCCTTTAAAAGACTTAAACTGACAGTCTCCTACTGTTTCGTATTCCAAACCTAAGCGATCTTTGGGTTCTCTTTTTATGGTCACTCCTACCATGTCAGAAGCTTTACTTGGGCATTTACCTTTTGATTCTTTGTAAAGATTTGCAGCACTTTCTAGAGCTGTGACATCTGTAATTTCCATCTGCACTGCAATTTTTTCACGCTGTTCTTCATGCTTTGCCGTTTTAACCGAATCATAAATAAAAGGGCTAGCGACAACACAAGCGCCAATCACCAGTGAACCAAATATGATTGATTTATTCATTATTATCTTCCTAAATTCAAATTTTGTATTGCGCTATAACGCGTTAAGGGGCAGCCAACGCCACTACCAAGCCTCCGCATAACACCTTAACCACAAAAACCAACGCATGATAAAAATGCCTCGCGTTGGCTGTCCCTCTTTAACGCCTTGTTGAATAGCCTTATGACTTCCCACAAACTGTCAACTCTAACGTGCTAATTAATGCTTCTTTAGCTCCATTTAAACTAACACTTGTTGAGTGGGTTTCTAAAGAGTTAATTCTATATCTGATTTTTAACTCACTACCTGATAATAACTCACTAATAAAACCACATTTTTTCACTTGGTCTTCCTTACCATGCCAAACACTAAAAGCGATTGTGCTAGGCTCCCATTGGTAGAAAGATTGTCCAACACTAGAACCTAAGCGTTTAAGAAATTTAGGATTTATTTCTTTAGTTTTATTCTTATCGACACGCATTTCTATAAGAGTATCAGGTTCAAATGAGCCTATATCTTTTCTTGTAATAAAAAACCAAACATATCCGGTATCTAAATTTCTACTAATTTGAATGTTATGACTGGCATCGTTGTAAGTCATATATTTCGTTTTTGTATCAGTAAACTCATCTACTTTATCAGTAACATTCCACTTTGCGAACGCTGATATTGGCAACAGAATCAACACTAACACTAATATTTTTTTGTACATTTACGCACCTCAATTTAATTACATCGGAATCACAGTGGATATTTAACGCCCGCTTAAGTGGTGAGCAACGCAATACGATGTTTCCGCATACCACCTCAATCACTAGAATCAACGCATAGTGAAAACGCCACGCGTTGCGAATCCGTCTTTAAGCGTTTGTTATGTGTTTTTTTCAACTTTGACTAATGGTCTCATTATTACTGAAGTTTTGCTTTGGCAAATGCCACATTTAATTTCTAGGCGACTATTCAAGTGTAACTTGGCAAAAGTTTGATGAGGGACATCGAGATCATGACCACAGTCATTGCACTTAAACTTAAAAACATTTCTTTCTGTGACGTAGTCACCATTCACATAGTTAACTAAATAACTTTCAGGGCAATTTGGGGATATACAGTTAACTATCACGCTTCCAGATTTTAGCTTCATTGCAGGCTTTTTTATAATAGCATTACATGAAACACATTCTATATTGAATGTTTCACCAACATATCCTCCAATTATAAGGTTCCCTTTCTTAATCTCATTGAATAAATCAAGAGCAGCCTTAATTTTACTCTTGATTTCCTCGGTACTTCCGTAAAACTTTTGCACTTCATCATCAACTGAAGGCAGATGTACATGTAATGCTAGTCCAGACAAAGAATTCCACAACTTATGCGCTTTCGACAAATCTACAGATTTTTGGGTACCAAGGGTTTTATAATCAAGTTTTTCATAATCATCTTGGGTTACTAATTCATTTATTTTACCGCCAATTGAAGCAACACTAACCGTGACTTCATCATTGATGATGTCAGAAACGTCTTCAGAAACTTGTTTAACTACGTGTTTAGGTGGCCATTTCTTAATGTCTTTAGGAGACAAATATGAATAAAATTGTTTAAATCTCTCGTAACAAATATATTCGATAGTCAACCTACATTCTAATGCTGCATAAGTGATACTGGCATCTGAACCTTCTTCCAATAGCTTTTCGATTTCTACTACTTTCTTGCTTAGGTCTAACACTAAAATTTCTCTCTGAAAATGTCCGGACACATAACGCTTATTAGGCGACACATAGTCGTCTTTCATCCTTCGATAGTGCAGTCTTTTTCATATTAACTCAACTGATAATCAATAAGTTATACCACATGAAGGGAAGGTTAGACTGCAAGATGTCTCCTAATGACGAGAATGAAAAATTATCAACTCCATCGAATAACTTTTAGTAGGGTAAACGCACACCCCCTAAATGTGTAGAGTATTAGCTCTGAACGATTTTGGGGCATTTTCGTGCCAGCTAAGAGCAAGCTGACACGTTGATGGACAATTATCATTTGCCTTTTTAGAT
The DNA here is from genome assembly GCF_021728175.1 of Vibrio sp. A1-1. NCBI lineage: Bacteria > Pseudomonadati > Pseudomonadota > Gammaproteobacteria > Vibrionales > Vibrionaceae > Vibrio > Vibrio sp. A1-1. Next base: position 2,655 of record NZ_JAKKCL010000013.1, read on the forward strand.
AATCTGGCTGATCACACATGAGAAAAACTATTGCACCACCCTTGCAGGACAAAGGTGGCAATCAATAATAAGTTTTTATGGGTTTACCAGCTCTGCCTGCTCTAAAACAAGCTCGACAGCTTCCGCCTGCTCATCAGGCGGGTATCCAGTACGTTTAAGTATCTGCTTAATCTTGAGCCTCATCTTCGCTCGAAGGTTTTTTCGCTTGGCCCAGTCTGGTTGTGCACTCTTGCGAATCTCCTCAGCAAGCTTTCTAGCAATAGTCAGAATGTCTTTCTGCTGCATTGCCTCACGAGCAGAATCATTGGCAATTAGTGCATCAAAGAAGGCCAATTCTTCTTTGGTTAAGTTCAGATCTTCACCGCGATCTGCTGACTCCCGTAACTCTTTAGCCAGCTTAATCAGTTCTTCAATAACTACGCTAGTCTCAACCGAACGGTTACGGTATTTATCAAGGGAGTTACGTAACATCTCAGAGAACGTCTTGTAAGCGACAGCATTCTTAACCGTGCGCGTCTTTATCTCATCTTGAATGAGCTTTTTGAGCATCTCTACTGCTAGGTTCTTGTGCTCACTTTTCTCGACTTCAGCAAGGAACTCATCATCGAGGATGCTAATGTTTGGCTTGTTCAATCCTGCGGACTGGAAGACATCAACTATCTCGCCAGAAACGATAGTTTCAGACACAACCTGTCTTAATGCCGTTTGAACATTCTCATCAGACATTCGTTGCTTTGAGGTAGTGGACTTCTTAATAGCTGCGCGTAGCGTTTCAAAGAAGGCGATCTCTTCTTTGATGCATTTGGCCTCATCCATGCTGCTACATAAACTGAATGCCTTAGAGAGTGACAGGGCCGCTTTATCGAACCGCTTCTTACCATCTTCCAGGTTAAGAATGTGGTTCATGGCACCTGCGAGCAAGCCAAGTGTATTGGTTCGATAATCGCTGTAGTCGAAGCCATGCATGATCCCACGGCAAACATCTAGCTTGGTCATAGTGACGGCTAAAGCTTCAGCCAGGTCAATTGTCGGAGACCCGTTACCGCTTGCTGTGTAGTTCGCAATTGCATTGCGAAGCTCAGGCGCGATACCTAAGTAATCGACAATCAAACCACCTTCTTTATCGCGGAATACACGGTTAACACGAGCGATAGCCTGCATCAAGTTATGGCCTTTGAGCGGCTTGTCGATATACATGGTATTCAAACAAGGCGCATCAAAACCTGTCAGCCACATATCGCAAACAATGACCAGTTTCAGTTCATCTTCAGGATCTTTAACTCGCTTAGCGATCTTCTTCTGAATTGGCTTTTTATGGATATGCTTTTGGTACTTGGCAGGGTCATCAGATGTGCCTGTCATGATGACCTTCATGCAGCCTTTTTCTGGATCGTCGTTTGCCCAATCAGGCTTGAGTTCAGCAATCTTATCGTAGACCTGAACACACGCCTCACGACTAATGCAGACCATCATCGCTTTTGATAGTGACGTCTCTTCGCGAGAGGCAAAATGCTTCAGTAAGTCGCGAACTAGGCGGTCTACACGGTCTTCAGCACAAACTAGAGCCTCTAATGCCGCATTGCGAGTTTTGGCCTTAGCTTGAACATCTTCATCATATTCAGCAACCAACTCATCAACTTTGGAGTCTACGTCTTCCTCATTTGTGCTCTTGCTCATATCAAGCTTGATTAGACGGCTCTCATAATAAAGCGGTTTGGTTGCACCGTCTTTTTGAGCCTGCTCGATGTCGTAAACAGAAACATCATCACCAAAGACGACACGAGTATCCTTGTCTTCCATTTCAATTGGCGTACCAGTGAAACCAATGAAACCTGCATTGGGTAACGAGTCCCGAAGATGCTGAGCGTAGCCATATTTCATTTCACTAGTTTTCTTGTCTACACGAGCCTTCAAGCCATACTGTGAACGGTGAGCTTCATCTGCTGCAACAACGATGTTATAGCGTTCTGTGAGTGGCTTACAGCGAGTTTCTCCCTTAGGTGGAGCAAACTTCTGCATGGTTGTGAAGATGATGCCGCCAGATGGACGATTATTTAACAGCTCTCTCAGTTCATCTCGATCTTTGGCTTGAACAGGAGTATCGCCAAGTAGCTCTGCATTCTCAGCAAATGTTTCGAAGAGCTGCTCATCGAGATCGTTACGGTCAGTCACGACAACAATCGTTGGGTTATTCATTGATGGCGATGCCATCAGCTTAGCGCTGTAAAATGTCATCGAGAGTGACTTGCCAGAGCCTTGAGTGTGCCAGTAGACACCGCACCGTTGGTCGCCATCATGGCGAGTTGCTCGAATCGTACTTTCAACCGCAGCGCGAACACCATGGAATTGGTGATAGCCAGCGATCTTCTTAATGACCTTCTCATTATCGATTTCGAATGAGACATAGTATTGAAGGTAATCGAGAAAAAGTTCTTGATTGAAGAATCCGCGAACCATCACCTCAAGGGCCAATGTATCGACAGTGTCATCACGAGAGCCGTCAATCGTTCTCCAAGGAGTAAATCGGTCTCTATTGGCCGTCAGTGAGCCAATGTAGGCTTCAGTCCCATCTGAGATAATTAGGGACTCGTTAAAGACAAATAGATCTTTGATGGCTTGCTTGTAGGTCTGAACTTGATTGTACGCTCGCCATACATCAGCTTTGGTATCGGCAGGATTTTTGAGTTCAAGAAGTGAAATTGGTAAGCCGTTTAGAAATACGACGATGTCTGGTCTGCGGTTATCGATCTCACCATTGGTGACACCATTGACTGAAAATTGCCTCACGGCCAACCAGTTATTGTGCTCATTATTGAAATCAACCAGCCTGACCTTATCTCCCACAGGATGCCCACGTTCGTCCTCATACTCAACTTGAATACCTTCGATGATTTGACGATGGAATGTGTGGTTAGCACGTTCAACAGACGGTACTGTATTGAGCAAGATACCAATGGCTGTATCGATACATTCTTCTGGCAAATGTGAGTTGATATTCAGTAGAGCTTGGCGGAGTCGAGGTTTGAGAACGACGTCAGAGAGCGACTCTCGCTCTGGCGTACTGCCTTTAGGCTCTAGCTCACTGCCGTTTAACGTTTGGTAGCCGAGGCGTCCAAACCAGACCATACAATGGTCTTCTAGCATTTCTTCCGTTATTTTCATATTATATCCATTCTTATTTATTGTTTTTGTTATGAATATGAATAGCCAGTCCGAGCCCCAAATGCAGGACTCGGACTTCCAGTTATACCGCTTCTGCAAGCTCCTGTTCTGCTTCACCTACAGAAATTTGACCTGAAACCAATTTAGGAAGTAATCGGTCTCGCAAGTTTTTGAGTGTATGAATCTGAACAAGGTTGTCTTGATGGCGTCGAATCAATGGCAAAGCAACGCCAGAGAAGGACTCTAATATTTCAGAGCTTGGTATTAGCGCAGGTATAACAGAAACTTCTTTTGGTTGTGCTCTTTGCCTTGAACCTGTTGTGCCACTAACAGTTTTCAGCATCTCTGATTGAAACCTGTTGGAAATCACATAAGACAGTGTGTATGCATACCAGTCTTCATGCATAGGTATAAATTGCATGAACTCTGTGGAGCAAACAGAGCTTGTGTCATTAGATTCAATATAAGGGAACCAGATACGCTTAAATCTTGGATTCAGCTTTGAAACTAGAATAGTATTTTCAAGCATTTTGTACTTATTGCTTTTAATTGTTTCGCCTAAATCCAGCGTTGGGAATTGAGTTTCATCATATGCAGGGATACTGTAATGAACCCATTCCTTTTCAGGCTCTAAAGCTGGTTTAGCTGATTTGGTTTGTAGCTTAGCAATGCTTGAAAAAGGCTTAACTTCCCACCCCTTCGGAATCATCCCCAGCTCAGAATCTTCAAACTCGCTTGGGAACAAAGCTTGGATTTCAGGCGACAAACCATCGAAAGGCAGACCTTCCTTGTTCGCCTTCACTGGATCAAAATCGATAAACCAAGACTTAAAGATGCGCTGAGCGAGCTTTTCTAAGGTCTGATTCATGGCTTCATTGATCGTTTGCTTTTGCCATAATGCCCCAATCAGTGCGTTTAATTTGTGCAATTCTTCCTGAGGAGGTAGGCCAATATATGCTTCGGAGATATCAGAAGGTTTAATGGCTGGATACGCAGCGCCTTGAGCTACACGAACTAGATGCTCTGTAAAAATATCCGTTGTTACAACGGAATAAATCAACCAAGTATATTCAGGTTTTTTTGGGGTTATTGTGCAAAAGCCTGTCGATGCCGTTAGGTTGTCATTGTTAAAATCTAGCAATGCAAACTGTTTTAAGTTTGGCCTAACAGTAGAAATGATGATATCACCTTTATCTACTTTTCTACGTGCCCTTGAGGGGGCGCTATCAAACTTCATTTCAGTTGGCTCTGCAACTTTACCTGTAGATACCGAGGAAATATCTATATAGTTGATGGTTTCGGGCTTATCTTTTTTTGACCAAGACTTAGCATTAAAATCTGCTAGATCAGACAGCTTGACCTTTGACCACCCATCAGGGATTTTTGAGTATTTTTCAATATCAAATATCATACCCAACCTCCGCAAGCGAAACCTTAATTTGCTCATCAAGAGTAACCGATTTAGTAATCTGCTCAGACAACTGCTCAGTTAGGATAGCCATATCTTCTTGATATGAAGCCTCATCTTCTTCGACTTCCGCTGCACCAACATAGCGCCCAGGAGAGAGAGCAAAACCTGCTTTTTGAATATCTTCAAACTTGGCCGACTTGCAGAAGCCAGGAGTATCTTCGTATGCCTTCACAGAGAATTCTGTTTTAGCCCAAGCGTGGTAAGTCTGCGCAATTTCATCGACATGATGTTGGTCGAATACTAACTGAGCACGAGACTCTAGACGACCCAGATGACGAGCATCAATGAAGAGAGTTTCACCTTTACGCTTTTTGTTCTTGTTGAAGATAAACAGACATGAAGGGATCTGAGTGTTAATGAATAGCTTCGGCGGTAGAGCAACCATACACTCAACCAGATCATCTTCAATGATGGCCTTACGAATGTCACCTTCCGTATTCGCTGTCGATGTCATGGCACCATTCGCCATTACCACACCTGCACGACCAGTATCATTTAGATGGTAAAGCATGTGTTGGATCCAAGCATAGTTAGCATTGCTATCTGTTGGTGTTCCCCACTTCCAGCGAACATCATTTGCCACTTTGCTTGCGCCCCATTTCTCTTGGTTGAACGGCGGGTTCGCCAGGATGTAGTCAGCACGAACATCTTTATGTAAATCATTTAGAAGTGTATCGGCATTCTCTGCCCCCAAATCGAAATCGATACCACGGATAAGCAGGTTCATCGCTGCCATCTTCCATGTGGTGTATGTGTATTCTTGGCCGTAAACACTGATATCACCGCGCTCACCACCATGGTTTTCCATGAACTTCTCAGACCATGCCACCATGCCGCCAGAACCAATCGCTGGCTCGTATAGAATGCCTCGCGTCGGAGCGATGATTTCAACAAGTGTTTTTACGATAGATTCAGAAGTGAAGAAGGCACCTGCATCTGAACCTTCTGCAAGAGCAAATTTACCCAGGAAGAATTCATACGCCATACCTAGAACATCAGCAGAGCGATGCTCTTTGTTGTTGAAGCTCAGAGTACCAAGCAGGTCAACCAGCTCACCCAGCTTGCTTGATGGGATTTTAAGTAGGCCAAACCCACGGTAAAGCATGTCTTTTAGATCAGGGTTGTTATCTTCGATTGCCTTAGAGGCATCATCCAAAATCTTCGCAAAGTTTGGTTGTTTTGCATTGGCTACAAGATATTCCCAACGAGCTACTTCTGGAACCCAGAAGATGTTTGCTGCTTCATACAAGTCTGGATCGTCGATATCCATTTCGAAGAACTCATGGTCTTCGTCTTTAATCCATTCTTGAGCATCGTTGCGGAACTCGCCAAAAGAGTCACTTACGTACTTAAAGAAAAGAAGTGCCAGTACAGGGTGTTTGTATTCTGATGGTTGCAACGCACCACGCAACGCCACGGCTGATTCCCATAGCGTTTCAAAAAAAGCTTTATCGCCAACATTTCTAACCATTTTTTCTAGTTCTCATCATAATTTGGTATTAATCAAACATCATACCAAACCCCAGTTTTACAAGCCATTTGTCAAGTAAACTAAAATGAAAAAATAGTTTCAAACTAAGGGGTTAGGATACTGTACCCATCCCTTTGGTAGACAACATTAAAAAGGAGTAAAATAGCTGGCTCTAAGCACATCGTTTATCATTAGTAAGACTAATCGAAAATTCATCCTATCTAAACATAGGTAGTTTCATTCGAAAATGATAATGGGGCAAAATCGTCTCAGAGAAGAAGGCAAACTACGACAAATGGCACCGAAAAGTTTCGTACTTTATTGTCATAGTTCTAATCTTTATTGTTCGAGTTTCAAACTTTGTTGTCCACCGACATTGGGATTTTTGCTGTTAAGCGTAATTACTCAACCGTTACCGCTTTCGCTAGGTTACGTGGTTGGTCTACGTCCGTACCTTTGATCAGCGCTACGTAGTATGACAGCAACTGCATTGGGATGGTGTAGTAGATCGCCGCCGTGATTTCACTAACGTGAGGCATCGTGATGATCTTCATTGTTTCATCGCCTTCGAAGCCTGCGTCTGCATCTGCGAATACGTATAGAAGGCCGCCACGTGCACGTACTTCTTCAACGTTTGATTTTAGCTTTTCAAGTAGGTCGTTACTTGGTGCAACCACAACAACAGGCATGTCAGCATCAATCAGCGCTAGAGGACCATGTTTCAGTTCACCCGCCGCGTAAGCTTCTGCGTGGATGTAAGAGATCTCTTTCAATTTTAGAGACGCTTCCATCGCGATTGGATAGAATTCACCACGACCTAGGAACAGTGTGTGGTGCTTGTCTGCGAAATCCGTCGCTAGTGCTTCAATGTCTTTCTCGAAAGAAAGTGCCGCGTTGATTTGCTTAGGAAGTGCGTGCAGCGCTTCAACGATCTCTTTTTCTTTCTCTTTGCTGATGCGGCCTTGCTCTTTACCTAGTGCCGTTACCAACATAAGTAGTGCAGAAAGCTGAGTCGTGAACGCTTTGGTTGAAGCCACGCCGATTTCTACACCAGCGCGAGTCATGAAAGCAAAATCTGATTCACGAACCAAAGAAGAACCTGCTACGTTACAAATGGTCATTGCCGCCATGTAACCTTTTTCTTTCGCAAGACGAAGTGCTGCTAGCGTATCGGCGGTTTCACCAGACTGAGACAACGTGATCAATAGGCTGTTTGGACGAGTCACAAACTTGCGGTAACGGAATTCAGAGGCGATTTCTACGTCACAGCTCACGCCAGCAATATCTTCAAACCAGTAACGCGCTGTCATACCTGCGTTGTAAGACGTACCACACGCCACGATCTGTACGTGCTCTACTTTGCTTAGAATGTCAGCCGCATGCACACCGATCGCATCAGTTACAACAGAGTCTGCCGTGATACGGCCTTCCATTGTGTTGATCAACGCTTTAGGTTGCTCATAGATTTCTTTTTGCATGAAGTGGCGGTATTGGCCTTTATCGCCAGCATCATGTTCTGCGTTAGATTCTACGATTTCACGCTCAACCAGCTCGCCCGTTGCGTCAAAGACAGTAACTTCGCGGCGAGTGATTTCTGCCACATCACCTTCTTCTAGGTACATGAAACGGCGCGTTACATTCAGTAGCGCAAGTTGGTCAGAAGCCAGGAAGTTCTCACCCACACCAAAACCAATTACGATCGGGCTGCCTGAACGTGCAACTACGATGCGCGAAGGATCTTTACGATCAAGTGCTACCGTACCGTAGGCACCTTCAAGTTGTTTTGCTGTTTTTTGTACTGCTTCTAGTAGCGTTTCTGAAGTGCGAAGTTCCCACTCAACCATGTGTGCGATAACTTCTGTATCCGTTTGCGATTCAAACACGTAACCACGAGATTGAAGCAATTCACGAAGCTCTTCGTGGTTTTCGATAATACCGTTATGTACAACAGCAATATCGCCAGACATATGTGGGTGTGCATTAACTTCAGATGGTTCACCGTGCGTCGCCCAACGAGTGTGCGCAATACCCGTTCCGCCGATCACTTTTGCTTCTTCTACTGCATCAGCCAGTTCTTGCACTTTACCCAAGCGACGAACGCGCGTTAGGTTTGACTCGCCATCAACAACAGCAACGCCAGCCGAGTCGTAACCGCGGTACTCTAAGCGGCGTAGACCTTCAACCAAAATTTCTGCAACATCTCGTTGTGCTACTGCACCTACGATTCCACACATGTGTTTATCTCCGTTTGTAGTTTTGTTCTTCCCTAGCCATGTTTCAGATAGAGGCAGCAAGCAAAGGCCTGTATTCAGAGGGAAGTGAAATATGAAACTGATTACATTATTAGATTAGGCGCAAATAACTTTCACGCCATGTTGTTCAATCTGTATTTTGTGTTCTTGCTGAATATCAGCATCCGTCACTAGCACATCAATTTGATGCCAAGCGAGCTCCAAATTCGGGATCTTACGACCGATTTTTTCCGATTCGATCATGACGATCACTTCGCGCGACACTTCCGCCATCACCTTACTCAAACCAACCAATTCATTAAACGTTGTGGTGCCGCGTTCGAGATCGATGCCATCCGCACCGATAAATAGCTGGTCAAAATCGTAAGCTCGTAATACAGATTCGGCTACTTTGCCTTGAAAAGATTCTGAGTGCGTATCCCAAGTCCCGCCAGTCATCAGCAGTGTTGGTTCGCTCTCTAATTCATTAAGGGCGTTAGCAACATGCAACGAGTTGGTCATGACAACTAAGCCACGTTTGTCATTCAACTGTTGAATCAACGCAGCCGTCGTACTGCCACTGTCGATCACGATGCGATTATGGTCTCGAATCAGTGATGCCGCTGCTTTTGCCAAGTTTAGCTTTCGAGTCGAAACATTAGCGCTCAATTCTTCGTGAATGACTTCGGTTGGGATAGCAATCGCACCGCCGTAGCGGCGTAGAAGTTGGCCATTTTTCTCTAAAGAAGCTAAATCCTTTCTAATCGTGACCTCTGAGGTTTCGAATTTCTGAGCGAGTTCGTCAACGCTGACTTCTCCTAGCTCAGAAACCAAGTTAGAAATGGCGTGTCTTCTTAGTTGAGTGTTTCGTTTCGACATTTACGTTTTGAATTTAAGTTTCGATGTGAAACTTATTATAGTCAAACCGAAACTTTTAAGTCCATTTATTTCGATCCAAAAAATTAATATTTCTCGATAAAACCTTGTCCTAAGACAATTCTTAAACAGTGATATTGGATTCATTCAGTGGTAGAATTCGCCACCGAAAAGAAAAAAAATTACAGAATTGAAGGCTATTTTTTTGCAACTTTCTGCATATAAAGTGGGATTAGTCACAAAAAGGTAACCAAAATCGCCGATCTTTTAGTCATAAAATGACTAAACTTGGTGAAAGACTTTCAGAATCTGAAGTACTGATAATGAGGCGAAAAATCGGTGGGTGACAGGCACTAAATGTCATCAATAACGCCCTAACTTCAGAGTAAACAACCGACTTTCAAATTGTAACTATACTTACCGGAGAGTATCTTCCATGAAAAAGACCAAAATCGTATGTACGATTGGCCCTAAAACTGAATCTGTAGAGAAGCTAACTGAGCTAGTGAACGCAGGCATGAACGTAATGCGTCTTAACTTCTCTCACGGTGACTACGAAGAACACGGCACTCGTATCGCGAACTTCCGTAAAGTAATGGAAGCTACTGGCAAACCACTAGCAATTCTTCTAGATACTAAAGGTCCAGAAATCCGCACTATTAAGCTAGAAGGCGGTAACGACGTTGATCTAGTAGCTGGTCAAGAATTCACTTTCACAACTGACACTTCAGTTGTAGGTAACAAAGATAAAGTTGCAGTAACTTACGCAGGTTTCGCAGCAGACCTAAACGTAGGTAACACTATCCTAGTCGACGACGGTCTAATCGAGATGGAAGTTATCTCTAAGACTGAAACAGAAGTTAAATGTAAAGTACTTAACAACGGTGCACTAGGCGAGAACAAAGGTGTGAACCTTCCTGGCGTTTCTGTAAACCTACCTGCTCTATCTGAAAAAGATAAAAACGACCTTAAATTCGGTTGTGAGCAAGGCGTTGACTTCGTAGCTGCTTCTTTCATCCGTAAAGCTTCTGACGTTCAAGAAATCCGTGAAGTACTTGCTGCAAACGGCGGCGAGAACATCCACATCATCTCTAAGATCGAAAACCAAGAAGGTGTTGATAACTTCGACGAGATCCTAGAGCTTTCTGACGGCATCATGGTTGCTCGTGGTGACCTAGGTGTTGAAATCCCAGCTGAAGAAGTAATCTTCGCTCAGAAAATGATGATCGAGAAGTGTAACCGTGCACGTAAGATGGTTATCACTGCAACTCAAATGCTTGATTCTATGATCAACAACCCACGTCCTACTCGTGCGGAAGCAGGCGACGTTGCTAACGCGGTAATGGACGGTACTGACGCAGTAATGCTTTCTGGTGAAACTGCTAAAGGTAAGTACCCAGTTGAAGCGGTAACTATCATGGCTCAAATCGCGAACCGTACTGATTCAGCTCTAAAAGCTGAGCTAGGTTCTCGTCTAGACAGCCCACGTCTACGCATCACTGAAGCAGTATGTAAAGGCGCAGTAGACACAGCTGAGAAACTAGCTGCTCCACTTATCGTTGTTGCAACTGAAGGTGGTAAATCTGCACGTTCAGTACGTAAATACTTCCCAACTGCAAACATCCTAGCACTAACAACAAACAAGAAAACAGCAGCACAACTTGTTCTAACTAAAGGTGTGACGCCAGTTGTTGTTGATTCTATCGAAAGCACTGACGCATTCTACGTAGCAGGTAAAGAGCTTGCTCTAGAGTCTGGTCTAGGTAACAAAGGCGACATCGTAGTGATGGTTTCTGGTGCTCTAGTCGCTTCAGGCACTACGAACACAGCTTCTGTACACGTACTATAATACTGAACTTTTCATACTTCAGTTGATTGATAAAGAGGGCTTATGCCCTCTTTTTTTATATGGCTTTCTTGCTCTAATAATAGCCTAACTGTATCATTCACCATGCGCAGAATTGCGTACTGTTTAATTTTGTCGTCACGATTAAAATTTCTATGAGGTGTATGTGTCCAGTCCCACTCTTACCGACAAAGTATCAAAAATGATCCGTCAGGATATTCTCGATGGCGTGCTTAAACCGGGTCAAAAACTCGTGGTTGCGGAACTCAAAGAGAAGTACAACGTAGGAGCGTCACCCATTCGCGAAGCTTTGGTGCAGTTATCGTGGAGCAAATACGTCAAACTGGAGCCGCAAAAAGGCTGCTGGGTTGCACCTGTATGTAAAGATGAGTTGAATGACTTGTACGAGAGCCTACAAATGGTCTCTGCATGCCTACTAAATAAAGCAATTGTGATTGGCGATGAAAATTGGGAACTGGACGTCCTAACCGCTTATCACAAGTTATCCCGCTCTAAATCTGGCGAAAGCTTTTGCTGGAAGGAATGGGAAGAACGCCATAATCAGTTTCTTACTGCGCTGTTTGAAGGCGCTGGCTCTGCCAATATGTTTGGTTTTTTCCGCGATCTACTCACGCAAATTAAGCGTTACCAATATTTTGCTATGCAAATGTTAGGTACTGGAAACCCAGGGCACTGTAATATCGATGAACAAGAAATGCTGATGAAGACGTCGTTAGATAAAAAGAGCCAGGATGCTTTAGGTTATCTAGAGCGTTATTTGAGACAGTCAATGCAGTGTATCGAAGCGGCCATCGACAACCAATATCGCATACTGGCTAGCGAATAACGCTGAGGCTAAAATAAGCATAAAAATCGGGGTCTATCCCCGATTTTTTGTTTTTGAAAAAGAGCTAAGCAATATCATCGAAACTATGGCATAGCGATACGCAGTTACGCCCTGCACTTTTGGATTCATACAAGGCAATATCAGCACATTTATAAGTACGCGTGCGATCGGAGGTTAAATCACTATACCCGGCGCTAACGGTAATCGCTCTATCACTGCGCAGTTGAACCGCCACACGTAACCGGTTCAATACAACTTCTGCTTCTTCGAGTGTGGTATGCGGCATGATCACCGCAAATTCCTCACCACCGACACGAGACACAAAGTCAGTACTGCGCACCTCTTTAAGAAGAGTCTCAGCGACACTGCAAATCACTTTGTCCCCTTCATCGTGCCCAAGTTCATCGTTAATGCGCTTAAAGTGGTCAATATCAAACAACGCCAAACACGCTGGGGGACTGTCAGGATAACGCTCAATAATCCCGGCATATTGCGCTAATTGCTCTTCAAATTTTCGGCGGTTCCACAAGCCCGTCAAACCATCTTTTTCACTGAGGTTGCGTAGCTTTTCTTCCAGCTCTTTTTGCTCGGAAATATCCACCAGCGACGTGATGTAATAGCTTACTTTACCTGACTTGGTTAAGTTTGCCTGAATGCGCATAATGGCGGTAAATACGTGATTAAACTTGGTTCGACAACGAACCTCACCTTCCCAAACGTGCTCGTTCGCAAGCTTATTCCAAATATTGAGGGTCGACTCGAGATCTTCCGGTAAGAAAATTAGATTATGCGCATTCCAGCCTTGAGTATGCTTGGTGGAATAGCCCATCATGTTTTCAAATTCTTGGTTCACCATAATGATTCGGTGCGACGCATCTGAGATCATCACCGCAGTCATGCCATCAAGTGCAGCCCGAGCTAACTTCGATTCCATACTATGACGTCGATAGTGCAGGGCTAGCGCGGTCGTTGGTAAAGTAAAACCAAACACCAAACTTAATACAAAAAACGCTTCTTGGATTAAGTCATCAATATCTCGCTGAGATCGAGATAGTAATTGCTCATTCGTGAGATCAATCACCAGATGAAGTGGTTCACTAGAAACAAATTGGATCGTGCTATACGCAATCAAATTCGAGCCGTTGTACTCATAGCCCGAAACTTCTGAGATCATCGTGCGCCAAATGTTGGGGTACATCCGGCCAAAATTAAATTGAGAACGAGCTGGGATAATATTGCCGTACAAGCGTGATGACTTAGGACTCGCGATATAAAAGCCATCACTTTTAATTAGCTCAATATGAAAATCCCGCACCGGTGAGTAGTTGAGTCGAGAAGATAAATACTCAATATCAACATTAAGAACAAGATACCCTTCGCGTTTCCCATTGAGAGAAATCGGCATCAGAATACGCAATGAAGGGCTATAAGGGTAAACAAGCTCACCATTTTCTCGCTCCAGCTCAATCCCCCACGACGCAATTTCATCATTACCTAAACCTTGCGCGTAATGAAAATAATCCCGCTCTGACTTGTCATGTAATATGAGGGCGGGTGCAGCGATACCCGTTTTGAAATCGTAATTAATCCGTGCTTTTTCCTGACCGGTAATATCAAGAAAACGAATTTGTTTATATAGCTTTTGGTTGATCGCAACCGAGATCCACATATCTTCTAAGATAGAAAGGTTGACTCGGTTCGGCTGACGTAGATAGTCGTAAAGACTTTGGCTGTGACCGAGAAGATCGCTGATCGTCTCAATTTGATCCTGAATATTGTTGTATTCGCGACCAGTATAAGCCAGTTGGTGTAATGCTTCTTGAGCGGTATTCTCAACGTTACTCTCTAATAACGTCAGATATTTCTGATAATAGTAAACTGCAGTGAGCGCACTAAAAAATAGTGCTGTCGCCAACAATGTGCCGACTCGCTTAGGTATTTTCACGCGTCTACTGCCTATAATGCTTACTAAAACGACAATTATATCATTAATTGTTATTTTCTAAACAAAAAGCCACTTAGATTAAGTGGCTTTTCTATATGCAATTAGACAATTACGGTTTGAGTGCGCGCTCACCTCGGGCAATGCCCACTACCCCACTACGAGCAACTTCGACGACTTCAGTTACTTCAGATATCGCTTGAATGAAAGCATCCAACTTTTCACTCGTGCCCGCAAGTTGTACCGTGTACTGAGCAGCAGTGACATCCACGATCTGGCCACGGAAGATGTCTGCCGTCCGTTTCACTTCTGCTCGCGCAAAACCGCTGGCTTTCACTTTCACCATCATCAGTTCACGTTCGATGTGTTCATACTCGGTGACTTCTTGTACTTTCAGCACATCGATCAATTTGTGTAACTGCTTCTGAATTTGCTCCAACTGCATCTCATCAGACGTCGTGGTAATGTTCATTCGCGACAGCGTTTCATCATCTGTCGGTGATACCGTCAAAGATTCAATGTTGTAACCACGTTGAGAGAACAAGCCAACAACACGAGACAACGCACCCGGTTGGTTTTCCAATAGCAATGAAATAATGTGTCTCATATTAAGTTCTCTCCGTTTTGCTTAGCCACATTTTATCCATACCCTCACCTTTGATTTGCATCGGGTATACGTGTTCGGTTTCGTCTACGTTGATGTCCACAAACACCAGACGATCTTTCATATCCAACGCTTTTTGTAGCCCTTCTTCGAGCTGATCAGGCGTTTCGATACGAATACCGACGTGACCATAAGCTTCTGCAATCGCTGCAAAATCAGGAACAGAACTCATGTAAGAATTAGAGTGACGACCTTGATAAATAATGTCTTGCCACTGTTTTACCATGCCTAAGAATCGGTTGTTTAGGTTGATGATCTTCAATGGAATGTCGTATTGCATCGCTGTCGAAAGCTCTTGGATATTCATTTGAATACTGCCATCGCCCGTAACAACCACGACTTCTTCTTGTGGCATGGCAAACTTAACACCCATACCAGCCGGAAGGCCAAATCCCATAGTGCCCAATCCACCCGAGTTGATCCAACGGCGTGGTTTGTTAAATGGGTAGTAAAGTGCTGCAAACATCTGGTGCTGACCCACATCAGAAGCAACATACGCATCACCATTGGTCAGCTTGTGTAAGGTTTCAATCACTTGCTGTGGTTTAATTCGCTCTGGTGACTTCTCATAAGCCAAACAGTTGCGGTCACGCCACACCTGAATGTCATCCCACCATGCGGTGATAGCATCTTGATCATTCCCACCTTCTTGCTCTGCCAGCAGGCCAAGCATGGTTGTGAGCACTTTTTCCGCAGAGCCTACGATAGGTAAATCCACTTTCACGTTTTTCGAGATCGATGATGGATCGATATCAATATGCATGACTTTTGCGTTTGGGCAGTATTTTTCAAGGTTGTTCGTCGTGC
The DNA here is from genome assembly GCF_021728175.1 of Vibrio sp. A1-1. Taxonomy (NCBI): domain Bacteria; kingdom Pseudomonadati; phylum Pseudomonadota; class Gammaproteobacteria; order Vibrionales; family Vibrionaceae; genus Vibrio; species Vibrio sp. A1-1. Next base: position 17,972 of record NZ_JAKKCL010000013.1, read on the forward strand.
GATCATCAAAACGCACACCGATACCAAAAATGAGATCCGCTTCATGCATCGCCATATTGGCTTCGTAAGTACCATGCATACCCAGCATGCCCAGTGAGTTTTTATGTGTTCCAGGGAATGCGCCTAGTCCCATCAACGTACTGACTACTGGAAGGTTCAGCTTGTCGGAGAGCTCTAAAATATGTTCATGAGCGCCAGAAATTACAGCACCACCACCGATATAAAGCACTGGCTTTTTCGCTTCTAACAGCGATTTAAGGGCTTTTTTAATCTGGCCTTTATGACCCGACGTCGTCGGCTTGTAAGAACGCATTGAAAGCGTTTCTGGGTATTGGTAAGGCAGTTTGATTTGCGGATTCATTACATCTTTCGGCAAGTCAATCACTACTGGACCAGGTCGACCTGTGGTCGCGATATAAAACGCTTTCTTGATCGTTTCAGGAATATCTTCCGCTTTTTTCACTAAAAAGCTGTGTTTGACCACTGGGCGAGAAACACCAACGATGTCACATTCTTGGAAAGCATCATTACCAATTAGGCTATTAGGTACGTTACCCGAGATAACGATCATTGGGATGGAGTCCATATAGGCCGTGGCAATACCTGTAATGGTATTGGTCGCGCCTGGACCTGAACATACCAGTACGACACCCGGTTTACCGGTAGCGCGAGCGTAACCATCTGCCATATGAGTGGCGGCTTGCTCATGCCTTACAAGTACGTGTTTGATTTGATCGGTTTTGGCATGCAGTGCATCGTAGATATCCAAAACGGAGCCACCTGGGTAGCCAAAGATCTGCTCTACGTGCTCTTCTATCAGAGATTGAACCACCATCTCTGCGCCTGACAACATTGCTGTCATAATTGCTCTCCTTAGCCAGTTTCCTCACCGTAAGGTCAACGGATTGGTCTGGTTTTACATAGTCTAGGTCTTATTCGTAGCCTAATCGAAATACTTCCACGTTTTCGGCTATGTCTTGCGTTCGTCATAACATCCCGCAAGGTTACCCAACAAATGTAACGTTTTATTATCAACGGGTCTAATGAGAGATTGGTCTACTTTTTGAACAAGATGCTAGTAATTAGAATGTTAGTAGGAATAGCAGCCACACTTACCTTATTTCACAGTACAACCTAAAAATTTAACGTTCAAAAAAAGAACATTATTTCAGAACCTATTAAGTATAGGGTGCTAAATAGCTGTATTTGGTGAGCAAAATAGAAAGAATCAACACAAACAAAAATCCCCAGTAATGCGCAATCACATCACTGGGGATATTTTCATCAATATAAAATCTAAGTCAGCTTAAGTTACTTTTTCTCTGACTTTTCCTTATACATTTCTTCAATTTCATTTTGGTATTTGTCATTGATGACTTTACGACGCAGTTTTTGAGTTGGCGTTAACTCACCATCATCCATAGAGAAAGCTCTTGGTAACAGTTTAAACTTCTTCACCTGTTCAAACTTTGCCAACTCTTTTTGGAGATCGTTAACACGCTTCTCAAGCATTTCGACCACTTGGTGATGCTTAATCAATTCAACGCGATCGTGATACTTGATATTCAGCTCTTTCGCATACTCTTCAAGAGAATCAAAACACGGCACAATCAGCGCCGAGACAAACTTACGCGTGTCCGCGATAACCGCGATTTGCTCGATGAAGTGGTCTTTACCAATCGCACCTTCAATCATTTGTGGAGCGATGTATTTACCACCTGAAGTTTTCATCAACTCTTTGATACGATCAGTGATGAACAGGTTGCCATTTTCATCAATGTAACCCGCATCGCCAGTTTTTAGGAAACCGTGCTCATCAAAGGTCTTTTCGGTCTCTTCTGGCATTTTGTAATAGCCACGCATCACCATTGGACCACGCACCAGAATCTCGTTGTTCTCGCCGATCTTCACTTGCGCGCCAGGCATAGACATACCAATAGAGTCTGGGTTAAAGCACTTATCATCCCAACACGATACTGTCGCCGTGGTTTCAGTCATGCCGTAACCTAACTTCACATTGATACCAATCGCGTGGAAGAATCGGCCTATGGTTTCATCTAACTTTGCACCGCCACACGGCATAAAGTTGATTTGTCCACCAAGTAACGCACGCAGCTTGCTCAGAACCAATTTATCCGCCAGGGCATATGACTTGCGCAGCATGAGAGATGGCTGACGTTTTTCTTGATGACAAGCGGCCATTTTTGCGCCCATGTTCACAGCCCAAGTAAACATGATCTTGCGATGAATTGGCGCGCGAGACACTTTCTCGTGAATCGCAGAGAAGATCTTCTCATAGAAACGCGGCACGGCACACATCACGGTAGGTTGCACTTGGCTCAGTGCATCACGTACCTGCATGGTGTCTTGCAAATAGCAGTTGGTCGCCCCTTTGTACAACACATAAAAGGTCCAAGCGCGTTCAAATACGTGTGACAGCGGAAGGAAACACAGTGACACATCACTTTGAGAAAGGCTCAAGCGTTGATCGTGCCCTTCCAATTGCGCCGCAATGTTTGCGTAGTCCAACATGACACCCTTTGGTTGGCCTGTTGTGCCCGAGGTGTAGATCAGCGTAAGTAGATCATCTTCCTTTGCTTGCTCTAAACGTGCGTCTAATTCAACTTGGTATGTGGTATCGCCTTTGGCGACAAATGCTTGCCAAGAGATAACGAAATCATGCTCGCCAAGTTCGATATCATCAGACATGGCAACAATGAGCTCTAACTGCTCGCACTGGTCGAAAATGCTCACTGCTGCGTCAAATTGTGGCTGCTCACCAACAAACAGCACTTTGACGTCTGCGTTGTCAATGATGTACGCCGACTGAGCGGCGGTATTGGTTGGGTAAATAGGTACTGTTACGCCGCGTAGTTGTAGCGCTGCAATATCAGCAATCGTCCATTGCGGCATGTTGTTCGAGAAAATGCCGATTTTATCTTGGACTCCTAATCCCTGAGCCAAAAGTGCAAGTGATAAAGCATCAACTTGCTGACCAAATTGCGTCCACGTAATACCTTGCCATTCCTCACCCACTTTATGCTTGAGTGCAACGCGTGTACCACCGTTCGCAATTTGTTCACGAATACGTTTAACGATATGAAAATCTAACTTGGCCATTCTTTTACTTACCTTTTGGCTTACAGGCGTAAGCTAATTGAGCGAACAAGTGTACTCACGGCTTGCTAAAACGCAACTGACCAGTATCAAACTTATCACTAATAAGAGACAACTATCACTTATACGTCGCGAACATACCCAAAACTGCTGAATGATTACTCTATTTAACTTACTGTTTCGATTGTTGATTGCTAAAACAAAAAGCCCCGAGAGACAAAATCTCTCGGGGACCAATGAATTGTAAAAATTGATGATTACCAATATGGTCTTAACCGATAAGACCAAACGTCATCTTATTTTGCTGCAACCACTTCACCACAAGTGATCATCAGTTGATCGCGCAGCCAAATGTGGCCTTTATCTTTTTCACTTGATTCATGCCAACTTAAGAAGCCGCTGATTTCCTTATTTGCAAATGGGAAGTCTAGAATTTGCAGCTGATCACTGTTTACCGCATTTTCTGCCATCCAACGTGGCGCGATAGTCACAAGCTCAGATTGACCTACCACATATAGTAGGTTGCTTAGACTAGAGCCTTCGTACGCGGCTTGGCAATCCAGTTCACGATATGCTTGTTCTGAGAAGCTACGTTGACCGTGCACTTTCGATAACTTCGCATGTTTTTCGTTAAGCAGTTGCTCGGCCGTTACACCACCTTGAATGCGTGGGTGTGTTTTTGACGCGATAACCACTAATTCATCTTTGAAGATTTCAGTACTTGAGAAACCTTGCTCATCAAAGCGAGCATAATCGATCACGAAATCAATTTCTTGATAGCGCATACGCTCAGACAACAGACGGTCAAATTCTGCATCTAGGTGAAGCTGAACATTTGGTGCTTGTTGATTCACTTTTGCCATGATCTTCGGAGCAAAACGCATGTCACAAGGGCTGCAAATCGCCAACTTAAATAAGCGAGTCGAAGATTCTGGTTGGAATACGGAGCTAGGAAGTTCATTACGAATCAGCTGTAATGCTTGGCGAATTGGGCCAAACAACTGACGAGCGCGTTGCGTTGGCTGAATACCACGGCCTTGGCGCATAAACAGCTCGTCGTTAAACATCACTTTTAGGCGTGCCACGGCATTACTTACTGCCGGCTGAGACATGCCTAAGTTATGTGCTGCACGAGTAATATTTTGCTCTTGCATCACAGCATCAAATACAGTCAGTAGGTTTAAATCTACACCACGCAAAGTGCTTTCCATACGGTAGCTAGCAATTGCGCTCATCGCATCTTTCTTCTCTAACATTGAGTGCGCCTCTTTTGTAATCGTCAACTTTGTTCATTAAATTCATAACGAATAGAATCCCATCTCGCACAAAAGACGGCGGCTGGATTCGAATCATTTTACGAATAGATAACCTAACTTTTTATTATATTTGCTGTCCGGATACTTCCGGCTCGAACTGTACTATCAACTAATCGATTGCGGTTTCGCAACTAGATTGATATTTAATCAGTAAATTTTAGCCGATTAGGTATTTACTCCTTAAATAACAATAATTTGATAAAAACATAAAAAACTATAAAACACGTAAAAGCGCATTCTTTGAGGAAGTATTTAGCAAATTGATGAGACGGATGGTCACCACACGCATGCATTTGCCGCAGTTATTAGTTGAGAGCGAACCAACAGATGACGACTATATCTCTGAGTGAAATTTGCACTTATCAGTCAAATTATCAGCAAATACACATTGAATAGAAATGAAAGAGAAAGAATAAAAATGCAGCCTTCTAGATTGAAAGGCTGCAACAAAATCGTGTCAAAAATAGGAAGGAACAATGTACTTAGAACAACGTACTTAAATGTTCGACACGTAACTTGGGAAATCAACTTGCTCCCACAACTGTTTGGATAACTCCGCTTGTGAATCCCACGCGCCTTGCAATACCCAATGAACAATGGCCTGAGCAACATCTGGGTATTTCACACTTTCGGCTTGCTGCTCCTTTAGCCACTGGCGTACTGCGGGAATGTCTAAGCTCTCCATCGACATCGCAAGCCCTAAGTCTTCTAAGGTCGCGACATTGCTTTGTTGCTCAAACTGACCTGCGAGTGGCTTAAGCAATAATTTTTTCCCTAGAGACAGAGCTTCCGAAGGGAGCTCAAATCCACCATTGGCAATGACACCACTACAGCGATGCAAATGATGCTGAAAGTTGCTGTGGCATAAAGGGCGTAATTCTATGTTTTCCACCTGCTCACATTCGATCACATCGGGGTGATAACAGATGAACGCTTGCTGGTTAAAATGGAACAGTAAATCCGAGATGTCTTCAATGGATTCGAACGGTAGGTAAACCAAAACAAAATCGTCATTTTCCGCTTGGCTATCGACGGTATGTACAATTGGCGGCAACAAAGGCTGGTCAAAATGATGCCAATGCAAACCGAGGTGGTGTTGAGAAGGCGCAAAGTATTCAATGACGGATTTGTCTAACCAACTCGCTCCCTTTAACGGCACTGGATAACGGAAAGCATTTTGGTGACTGATACCAATCGACGGCTTATTTTGTTGTTTTGCCGCCCATGCCGTAACAGGCTCGAAATCATTGAGCACGAGATCATAGGACGACAAATCAAGCTGTTTAACTTCTTTGCAAAATTGCACCAAATTGTTACTCAATGCTGTTTTCGCATAGTTCACTGAACCTTTTTCAGTGATAAAGGTGAAGCCTCGGCGAGTCTGATAATCACCAAACGCTTCCATTGAAAAGTACTTTTCAGGCGCTCGTCCAGAAAACAAAAAATCGACCTCAACATCGTGCTCTTTAAACGCATGACTCATCGCCCTCGCACGCGCAATATGTCCGTTTCCTGTACCTTGAACACCGTATAAGATTTTCATCAATTAGCCTCCCAACATCGCAATCGCTAATCCACCACAAAGACTGCCAAGCAGTGCACCAATGACGACATCGGTAAAAAAGTGCACACCCAATAAGATTCGCGCGGTTCCGATTAAACTTGCCCAAAAGAATGCAGCAACGCCTAGGCTCGGATAGAAATGATCAATCAGCGTCGCCATGACAAATGCAGCGGCAGTGTGTCCTGAAGGAAGACTGTAGCGATCAGATGGGGTAATAAAAGCAGGAAGGAGTGCACTGAGTTCTTCAGGGCGACGACGCTTAAAACTGTTTTTCAGCGTCCAATAAATTGGCAACTCGATGGCAAAAGCAAGTAAACCCGCCAGTAAAAACCAAACTCCCTGCTCTTTATCTAAATACCAAGCTAATAAACCTAGCACCAAGTACAGATGTCCGTCACCACTGTGGGAGACTCCTTTACTGATGTTGGCAACTTGCTGATTAAAACGGTGCTTAAGACAAACACTAGAGAGCGCTAAATCAAACTTAGCAATGGTTGCAATTGGCTGTGTAATTGTCTCTATGGTTCGCATGTGGCCTTTCCTTACTTTGACAACGCCGTTGTGTGAAAAGTAGGAGGTTTAGGTGACAACTGCATGACGGGAGTTTGGACAATTAATGACAAATGCCAAATTAGGGTGTGCCCAATAATCTATCTATTGAGCACAATCATAGGAGAGAACGCTTAAGAAGGGTTTGCTTGCTGCGGTTGAGGCGTATCGATATACCAGACTTTTCTCTTCTTACGACAGGCGCGCAAAGAGCCCATCGTCATTTCGCCATCTTTTGTCAACTCGTAGCTAAGGGAGCGGCAAGTGTAATTTCCTGACAGTTCATGCCCGATGCCCGTTTGCTCAGTTGTGCTCGAAGCAGACTCTAAAAGAGGATTAGGCTGTGTCGATAGAATGTCACGATTTACCACATTGCTGCGCGCATAATCCTTATGGACATAACCTTTTATCACGCCTTTCTGTTCAACGAGAAACCAAGGTTGATCAAGCACTTTTGCCAACACATTAAAAACTTCCCCTTTCGATAACACGCCAAGCTTTTCTCCTTCTAGGCTCGGCTTGGATCGCAGGTTTAATGTGGTCTTAGAGCGATAGGAGACATCCATAAACTCAACGGGGTTTGAGGTATCCACACCGTCAGCTGTTGGTCGGAAGACTTCCGCTTGTTGTTTCTCACTAGGTTGCACTCGGATCTTCCACCACGAATAGGTTTCCGGATCTTTGCCTTTAAATTTATCTCGACTGTCCGACTCAAGAGCAACGAGCATTTGATTCAAAAACGATTCACGTCCCTCGTAGCTCAAGAATCGATCCATTTGATCATTAATCACCATGACACTCTGAGAGTGATCATTAATAGCAACAGGGGAAATCTCTGCCATATAGGTTTGAGCTTGAAACAGCTGACAACCCGATAAGCTGACCAGAGTAAATACTGCGGCTGAACGTCCAAATTGTTTTGCTAACCTCATTATTCCTTAACCCTTCTTTTTACCTAGTGCAACTGCACTACTATAAATGGTCATTCAAAACTTTTGCCAAACAATTCGGGCCTTTGTGTGACAAGTCGCAATCCCAATGTTTGTTTTGGTAATGAAACGTCGCAAACTTGATGAGAACTTGCCTCTTCTAGCACGTTTCTATCGCACCATGCTGTTTCACTTAGCGCATCATTTTTCTCGAGCAAATGAAAAGACTCATCCGATATGAATAAAAAATCGACTTTAGGGTTGACGCGCTCCATGGAGTGCGGTACTAATTTGTTAACTTAATTATGTGGAAAGCTTAACAACTATGTCAGCTCATTTTTCTATTCTGCTTAGCCTCCTCCTGATCGTGACCAGTTCGCGCGGGTAGGCTGTGGAAGAAAAATAACCACACCAATTTCTAAGAACCCGCATGAGAATGCGGGTTTTTTTATATCTAAATACTGGAAGTAAACGATTAACTTGCACGTAAAGTGCAGAAATCAGGAAGGAAGCAAACATGAACGATCAGGTCATTATATTCGACACCACATTGCGTGATGGCGAGCAAGCGTTGTCAGCAAGCTTGACGGTTAAAGAAAAACTGCAAATTGCCTATGCGCTGGAAAGACTCGGCGTTGATGTTATCGAAGCTGGCTTCCCAATCTCTTCACCAGGTGATTTCGAGTCGGTACAAACCATTGCAAAAAACATCAAAAACAGTCGAGTTTGTGCCCTTTCGCGTGCCGTTGCGAAAGATATTGATGCCGCCGCTGAAGCATTAAAAGTGGCCGACCAATTCCGTATTCACACGTTTTTAGCCACTTCCACCATTCACGTAGAAGACAAACTACGCCGCAGCTACGACGATGTACTTGAAATGGCGGTCAACGCCGTTAAACATGCGCGTAACTACACCGATGATGTCGAGTTTTCTTGTGAAGATGCAGGGCGTACTCCTATCGACAACCTATGTCGCATGGTAGAAGCTGCCATCAATGCAGGTGCGAGCACAATCAACATTCCAGATACCGTTGGCTACACAGTACCAAGCGAGTTTGGTGGCATTATTCAAACCCTTTTCAACCGCGTTCCAAACATTGATAAAGCGATCATCTCCGTTCACTGTCACGACGATTTGGGGATGTCAGTTGCCAACTCTATTGCCGCCGTTCAAGCTGGCGCACGTCAGATAGAAGGAACGATTAATGGCATTGGAGAGCGAGCGGGTAACTGTTCACTTGAAGAGATCGCAATGATCATCAAGACGCGTCAAGAGTTCTTGGGCGTTCACACTGGCATTAAGCATGATGAAATTCACCGCACCAGTAAGTTGGTTAGCCAGCTATGCAATATGCCGATTCAAAGCAATAAAGCAATTGTGGGTGCAAATGCGTTTAGCCACTCTTCAGGCATCCACCAAGATGGTATGTTGAAGAATAAGAATACCTACGAAATCATGACCCCTGAGTCTATTGGCCTAAAAAACCAAGCTCTGAACCTAACCAGCCGCAGCGGTCGCGCTGCCGTGAAGAGCCATATGGACAACATGGGTTACAACGAAGACGAGTACAACCTAGACGCACTGTATGCGGATTTCTTGAAACTTGCTGACCGCAAAGGCCAAGTGTTCGATTACGACCTAGAAGCCCTAATGCACTTCTCGAACTTGCGTGAAGAAGATGACTTCTACAAATTGAGCTACCTAAGCGTGCAGTCTGGCAGCGTAATGGCCACCACCAGCATCAAAATGCAATGCGGTGATGAAGAAATGTGTGAAGCAGCGGTCGGTAATGGCCCAGTTGATGCGCTATACCAATGTATCTACCGCGTGACAGGCTACGACATCGTACTGGATAAATTCGACCTAACCGCGAAAGGTGAAGGTGAAGATGGTTTGGGTCAAGCAGACATCATTGCCAACTACAAAGGTCGCAAATACCACGGTACGGGTGTTTCCACCGACATCGTTGAGGCTTCCGGCCAAGCATTATTGCACGTTATTAACAGCATTCATCGTGCAGATAAAATCGAAGAAATGAAGCAGAAAAAGATTGCGACTGTGTAATAACAACCGGGCTACACGGCTCAGGAAAGAACACACTCGTTGAAATAATTAAGCTCAAAATTAGAAAACTTAAAGGATTAACATGACAGACAAATCGTACAAAATTGCCGTCCTACCCGGTGACGGCATTGGCCCGGAAGTAATGGCGCAGGCACATAAAGTATTGGATGCAATCGAAAAGAAACATGGTATTGCGTTTGAGCGTGACGAGCATGATGTCGGTGGTATCGCGATCGACAATCACGGTTGCCCACTTCCAGAGAGCACAATAAAAGCATGTGAAGAGTCTGATGCAGTCCTATTCGGCTCGGTTGGCGGCCCTAAGTGGGAGCACTTACCACCAAACGACCAACCTGAACGCGGTGCCCTACTTCCACTACGTAAACACTTCCAACTATTTTGTAACCTACGTCCAGCGCAAATTCACTCAGGTCTTGAAGCTTTCTCACCGTTACGTGCAGACATCTCGGGTCGCGGCTTTGACATCGTGGTAGTCCGTGAACTGACGGGTGGTATCTACTTCGGCCAACCGAAAGGTCGTGAAGGTGAAGGCGCAACAGAGAAAGCGTTCGACACTGAGGTGTACCACCGCTTTGAGATCGAACGTATTGCAAAAATCGCTTTTGAGTCAGCTCGTCTACGTCGCAAGAAAGTGTGCTCTATCGACAAAGCGAACGTTCTACAAAGCTCTATCTTATGGCGTGAAGTAGTCGAAGAAATCGCAAAAGACTACCCAGATGTCGAGTTGTCACATATGTACATTGATAACGCGACTATGCAGCTTATCAAAGACCCTGCTCAGTTCGACGTAATGCTGTGTTCAAACATCTTCGGCGACATCATTTCTGATGAATGCGCGATGATCACAGGCTCTATGGGTATGTTGCCATCAGCAAGTCTAAACGAAAGCAAATTCGGTCTGTACGAGCCAGCAGGTGGCAGTGCACCAGATATCGCAGGTAAGAACATCGCTAACCCTGTGGCACAAATCCTGTCTGCGGCACTGATGCTACGTTATAGCCTAGGTGAGGAAACGGCGGCACAAGACATCGAAACGGCAGTTTCAAAAGCATTATCAGCGGGTGAGCTAACGGGTGACCTTGCTGGTGACAACCCAGCACTTTCGACGTCTGAGATGGGCGATAAGATCGCTGAGTACATCTTAAACTCTTAATACAAAACAGATTCATAATAAATACTAAATCCTCAGTCAACCAATGGCTTTCCTCTAAGTCATTGGTGCAATAGCAAGGCGGCAAGCCCATTTATATTAAGGCGTTTAGTTTGCTAAATAACTGGATAAATGGGTGTCGCTAACGCAGTTATTGCGGCAAAGGCGACGAGGAAAGGAAGCAAACAATGGGCAAAACACTATACGAAAAAGTCTACGACGCACACGTTGCCGTCGCAGCAGAAGGGGAAAACCCTATCTTGTACATCGACCGTCACTTGGTACATGAAGTGACCTCTCCACAAGCATTTGACGGCTTGCGTGAAAAAGGTCGTAAAGTGCGTCAGGTCAGCAAAACTTTTGCCACTATGGACCACAACGTTTCGACCACCACCAAAGACATTAACGCATCCGGTGAGATGGCTCGTATCCAGATGGAAACGCTATCGAAAAACTGTGAAGAGTTTGGCGTTACGCTTTACGACATCAACCATAAATACCAAGGTATTGTGCACGTTATGGGCCCAGAGCTTGGTATTACCCTACCGGGCATGACGATTGTTTGTGGTGACTCGCACACGGCTACACACGGTGCATTCGGCTCGCTAGCTTTTGGTATTGGTACATCTGAAGTTGAGCACGTATTAGCAACTCAAACGCTAAAACAAGCGCGCGCTAAAACGATGAAGATCGAAGTGAAAGGCAAAGTGGCTCCGGGCATCACGGCGAAAGACATTGTGCTAGCGATCATCGGTGAAACAACAGCAGCAGGCGGTACAGGCTACGTAGTTGAATTCTGTGGTGAAGCGATCACAGACCTTTCAATGGAAGGTCGCATGACCGTATGTAATATGGCGATTGAGTTAGGTGCAAAAGCCGGTTTGATTGCGCCAGATGAAACTACATTCGAATACATCAAAGGCCGTAAGTTCTCACCTCAAGGTGCGGATTTTGATGCCGCTGTAGAATATTGGAAGACATTAAAAACTGACGATGATGCCCAGTTTGATGCTGTCGTGACACTAAACGCAGCGGATATCAAACCGCAAGTCACTTGGGGTACTAACCCAGGCCAGGTTATCGCGGTAGACCAACCAATCCCAGCCCCAGAAAGTTTTGCCGACCCAGTAGAAAAAGCATCGGCAGAAAAAGCACTGGCTTACATGGGTCTGGAAGCGGGCAAGTCATTGTCGGATTACAACGTCGATAAAGTCTTCGTTGGTTCTTGTACTAACTCACGTATCGAAGACATGCGCGCCGCGGCGGAAGTGGCGAAAGGTCGCAAAGTCGCGTCTCACGTTCAAGCGCTAATCGTTCCTGGCTCTGAGCAAGTAAAGGCGCAGGCGGAAGCAGAAGGCCTAGATGTCATCTTTAAAGAGGCGGGCTTTGAGTGGCGCCTACCAGGTTGCTCGATGTGTCTAGCAATGAACAACGACCGTTTGGGTCCACATGAACGTTGTGCGTCTACTTCAAACCGTAACTTTGAAGGCCGTCAAGGTCGTGATGGCCGTACCCACCTAGTGAGCCCTGCGATGGCAGCGGCAGCAGCAATTGCTGGTCACTTTGTAGATATTCGTGAACTAGACTAAGGAGCAAACAAATGTCAGGCTTTAAACAACATACAGGCTTAGTTGTTCCTCTAGATGCAGCGAACGTTGATACTGATGCCATCATTCCAAAACAGTTCCTACAAAAGGTGTCTCGCCTAGGCTTTGGTAAACACTTGTTCCATGACTGGCGCTTCCTAGATGATGCTGGCGAACAGCCAAATCCAGAGTTCGTGATGAACGCACCTCGCTACCAAGGCGCGTCTATCTTGCTGGCTCGTGAAAACTTCGGCTGTGGCTCATCTCGCGAGCACGCACCGTGGGCACTGGCGGATTACGGCATAAAAGCGATGATCGCACCAAGCTTTGCCGATATCTTTTACGGCAACTCGATCAACAACCAAATGGTGCCAGTTCGTTTGACTGAACAAGAAGTGGATGAAATCTTCCAGTTTGTTGAGGTAAATGAAGGTGCAGAAGTCGAGGTCGACCTAGAAGCGAATGTGGTTCGTGCCAACGGCAAAGAGTACAGCTTTGAAATTGATGAGTTCCGTCGTCACTGTTTGTTAAATGGTTTAGACAATATTGGGCTAACGCTTCAACACGAGGACAAAATTGCGGAATACGAAGCGAATATCCCAAGCTTTTTGCGTTAAAACGCCTTAGTAAATACACAAATCAAGGGCTGGCAATTGTTGGCCCTTTCAATGCTTTAAGTGACTGATTTTATAGCGCTTTACTTACGAAATACCGAACGCCTCTGTTGAAATTCGTCATCCTGAACAGCGGCGAAGGAGCGTGATTCAGGATCGACTGCCAGAATGTACTGTGCAGATTCATACTTTCTTTACTCAAGCGTTTGTGGGGATTAGATTCCTGCTGTCGCTTATGCTCCTCGGAATGACGGAAAATAAAGGCAACAGATAACTGATTACTGAAAGAAAACAAGCACTCAACAGGTCTACACTATCAACAATATCTCATTCAAAGGTATCTCTATGAAGCGTCTGTTATTGCTATTGTGTGCTCTGGTTTCTTTCTCAGCGTTCGCTGCTCCTAAATCTGACTTGTGGCCGTATTGGCAACAATCGAATCAGGCCAACCAAACACACATTTCGCACCAGGAATGGCAACAACTGTTAGACAATTACTTGGTTGAACAAGGTGAGAATACTTTGTTCCGCTATAGCAAAGTCACGGCTTCCGACAAAGCGAAGTTAAAGCAGTACATCCGACGACTGGTAAAACTCGATCCATTGCAGTACAACCAAGCAGAGCAATACGCCTATTGGGTGAACCTTTACAACGCCATCACGGTAGATCTTATTTTGGATAACTATCCCGTCGAATCCATCACCAAGCTAGGTGGTTTATTTAGCTTTGGGCCTTGGGGAGACGATGTGGTCGTGGTCAACGGGAAGGATCTAACTTTAAACGATATTGAACATCGAATTTTGCGTCCAATTTGGAATGACCCAAGAACGCACTACGCCGTAAATTGTGCAAGTTTGGGATGCCCTAACCTACAAGCTCAAGCATTCACTGCCGAAAACACTGAAGCCTTACTTGAAAGTGCTGCCAGAACGTTTATTAACAGCAACAAAGGCGTATCCATTCAAGGAAACACGGCACAGCTGTCTTCCATTTATGATTGGTTTGCAGCGGACTTTGGTGGAGAAAAACAAGTCTTCAACCACATCGCGAAGTACGCGCCACAGTACAAAGACTTCTCTGGAAAAGTGAAGTACGAATACGATTGGAGTTTGAATCAAACTGACTAATTTATCGCCACCTTTCAGCTTGCAACGCTTTTGGTCACCCGTAACCCAAAAGCTAAAAAGGGCACCAAGTGCCCTTTTAACTTTCTAGATTTTGACAAAATTACTTAAAGCCTTTGACCTTTTTAATCAGATCGTAAGCGTTTTGAATCTCTTGAGATTTTTCTTTCGCTACGTTCATCATCTCTGGTGGTAGACCTTTAGCCATCAATTTGTCTGGGTGGTGCTCGTTCATCAGTTTACGATAAGCACGCTTGACGGTTTTACTGTCTGCATCTGAAGACACATCCAGAATTTTGTACGCGTCAGCCAGTTGATCCGCTTGTGAAGCTTGTTGCCAGCTACCACCAGAAGATTGGCCTTGATGCTGACCATGAAAACCACCTTGGCTTTGGAAACGGAATGCGGCTTCTTGCATTTGCAAGCGACGCTCTAGCTGCTCAGAAGAGAAACCCAAACCACGTGCTATTTTGTGTAACACATTTCGTTCACTAGGATGAATCGAGCCGTCAGCAAAGGCCGCCGAGATTTGTAGTTCAAGGAAAAATTGCAACAAGTCAAAACGGCCTGCTGTCGAAATTTTCACACGAACAAGAACGTCTTCTAACGGAAAGTCACTGTCTTTACCTTCACGAAACGCATCTTGCGCAGCGCGGCGCTGTTCGCCATGCAAATTCATGCGGTCCATCATTGCAGAAGCAAGTTGGATTTCCTCTTTGGTGACTTGGCCTTTCGCTTTTGCCACATGTCCCATTACCGCAAACGCCGCTTTAAAAAATTCTTCTTGGCGCTGAGCTTGGCTCGGCCCTTTTCCAAAGCCGCCAGTAGAGAACCCGGCTTGACTCAAGCGACGTGCTTTATCGAATTGATGGCCAATAAATAAGCCAAAGAGTAAACCTAGCGGCCCGCCAAGTAACAAGCCAAAAAAGGCACCCAGAATTTTGCCAAAAATATGCATTATGTGTTCTCTATCAATGAATTTTTATCGACGACGGCGGTCTTATAGTGCCGGATGCAACGATTTCCTTTATGATAATGGAATTAGTTTTATTTCGGCTAGGCCATTTCGCCTGCTTATCTTTGCAGCTATTTTGTCGTCATTATGCCACAGTGAATCAATACGCTGGGATAAATGCGACTATAGTTGATTCATTTGGCTATTACGCTAGGGTACAACAAGCCCTATAGCCATCGAGTAGTAGTGACACAGGAAAGTTCAATTCAATGCAACATTTCTCCCGCACATGTTTAGCGGCCTCTATCAGCACCGCCTTGTTTGTACCCACCACTCAAGCTGAAGCGAATATCCATGATAGTGTGCAGGAAATGCCCGCCACAGATCAATGTTTGGTCGATACCAGTGGCGAGGAGGACGCTCTTAATACCCCAGTAGTGGTAGAAGCTGACACCCTGCAAGCCATCAATGGTGACAAAGCTCAGTACTCAGGTAATGTACAAGTCACCCAAGGCCAGAAGAAAATCACCGCAGATAGCGTAACGCTGCACCAACAAGACAACGTCGTGGTTGCCGAAGGCAACGTGACTTTCAATGACGGCCAAGTCAAAGCTCGATCTGATCGTGTTACTAATGACATCAACCAAGACACGTTTTCACTGGAGAACACCGATTATCAGTTCCTTTGCCAACAAGGTCGAGGCACAGCAGCATACATCGCGCGTACAGGTCAGTCGGTTTATGAACTCGAAGATGGTTCTATTACATCATGTCCTCAAGGCGACAATTCATGGCGTTTAGTGGCATCAGGTATTGACGTTGACCAAGATGAAGAGACGGCGACGCTGCACCATCCTCGATTTGAAGTGTTAGATGTGCCTGTTTTCTATGTGCCGTATCTAACCATGCCAATTGGAGATACGCGTAAAACGGGTTTCCTCTTCCCTTCTTTATCGTATGGTTCTAGCGATGGTATGGAAGTCGAGGTGCCATTCTATTGGAACATCGCGCCTCAATATGACATGACGCTCACCACGCTCTATATGCAGCAGCGTGGAACAAAACTCGATACTGATTTCCGCTACCTAACGGATGGCTGGGGGAATGGTGAAATCAAAGGCGAATACCTCAATAGCGATCGCAAATATCAAGACGAGTCTCGTTGGGGCTACCAAGTTAAACACGACGGTATTATCAATAAACAGTGGATAGTCAAAGTCGATTACTCAAAAGTGAGTGATATTGATTACTTCCTCGATCTCGACTCCGATATTGGTAACCGTGAAGATGGTCAACTGGTTCAAGAAGGACAAGTACAATATCGTTCTGATTTCTGGGATGCCTCGTTAACCGTTCGTGACTTCCAAATCTTATTGAAAGAAGAGAACCGCCCTTATCGCCTGCTTCCTCAGTTAGACTTGAACTACTACACGCCATTGTGGGGAGATTACCTCAACTTTGACGTGAAGAGCCAAGTGAGCCGCTTCGATACGAGCGATACTGCGCGACCAAATGCGACCCGTGTTCATATTGAGCCAGGACTTACATTGCCGCTTTCAAATTCATGGGCAACGTGGACAACGGAAGCTCGCGTGCTTTCCACGTACTACTCTCAAGACTTAACGGGTCTGACAGATGTCAACTTGCAAAACCAGTTAGATGACGAAGTTTCTCGTGTTATCCCCGAGTTCCGTACGCATGCGCAACTTTACTTAGAGCGAGACACGAGTTGGATCAAGGGCTACACACAAACACTGGAGCCTCAGCTGCAGTACTTGTACGTACCTGAAGAAGATCAAACCAATATCTACAACTACGATACCACCTTGCTACAAACCGACTACTACGGGCTATTCCGCAGTCGTAAGTACAGTGGCATTGATAAAATCGCCTCTGCGAACCAGTTAAGCTACGGTGCAAGTACGCGCTTCTTTGATGATGACTATAAAGAGCGTCTTAACGTTTCATTTGGTCAGATTTACTACTTCGATAAAAAGACCAAACTGAGCAACAGCCCAAATCTTCCGGATGAGACCACCAACTACTCATCATGGGCGATTGAAGCTGATTTCAACTACAACGATTACTTGTTCTATCACGGTGGAATTCAATACGATATCGATTTGAGCTCCATGCAGTTGGCGAACAGTACCTTAGAGTACCAATTTAACGGTGGCTTTATTCAGGGTAACTATCGTTACGTCACGCGTGAATACATCGAAGATACGATCATTCTCGAAAACCTAGACACAATTACTCGTAAAGGCATTTCACAAGCAGGTATTGTAGCGGCCTACGAGTTCAACCCGAACTGGTCTGCAAGTGGTCAATACTACTACGACCTAAATGAAAATGCGGACCTAGAATGGCTAGCGAGCCTGCGTTACCAGTCTGACTGTTGGTACATTGGTGTGACTTACGCCAACCAATTGCTTGGTTGGGAAAACCAAACTATCGGCAGCACTGGCGCATCACCTGAATACGAAAATAACTTTAGCGTTAACTTCGGTATTCAAGGCTTTGCGACCAATCAGCGTGAAGACACTGCAGTCAAAGAACTGGATGGTTCTGACAACGCGATTAAGTACGGCCGCCCATTCTATCTGAACAATTAATCGAAATAGGCGTCTTAAATGAATAAGACGCCTATTCAAAAAATACTGACGGAATTTTAAATGAAAATTTGGAAATCAATCTTATTCACGACCCTACTCTCTTGCGGAGCGGTTGCAGCACCAGTAGAGATCGATAAGGTTGCGGTCATCGTGAACGACGGTGTAATTCTACAAAGCGACATCGAAACAGCGATGAAAACGCTGCAAGCCAACGCACGTCAAAGCGGAAAGAGCTTACCTTCTGCTAGCGTGTTAAAAGAACAAGTTGTTGAAAAGCTGATTATTGACACGTTGCAAGGCCAAGAAGCAGACCGTATCGGTGTGCGTATTGACGATAACCGCTTAAACCAAGCGATTGCGGAGATCGCACGTAATAATGAGCAATCGGTAGAACAACTCGCCGCTTCTGTAGAAAGTGAAGGCTTGAGTTACCCAGAATTCCGCGAACAAATTCGTAAGGAAATCGCCGCTTCAGAAGCCCGTAATGCACTGGTTCGTCGCCGTATTAATATCCTTCCAGCAGAAGTCGACAGCCTTGCTGAGCAACTATCACAAGAAACCAATGCGACCGTTCAATACAAAATTGGACACATTCAACTGCGCTTCTCTGACGATAAAGAAAAATCTGCTGTAGAAGAAGAAGCTAAAGCGCTCGCGAAAAAGCTAAACGAAGGTGCAGACTTTACGGAGATGGCCTACACCTACTCAAAAGGTCCTAAAGCTTTACAAGGTGGTGACTGGGGCTGGATGCGTAAAGAAGAGATGCCAACCATCTTTGCTGATCAGATCAAGATGCAAAACAAAGGCAGCATTATTGGTCCATTCCGTAGTGGTGTTGGCTTCCACATCCTAAAAATAGAGGATGTAAAAGGCCTAGAAACGGTTGCGGTAACGGAAGTAAATGCGCGTCATATCTTGATTAAACCAACCGTGATTCTGAGCGATGAAGGGGCGAAGAAGCAACTGAATGAATTTGTACGCCGCATCAAAGCCGGCGAAGCAACGTTCGCTCAATTGGCAACGCAATACAGCCAAGACCCTGGCTCGGCAGCACAAGACGGTGAGCTAGGTTATCAAACACCAGATCTTTACGTGCCAGAATTTAAACACCAAGTAGAAACTCTGCCTGTTGGCTCAATCAGCGAACCGTTCAAAACCGTTCACGGCTGGCATATCGTTGAAGTGTTGGATCGTCGCCAAGTTGACCGCACTGACTCAGCGATGAAGAATAAGGCTTACCGTATTCTATTTAACCGTAAATTTAATGAAGAAGCGGGCGCATGGATGCAAGAGCTACGCGCAAGTGCGTTTGTTGAAATCGTGGATGACAACAATGACAACTAATACAATTCGTAGAATTGTCGTAACCGCAGGGGAACCTGCGGGTATCGGCCCAGACTTAGTGCTTGCCCTATCGAAGGAAGATTGGGCACACCAAATTGTCGTCTGCGCCGATAAAAAGATGCTGATGGACAGAGCCAAGCAGCTTGGCATTGAAGTCCAACTGTCTGATTACAATCCAGAAGAAGTGCCTAAAGCACAAAAAGCAGGCACGCTTATCGTTGATCATATCCAAATATCGGAACCTGCGGTCGCAGGCGAGCTCAACGAAGCGAATGGTCACTATGTACTAAAAACGCTAGAAAGAGCCGCTTTAGGCTGTATGAATGATGAATTTGATGCTATTGTCACCGGCCCTGTTCATAAGGGGGTGATTAATCGCGCAGGTGTTGCATTCAGCGGTCATACTGAGTTTTTCGCCGAGAAGTCAAAAACGCCGCTAGTCGTCATGATGCTAGCAACGGAAGGGCTACGCGTGGCGCTGGTCACAACACATATTCCTTTAGCGTATGTGTCCAAAGCGGTCACCGAAGAGCGATTAGAAAAAATCATCGATATTCTTCATAAAGACCTTGTAGAAAAGTTTGCTATCGCACAACCAAACATCTACGTTTGCGGGCTTAACCCTCATGCTGGCGAAGATGGCTGCTTAGGTCATGAAGAGATCGAAACCATCACTCCGACACTGGAAAAGATTCGACAAGAAAAAGGTATCAACCTGATCGGCCCCTTGCCGGCAGATACCATTTTCAATGAAAAATATTTAAATGATGCTGATGCTGTTTTAGGCATGTACCACGACCAAGTGTTGCCAGTATTAAAATACAAAGGCTTTGGTCGTTCAGTAAACATTACTCTTGGTCTACCTTTTATTAGAACATCGGTGGATCACGGTACTGCATTAGATCTGGCAGGGACAGGTCAAGCGGATACAGGGAGTTTCCGAACAGCGCTCACGCATGCGATAGATTTGGTAGAGAAGAAACAATGAGAAATGATGTCCATTTAGGACACAAAGCGCGTAAACGTTTTGGTCAAAACTTCCTGAACGATCCATACATTATTGATGGAATCGTATCAGCGATTAACCCAAAACCAGGTCAAAACCTGGTTGAAATCGGTCCTGGTCTTGGTGCAATCACTGAGCCGGTAGGTCGTGAAGTGGATAAATTCACGGTCATCGAACTGGACCGCGATCTGGCGGAACGCCTACGTACTCACCCTGAACTGGCGGATAAGTTGACCATCCATGAGGGTGACGCTATGCGTTTTGACTTCACTCAATTGGTGAAGCCAAACAACAAGCTACGCATTTTCGGTAACTTGCCGTACAACATCTCTACACCATTGATGTTCCACCTTTTTGAATTCCATAAAGACATTCAAGACATGCACTTTATGCTGCAAAAAGAAGTGGTAAACCGCTTAGCCGCCGGCCCTGGCAGCAAAGCTTACGGCCGTTTAACGGTAATGGCTCAGTACTACTGTAAAGTGGTACCAGTACTGGAAGTACCGCCAACGGCATTCGTTCCACCACCGAAAGTGGACTCTGCCGTTGTTCGTTTAGTGCCATATGAAGAGCTACCATGCCCGGCGAAAGATCTGCGTTTGCTGGATCGCGTTTGTCGTGAAGGCTTTAACCAACGTCGTAAAACAGTTCGTAACTGCTACAAATCGTTGTTAAGCACAGAAGTACTAGAAGAGCTAGGTGTTAATCCAAGCATGCGTCCAGAGAACCTGACGCTAGAACAATTCGTCGCGATGGCGAACTGGCTTGCGGATAACCCGCAGCACTAAGAACTCAAACGATAAGCCAAACCCTTGCCGGTTTGGCTTATTATTATTGGGATATTACGTTTCTGAGGAGTGCACATGGACGTCATTCAACCTTGCATCAAAATTCAAGTTCACACCAAATACATCGAAGAACAGTCCAATCCTGAGCTACAACGCTACGTTTTCGCCTATATCATCACCATCAAAAACCTTAGCCAACAAACCGTGCAGTTAGTGAGCCGTCGCTGGTTAATCACAGACTCGAATGGCAAGCAAATGACGGTTGAAGGTGATGGTGTGGTGGGTCAACAACCTTTTATTCCAAGCAATGATGAATACACGTACAGTAGCGGAACCGCGTTAGAAACCCCTGTCGGCGTTATGCAAGGGCACTACAAAATGCTGGATGAAAAAGGACAGGAGTTCATCACCGAAATTGAACCATTTCGTCTTGCTGTTCCAAATGTTTTAAATTAGTAAATTGGAGATTCAGTGGCTACCTATATTGTTGGTGATATTCAAGGCTGTTTTGATGAATTGCAGCGACTACTAGAACAAGTCTCTTTCTCTGCGAAAAAAGACCAACTTTGGCTCGCTGGTGATTTGGTCGCCAGAGGGCCTAAATCACTAGAAACGTTACGCTTTGTGAAGTCGCTTGGCAAAAGCGCAACCGTTGTGCTTGGTAATCACGACCTTCACCTGCTCGCCGTGGCTCACGGGATAAAAAAGGTCAAAAACAAAGATAGAACCGCACCTATTTTCACGGCACCAGACAAAGATGAACTATTGGCATGGCTAGCTCAGCAACCTCTTATGGCCGAGCATGACGAGTTTGTGATGTGTCACGCTGGGATATCACCGCAGTGGAATCTAAAAACCGCAAGAAAATGTGCCCGCGAAGTTGAACGCATCATCCAAAGTGAAGAGCTGCCTTGGCTCTTAAAAAACATGTACAGTAATCAACCTGATTCCTGGCATGACTCTCTACAGGGTTTGGACCGATACCGTTATATTATCAATGCTTTTACGCGGATGCGCTTTTGTTTCCCCGATGGTCGTTTGGATATGGATTGTAAACTACCACCACAACAAGTTTCCGGTAACGAACTTATTCCATGGTTTGATGTACCTCAGCGCGTTCACCTCAATAAAACGGTGTTATTTGGTCACTGGGCTGCACTACAAGGCCATGTAGACGAAGAGATCATCGGTCTGGATACTGGCTGTGTTTGGGGCGGAAGCCTAACCATGATCCGTTGGGACGATAAGAAAATCTTTACTCAGGATGCGTTAAGTTAAACACGGAATAATAGTCGATAATCCATCGTAGGGAGAATGCCTGTCACCTAACATCTCCTGTAGAGTCATTCCAGCGACTTAGCGAGACTAGGAATCTAATATCCGCACGCTGCGGGTAGATAGAGATACCTTTGACAACAAAGTACTCGTATAGAAGATCCTGAATCACGCTCCTCTGTCGCTTTCAGGATGATGGCAGGCCGGGATGGCCGCTCGCTGTTATACGAACGGCATTACCGTATTAAATACGCTGTTTTAATCTCGAATTACTTTTCTAACACAGTAAAGCGCATGTTGTAGGCGTTCTTCTCATCGGCTTGATACGTTTCTGAGTAAGTTTCCTTAAACTCGACTCCCCAATCTGGGAACTGAGTATCACCATCAATCGCGGCTTCAATGTGTGTTACATATAGTTTATTGGCCATCGGTAGGCAAGCTGCGTAAATCGCACCACCACCAATGATCATCACTTCTTCCACGTCACCAGCCACGTCCAAAGCTTGCTCAATCGATGTTACAGTAGTGACACCTTCGATCTTTAGTGTCTCATCACGGCTGATAACAATATTCAAGCGACCAGGTAAAGGGCGACCAATAGACTCATAGGTTTTGCGTCCCATCACAACCGGTTTTCCCATGGTACAACGCTTAAACCAAGCGAAATCAGCGGGAAGATGCCAAGGCATTTGATTGTCTTTGCCAATGATGCGATTGTCGGCCATCGCGGCAATCATACTAATGATCATGTTAGGTCCTTATACAATAGGTCTGCGGCGATAGAATAACAGCCCTGGAACAGCAAGACCAACAGCTAAACCTGCAATAATAAACATGGCCTTAAGAAAGTTCTCCATACAAGTTGCAACGAGCTCAGGTGAATAACCAATATGGTTGATCTCAACCATGGCTATCATTGCTTTGTAAGCAAACACGCCAGGTACCATCGGGATCAAAGCTGCCACTGTGAACACTTTTGGGTGCGCGAGAAAGCGGCGAGACCAGTACACACCAATCATCCCAACTAGCGTCGCGGCAAAAAAGGTCGCCCATTCAATGGGAATACCAAACTGCATCATCAAATAACGGCTGCCGTGTCCAATCGCGCCGCCAACAGCGCAATACACTAAAGCTCTTTGTGGCACGTTAAAAACCAGTGCAAATCCAACTGCGGGAATCGCAGCGAAAAACATGTCATTCAGCAGGCCAAGCATCAAATCAAACAAACTCATTAGATTGCCCACCCCCAAATTCCAGTAACGCTCATCGCAGCAACGATGCCCAAACACGTCGCCAACGTCAGTAAGCTGGCCATCACAAACCGGGCAATACCCATGTTAATGTGCCCTTTCAGCATGTCTGCTACCGAGTTGATCAACGGGAAACCCGGCACGAGCATTAATACCGACGATGCCATTGCAACGGTGGGCAGATTGCCGATTTGGTAGATTTCCGCTTGCGCAGAAATTAAGGTGGTGACAAAGGCGGTCGCTGCAAAGTTCAGTAAAGGATTAAAGTGACGATGACCAATTTCTTGGCGAACGATCATGCCACCAGCTGATGCTAAAAAGGTCATAACAAATACCCCCAAATCACCACCTGCCAGATGACTGAATGCCGCACATGACAAGCCAATCATAAACACCACCAACCAGCGGTTATAACGCTCTGGACTGATGGCGTTCAGCTTTTTCTGCGCCATGGTTGCATCGAGCAGCCCACGCTCCATCATGATGCAGATACGTTGAATTTGCGTAATAACGCGCATATTAATGCCACGATCGGCACAACTTCGGGTGGTGGTGATGCAGTGTCCATCCATTACCGTCGTTACAACCAGTGCATTGGCAGATAGGGCAACCGCAACTTCATTAACCCCACAAGCAAGGCCAATACGGCGCATAATATCGCTCACCAGAGTACTTTCAGCACCATGAGCGAGTAGCATTTGCCCGGCTTGGGCAACAAGGCGAGAAATAGATCGTTGAGTGGATACCGCCAACTCTCCAGACGGTATGGTTTCTAGAGTCATAAATAAGTCTAATTCCTTTTAGGCTGTTGCTCATTCATACGTGAGAGGTCCAAACTAGCCCTCAAAAATCACGACGTATCGGCTATTGTGCCGTAAATCACACCATCTAAATATGATTTAGATACAAAAAAAGCCGCAATAAATAATTGCGGCTTAATGAATTATAGGCAAACAGGCATTGTTTGACGGTTCTGATTAGTCACGAACGTAGACAACGTGACCGTCATCTTCTTCATCGTCCCAGTCATCCCAATCGTCGTCATCATCTTCAGTGATAACGTCTTTACCCGCCATCGCATCTTTATGGTAGTCATCCCACATGAAGTTAACTTTATCTTCTTCAGCCACTTCTTCCTCTTCGCGAGGTAGGTTATCCATAAAGTCAGCCAATTTGTAACAAAGCTCTTTAGTACCGTTACGGTTAATCGCCGAGATCTTAAAGTACTCGTCTTCCCAGCCTAGTGCGTCTAAGATTTCTTGGATCTTCTCATTCGCTTCTTCTTCAGGCATTAAATCAACTTTGTTGAATACTAACCAGCGTGGCTTGCTTGCCAGTTTTTCACTGTATTGCTCTAGCTCATCAATGATCGTCAGTGCATTTTGCACCGGATCAGACTGATCAATTGGCATAATATCGATCATGTGCAGCAACACTCGGCAACGCTCTAAGTGCTTCAAGAATCGAATACCAAGACCAGCGCCATCTGCTGCACCTTCGATAAGACCTGGAATGTCTGCAACAACAAAGCTTTTCTCTGGTACGACACTCACTACGCCCAAGCTTGGGATCAACGTCGTGAATGGGTAATCAGCGACTTTTGGTTTTGCTGCTGATACTGCGCGGATAAAGGTTGATTTACCTGCATTAGGTAGACCAAGCATACCAACGTCAGCAAGAAGCAATAGTTCAAGGCGAATTTCACGTACTTCACCTTTTGTGCCTAATGTTCTTTGACGAGGCGCGCGGTTTACTGAAGATTTGAAACGCGTGTTACCTAGACCGTGCCAACCGCCTTTTGCGATCATCACTTTCTTACCGTGTTCAGCAACTTCTGCCACGATTTCATTTGTATGGATATCCACTGCGCGCGTACCTACAGGTACACGAAGAACGATGTCTTTACCACGTTTACCAGTACAGTTACCGCCGCGGCCATTCTCACCACGCTCCGCTTCGTAGAAGCGCTGGAAACGATAATCAATCAGAGTGTTAAGGTTTTCATCGGCTTGGATATAAACATCACCACCGTCGCCACCATCACCGCCATCAGGGCCACCTTTAGTGATGAATTTTTCACGCCAGAAACTGACAACGCCGCTACCGCCGTCGCCAGCCTGAACTTTTACTACCGCTTCATCTACGAACTTCATCTTTTACTCCGACTACTTCGTGCGTGGATTAAATCTACTTTGTCATCTGACAATTTTAGCAGATGACAGATCTAAGCTCCCAGCCCACAAATAAGGTGGAAACGAGAAACTTCGATATGTCGACTGCCATAAATAAAAAACCCCGCCGATTCGGCAGGGCTTTTGAATTCAGCTTAAAGCTATTAAGTAACTTGGTAAAAACCTAATTACTCAGCTTCGATGCTTACAAACTTACGGTTCTTAGGACCTTTCACTTCGAACTTCACTTTACCTTCAGTAAGAGCGAATAGAGTGTGGTCTTTACCGATACCTACGTTGTTACCAGCGTGGAACTTAGTACCACGTTGACGAACGATGATGTTACCTGCAAGTACAGATTCACCACCGAAACGCTTAACACCTAGACGTTTGCTTTCTGAATCGCGGCCGTTACGAGTAGAACCACCAGCTTTTTTGTGTGCCATTGTTAAACTCTCCTAATAGATTAAGCGTTGATACCAGTGATCTTCACTTCAGTGAACCACTGACGGTGACCCTGTTGCTTACGAGAGTGCTTACGACGACGGAACTTAACGATTTTAACTTTATCGCCACGACCGTGTTGTACAACTTCAGCAACAATTTTGCCGCCCTCTACAAGAGGAGCACCAACTTTGATGTCTTCGCCGTTAGCAACAAGAAGAACTTTATCAAATTCTACAGTTGCACCAGTTTCAACGTCTAATTTCTCTAAACGAAGAGTTTGACCTTCGCTTACACGGTGTTGTTTACCACCAGATTGGAAAACAGCGTACATATTTTACTCCGCTTTTTCCGCACAGCCTTTCTTGAGGGTGTGCGCTAAACTAATCATCAATAGGGCGCAGATTCTACAGAATAGATGCTCCTATGACAAGCCATATTTTGAAAAAATTGGCGAAAAGCTAATCGCCAAAGAAAAGTGCGGCAATCATGCCCTTTAGTAATGTATTAATCAACGTTTTTTAGTGTATTATTCGACAATTATATAAATCGAATAAGCCTTGCAGGGTCTAACTTCAGCCGGATATACGATGGATTTTAAAACTATCCAAGCGCTTACTGCCGATGACATGGCAAAAGTGAATGAAACAATTCAAGCCCAACTTAATTCTGATGTCTCTTTAATCAACCAGCTCGGTTTTTATATCGTAAGTGGTGGAGGCAAACGTCTGAGACCGCTTTTAGCGATACTGTCAGCCCGCGCACTTGGTTACCAAGGCAACGGTCATACAATGGCAGCTGCGTTTATTGAGTTCATCCATACAGCGACTTTGCTGCATGATGACGTGGTCGACGAATCAGACATGCGCCGCGGTAAAGCAACTGCGAATGCTGCATTTGGCAATGCTGCTAGCGTGTTAGTTGGGGACTTTATCTATACTCGCTCATTCCAAATGATGACGGAGCTAGGATCCATGAAGATCCTTAAGCTAATGAGCAACGCCGTAAACGTGATCGCCGAAGGTGAAGTTCAGCAGTTGATGAACTGTAACGATCCTGACACGACAGAAGAAAGCTACATGCAAGTCATCTACTCTAAGACGGCACGCTTATTTGAGTCTGCAACTCAAATTGGCGCAATCTTAAACGATGCTCCTGAGCATGTTGAAATCGCAATGCAAAATTACGGTAAGTATTTGGGTACTGCGTTTCAGCTTATTGATGACGTCATGGATTACACCTCTGATGGCGAAGACATGGGTAAAAATGTGGGGGATGATTTGGCTGAAGGCAAGCCAACTTTACCTCTACTTCACGCTATGCGTAATACCACGCCAGACAATGCCCTCATGATTCGCGAAGCAATTGAGAAGGCCAATGGCATGGATCGCTTAGAAGAAATTCTCGTGGTGATGAAAGAGGCCGGATCTCTGGAATACACGACGCAAAAAGCACTAGAAGAAGCAGACAAAGCAATCGAAGAACTATCAGTATTGCCGGAATCTGAATACAAGCAAGCGCTTATTACTCTGGCTCATGTCGCGGTACAACGCACGAAGTAATCATAGCAACCCATAACGCAAGACTTAAAACAAAAAGGAAGAGCAAGCTCTTCCTTTTTTGTATCTGATACCTAATGCCGTGATAGGCGCTAGTAATATCTGTCACTACCACCATGCAGTTGTGGGTCATCTTCTATTTCATCAAAGCTAACCGCAATCTGCTGATCAGAGCCTTGTTTCGACAACAGTACCGTCTCTGCTTCACGGTCGACCACCAATATCGTACCTACGCCCTGCTGGCACTCAACAACCATGCCTTTACGGATTCGACTTGCTTCCATCATCTTCTCCTTCACCACGTTGTTTTGATCAAGTAATTTTACGAAGCAGAGAAGCCAAAGATCAAAAAAGCCGATCATTTTGATCGGCTTTCTTCTTATTCGAGCTTTCTAGATTACTTTGCGAATTGAACACCAATGTTGATGTCGCCATTTAGTGTTTCTAGCATACCGTCTAGTGCAGACTTTTCGTAGTCGCTGAGTTTGCCGTAGCTTAGTACTTCTTCTACGCCTTCTTTACCTAGTTTCACAGGCTGTGCGAAGTAAGTCGCATGTTCACCGTCGCCTTCAACGTATGCACATTCAACTACGCCTTCTTCACCTTGAAGAGCACGAACTAGAGACAGACCAAAACGACATGCAGCTTGGCCCATTGATAGTGTTGCACTACCACCACCCGCTTTCGCTTCTACAACTTCAGTACCTGCGTTTTGAATACGTTTCGTTAATGCTTCTACTTCTTCAGC
Organism: Vibrio sp. A1-1; assembly: GCF_021728175.1. Classification (NCBI taxonomy): domain Bacteria; kingdom Pseudomonadati; phylum Pseudomonadota; class Gammaproteobacteria; order Vibrionales; family Vibrionaceae; genus Vibrio; species Vibrio sp. A1-1. The sequence goes on from NZ_JAKKCL010000013.1 coordinate 46,163, forward strand.
TGTAAACTCAACGCCTTCCACTTGAGACAGTAGAGGTAAGATCGTTACGCCAGAGTGACCACCGATAACAGGTACGCGAATGTCACCTGGATCTTTGTCTTTTAGCTCTGCAACGAATGTTTCTGAACGGATAACATCCAGTGTTGTTACACCGAACAAGCGACGCTTATCGTAAACACCCGCTTTTTTAAGTACTTCAGCGGCAATTGGCACTGTTGTATTTACCGGGTTTGTGATGATACCAACACAAGCTTTCGGACAAACAACCGCAATCTTCTCCGCTAGCGACTTAACGATACCAGCGTTTACATTGAATAGATCCGCGCGATCCATACCAGGTTTACGAGCAACACCTGCAGAAATCAGCACAACATCCGCACCTTCTAGTGCTGGAGTAGGATCTTCACCCGCGTAACCTTTGATAGAAACTGGCGTCGGGATGTGGCTAAGATCAGCAGCCACACCAGGAGTTACTGGAGCAATATCGTATAGGGCTAAATCAGAACCAGCAGGAAGACGGTTCTTAAGTAGAAGGGCCAGGGCTTGACCGATGCCACCAGCGGCACCAATAACGGCTACTTTCATGTAGTTCTCCTTGAGAGTATTTCTCTTATAAACGTATTCGTAGGGTAGTTTGTAACCAACTTAAATAAAGCTATCGGAATCACAACTTGATTACAATCAATTAACGCTAGCTTTGCGACCTCGCGCAAGTCGCTGTTACCGTGCTACAAATGGGGCTTGGATTATTCTTTTATTCTGTTGAAATGACAAGGAATTCAAGAAAACAAAAACAGCCCTACTTCATATAGTTAAAGAATTCCATGTGGTATATAGTTTACAGTGACGTAACTAACATAATACTGGGACTCTTTGGCACCGCATGAATATATATGCGAGAATATGCAAAATTGCTGACCCGTAATAAGAGATTCGTAATGACTATGCGCAATTCAGAAAAACAAGACAACTTAGTCCGCGCCTTTAAAGCCCTATTAAAAGAAGAGAGCTTTGGCTCACAGGGTGAGATTGTTGATGCACTCAAACAACAAGGATTTGAAAGCATTAACCAATCGAAAGTATCACGCATGCTGACTAAATTTGGCGCCGTCCGCACACGCAATGCAAAAATGGAAATGGTTTACTGCCTTCCTGCTGAGCTAGGCGTACCGACTGTAAGCAGCTCTTTGCGTGAACTGGTGCTAGACATTGACCATAACGCGGCATTAGTTGTTATCCATACTGGCCCTGGTGCTGCGCAGTTGATTGCTCGCTTGCTTGACTCACTGGGTAAATCCGAAGGTATTCTTGGTGTTGTTGCAGGTGATGACACTATCTTTATCACTCCAACGATGGCGATTACGACTGAACAGTTGTTCAAATCAGTGTGTGAACTGTTCGAATACACTGGCTAAGTTCTTTCACATTTAGATCAGCTAACTCTTTGTGGGCTATAAAAGAAATCTCATTTTGTAGCCCATGATTTATGTAAATTTTTTGCTTATCCAGACCATTATTTAACCACCTATTTTGTGATTAACATCACGCAATTGATCTTTTTCACTTCGTTCACTTAATACTTATTAAGTGTTTGTTATAAAAAGAATTAAATCACAAATCTAACACTATCCTCCTGCACAAGATTCAGACTTATCAACTATAACATTTAACAATTGGATAATTTTCTGCCAATTTTTTGTTATGATTCGCTCGCTTTTTCAAACGATTGGATTGGAAAAGATGCCGTTTCCAAATAGGAAACTCCAGAAGTGATTTATGGTTATTTCCGGGTAAATAATGAATATAAGGAAGGGAAATTCATGGCATTTAACAAACTTCTCAAAGTAGGCGCTATCGCTGCAGCAGTAATGGGTGCAGGCGCAGTTAACGCTCAAGAGTTTATTACTATCGGTACTGGCTCTGTTACAGGTGTTTACTACCCTACTGGTGGTGCTATCTGTAAATTGGTCAATAAAGGTCGTAAAGAACACAACATTCGTTGTTCAGTAGAATCGACTGGCGGCTCTATTTACAACGTTAACACTATCCGTGCTGGCGAGTTAGATTTTGGTATCGTGCAATCGGATTGGCAGTACCACGGCTACAACGGTACGAGTAAGTTTGCGGAACAAGGCCCGTACAAAAAGCTACGTGCAATGTTCTCTCTTCATACAGAACCTTTCAACATCATTGCTCGTGCAGATTCAGGTATCGAAAACGTTGAAGACCTAAAAGGTAAGCGCGTAAACATCGGTAACCCAGGCTCTGGTGACCGTGCAACCATGGGCGTTGTTATGGAAGCGATGGGCTGGACAAACGACAGCTTCAAATTGGCTTCTGAGCTAAAGGGCTCTGAGCGTTCTCAAGCACTTTGTGACAACAAAATTGACGCATTCATTTACATGGTGGGTCACCCGAACGGTTCAATCAAAGAAGCAACAACATCATGTGATGCTAAGCTAGTTTCTGCAACTGGCCCGAAAATCGATAAGATTGTTGCTGATAACCCATACTACGCCTTTAGCTCAGTGCCAGCTGGCATGTATCGTGGCACAGACAAAGACGTAAACAGCTTTGGTGTTGCAGCAACGATGGTTACAACAGCAGACGTTTCAGACGATGTCGCTTACAACGTTGCAAAAGCCGTGTTTGAAAACTTCGATACGTTCAAACGTCTACACCCTGCGTTTGCAAACCTGAAAAAAGAAGACATGGTGAAAGCGGGTCTATCTATCCCTCTTCACCCAGGTGCAGAAAAATACTACAAAGAAGTGGGTCTACTTAAGTAACTTCCTCAGACTCCAAACTCACAGGCAGGAAAAGATGGTTTTCTGCCTGTTTGAGCATGCAGGTTGTAGCACGTGCTAACCGCATGCTTCATTCGCCAGTTTTCTTCCGAAAATTGCGAGTTCATACCCAAGAAAAACTTAAACGCCGCCTAGCAGAGTCTCCAAAATTCAACACTTTGAGTTCAGGCAGCAAAATACTCGAAAGCAAACTTCGCTCCATTCGCTACACTGATAAAGGCGAAGTGTGGTTCTCGATAAAAATCCGACAGGACCATCAATAATAAGGAAAAAGTACATGGCGACGAATCAAGCTCCGTCACAAGATGTGCAAGAAATGGTGGCTCAGGCAGACACAGGTGCACGTAGCCCCTCGGGAATGCAAGGACGAATCCTTTGGTTTGTTCCTCTGTGTTGGTCACTATTTCAATTATGGTACGCATCTCCGCTACCATTTATTTTTAATTTCGGCGTACTGAACGACACGGAAGCGCGATCAATCCACCTCACTTTCGCGATCTTCTTGGCTTTCACTGCTTATCCAGCGATGAAAAATTCCCCTCGCGATCATATCCCTCTTGTCGATTGGATATTGGCGCTAGCAGGTAGTTTTTCTGCGGCATATATTTACCTTTTTTATACCGAGCTAGCTGGACGTTCCGGTGCACCAACAACGGTAGATATCGTCGTTGCTGTCATCGGTATGGTTCTCCTTTTAGAAGCAACGCGCCGAGCGCTCGGTCCACCACTGATGGTGGTTGCTGCTGTCTTCCTTACTTACACCTTTGCCGGCCCTTACATGCCCGATGTTATCGCGCATAAAGGAGCGAGCTTAAACAAGGCCATGTCTCACTTATGGCTAACAACGGAAGGTGTATTCGGTGTCGCATTAGGCGTTTCAACCTCTTTTGTGTTCTTGTTTGTATTGTTTGGCGCCATGCTGGAACGTGCTGGCGCAGGTGCTTACTTCATTAAAGTCGCCTTTTCTTTACTGGGTCATATGAAAGGTGGTCCTGCAAAAGCGGCCGTTGTTGCATCTGGTTTATCCGGGCTTGTTTCTGGCTCTTCAATCGCAAACGTGGTAACCACTGGTACCTTTACCATCCCATTGATGAAACGTGTCGGTTTTCCGGGCACCAAAGCGGGAGCCGTTGAAGTTGCCGCCTCAACTAATGGTCAGTTAACACCACCAATCATGGGCGCAGCGGCATTCTTGATGGTGGAATATGTCGGTATCTCCTACGTTGAGGTGATTAAGGCTGCCCTACTTCCGGCACTTATCTCTTACATCGCTTTGATTTACATCGTTCACCTTGAGGCGTGTAAAGCGGGTATGACAGGTCTTCCTCGTCGCCACAACCCAACGTTAGTGCAAAGTTTGCTTTCCTTTACTGGCACAATCTTAGGACTGTGTGTGATCAGCGCATTGGTTTACTACGGAGTGGGTTGGACGAAAGATGTCTTTGGTGATGCCGCGACGCCAATTGTTACGGTTGCCCTGTTAATTGCGTACGTTGGCTTGGTGAAGATCTCAGCAAATCACGTGCAAGATGGCGCAATTGAGATTGATGCAGAGTTAACAGAAGTACCAGATCCTGGCCCAACGGTTAAATCTGGTTTGCACTATCTACTGCCTATCGTTGTATTGGTTTGGTGTCTGACTGTAGAGCGCTTCTCGCCAGGTCTTTCAGCATTCTGGGCAACGGTGTTCATGATTTTCATTTTGCTGACTCAGCGTCCATTGATTGCTCTGTTATCAAAGCAAGGTGACATGATGCAGCAAACCAAAGATGGCTTCGTCGATCTGGCTGAGAGCTTGGTTGCTGGCGCTCGCAATATGATTGGTATCGGCGTTGCAACGGCAGCGGCAGGTACCGTAGTTGGGGTCGTCACCCTAACGGGTATCGGCCTGGTCATGACGGACTTCGTTGAGTTTATCTCTGGCGGTAGCATCATTCTTATGCTGCTGTTTACCGCAATAATCAGCTTGGTTCTTGGGATGGGTCTACCGACAACGGCGAACTACATCGTAGTATCTACGTTGATGGCACCGGTTATTGTCACGCTAGGTGCAGCACATGGCTTGATCATCCCACTCATTGCGGTGCACTTGTTCGTTTTCTACTTTGGTATTTTGGCCGACGACACCCCACCCGTAGGTCTTGCGGCATTTGCGGCGGCTGCGATTGCTAAATCAGACCCAATTCGTACAGGTATCCAAGGCTTTACTTACGATATTCGAACCGCCATTTTGCCATTCATGTTTGTGTTCAATACCCAGCTACTGTTGATGGGGATAGACTCTTGGTGGCATTTAGCACTCACTGTCATCTCATCGATCATTGCGATGCTGATCTTCTCCGCCGCAACACAAGGATGGTGGTTCACGCGTAACAAGTGGTGGGAAACCGTTCTATTATTAGTACTGACATTTTCGTTTTTCCGTCCTGGTTTTTGGTGGGACATGCTGTATCCAGCGAAAGTTCTTTCTCCTGGCGTTGAGGTAGCTCAAATCACGGAAACGCTAAATGTAGGAGAATCATTGGAGCTACGTGTTGCCGGCGAAAACCTTGAGGGCGACTACATCGAGAAAACGGTTCGTCTTCCATTCGAAGACAGTGCGACAACAGCGGAAGCACGTATTTCGTCTATGGGTCTGATGCTGACCGAAAGCGACAACAAAATGATTGTCGATATGGTCGAGTTTGGTAGCCCGGCAGAGTCTGCAGGTATCGACTTTGATTGGGAGATCAAGTGGGTTATCCAAGATGCAGAACGTCCGATGAAAGAATGGGTATTTGTGCCATGCTTAATGATTTTGCTGGTGCTTGCCATGAACCAAAAACGTCGTGCTCGTAAGGAACAATTGAGCGCATAACCGATTTGGCCCCGAGGACAAGGGGCCTTAGTGAGAGACATTGAATGTACAAACAAATTCTTGTTCCGGTTGATCTAAATGACCAAGGCTTTTCAGACCGAGCGGTTGAACTAGCGGTTTGGCAGGCAAAGCAAGCGAATGCGCAAATCCACCTTCTAACAGTACTACCTGGTATTCACATGTCGATGGTTGCTACATACTTCCCAAAAGATGCAGCAGCCAAAATGAAGCAAGACGTGAAGCAGCAATTAAAAGCTTTTGCCAATAAGCATATTGCTGAAGATGTGGTGTACCAAGTGCATGTTGCTGAGGGCAAAGCCTACGCGACGATTCTTGATTATGCAGAGCGCTTGGGCGCTGATCTCATCATTATGCCAAGTCACAAGCGTTCTAAAATCAATAAAGTAATGCTTGGCTCTGTCGCAAGTAAGGTCGTGGAATATTCTCCAATCAATGTGATGGTCGTGAAACCGCAAGGTTAAACAACTAAAGAAACGAAAAAGGACGCTAACATTAGCGTCCTTTTTATATTGAACAAGTAAGGATTATGCCATTACTGGGTAATCGGTATAACCTTCTGCTCCACCTAAATAAAAGTGCTCAGGTTTTGCCTCATTAAGAGGTGCATTTTTCTTAAATCGCTCAACTAAATCAGGGTTGGCGATAAATGGAACGCCAAATGCGACCACATCAACTTGATTTTCTGCAATTGCCGTTGTCGCTTCTTGTGCACTGTAGCCCACGTTGGCCATTAGGTAACCTTGATAGTTTTCGCGTGCTGGCTTGAGAACATCTGCTTTTTGTACGCCCTTTAGATCCGCACGCATCACGTGCCAATAAGCAAGATCGAAAGCATTAAGTTGCTTAGCTAAGTAACGAACCAAGCCAACCGGATCGCTGTCTTTCATGTCATTAAATCCATTTAATGGTGATGTGCGCAGCCCTACTCTTCCAGGTCCCCATACCTCGACCACTTCTTTAACTATCTCAAGTAAAAAACGGGCACGATTTTCGACTGAGCCACCGTATTCATCAGTACGTAAATTCGAACCATCACGAAGAAAGTTATCGATAAGATAACCATTGGCGCCATGTATCTCCACACCATCAAAGCCTGCTCTCTTGGCGTTTTCCGCACCTTGCTTAAACGCTGCCACAATGGAAGCTATCTCATCCACTTCGAGTGCTCGTGGTACCGTATATGCTTGCTTACCTGAAGGGGTATGGACTAACTCATCACGAATGGCTAGTGCGCTCGCTGCAACAGGCGTTTTCCCGTCATTCAGTTCAGGATGACAAGCGCGTCCCGCATGCCAAATTTGCAATACGATCTTACCGCCTCTTTCATGAACCGCATCCGTTACCTTTTTCCAAGCTGCAATTTGTTCTTCGTTATAAATGCCCGGTTCTGCCATAAAAGCAGACGTTCCTTCCATCACCATGGTGCATTCAGCAATGATAAGTCCAGCACTCGCGCGTTGAGCATAGTACTCAACCATAAGGTCATTCGGGATATGATCTGCGCTGGCACGAGCACGCGTTAAAGGGGCCATAATGGCACGGTTATCTAATGCTAATTGACCCAGTTCGATAGGAGAAAATAAGTCTACAGAGTTGGACATGTTGTTTACCTCAAATGACAATAACTTGATGGCTAAGGATGAAGAGCCAGACTATAATCAGATCAATATTGAAACAATATGGATAATTGAAAGTGATTGTTCGAAATTTAGAAACAATTGACTTTAGGACGCTCTCTATCTTTGTCACAAGCTGTCGACTACTGAGCTTAACCAAGTGCGCGCTGGAGTTAAACCTACCAAAATCTACTGTTAGTAAAGCCATAACCAAACTCGAACAACACTTTGAAGCCAAGCTCCTAGAGCGCACGACCCGAAAGTTGGTGATTACCGAAGCTGGTCAAATGGTTTTAGAGCGTGCTGCAAGCTTAGTTGAGGAATTTCACTCGATTGGTCAAGACGTTCAGGAAATGGAACAGCAGATCCAAGGTCGGCTTCGCATTGCTGCGCCACCAGCCTTGGACGCGTATATGGCTGAGCACATCTTTTTACCATTTTTAAAACAATGGCCAAAAGTACAAATTGCGTTAGAAGCATCGAACGATTTTGTTGATCTGTTTTCACACGGTTTTGATATGGCAATTCGAGTCGGCCAGATCGTCGATGATCGACTGATTGCTAAAAAATTGGGCTACACCACCCGAGTATTGGCCGCCAGTCCTGAGTATTTAGCTGAGTGTGGCGTACCTAAAACGCCAGAAGATCTGACAACACACAACTGTTTGAGATATCAGTATGTTTCAGAGATAGGCCCTTGGACGTTGATTTCGCAGGACAGCACCGTCAACGTCTCAGTAAGCAGTAACTTCTCTAGCACCACCGTAGAAGCGGTATTAAAAGGCGCGCTCAAAGGATTGGGAATCGCTAACTTACCTATGCAAAACATGACGCAAGAGCTGGAAAATGGCTCCTTAGTCAGAGTTTTACCTCAATGGCACACGGTACCAATGCCCATTTATTTAGTCTATCGTCCTGGCGCAAACCGAACGCGACGAGTACAAGCGATGATTGACCATATCATGAGCCTAAGATCTCAGTTTGAATTTGGTCCTCGACATGGTTTGTGTTGCGGTGAAGCATAACCCAGCCACCATTGAGCATTAGCGTGCGGCTCGGATAAATGCCGCAAGCTTCTCACTAGCATGCTGCTCACTCAATGCAGACATACTATCCGCCGCTTCCACTTTGCCATCAGCCACAAACACAAAGTGGCTGGCAATGGCTTTGGCATCGCTTAAATGGTGCGTGACCATCAATACGGTTATTCCCCGCTCTGCCGCCAGTTTTTTTACCAAGCTCAGCATCTCTTCACGTAAAACCGGATCAAGCGCCGAGAAAGGCTCATCCAACAGCCACATGGGATGAGGCTGAACAAAACAACGCGCCAAGGCAACACGTTGACGCTGCCCTCCAGAAAGGTGCTCAGGCAAACGGTCGAGGTACTCTGCAACGCCAACTTGCTGCGCCGCTTGTTCAACCTGACGCTTTTGGTCTACAGTGAGCTTCAGCCCTGGGTGTAAACCTAAGCCAATGTTGTCACGCACCGACAAGTGAGAAAACAAGTTATGCTCTTGGAACAGCATGGAGAAAGGACGCTGATAAGGCTCTTTACGCACAATAGACTCACCATCAACCCGAATGTCACCTTGGTCAGGATGGATAAATCCAGCCACCAACGCCAGCAACGTCGATTTTCCAGCCCCACTTGGTCCCATCAGCGACACTATCTGACCTTGCTCAATCGTTAAGTCAAAACGAAACAGCTCACGTTGGTAGGTGTACTGCACATCATCCAACACTAACATTACGCTCTCTCCTTCGTTTTCAATACTTTCTCAATCAAGGCAAAACAGCCCACACTCAACAACAACAAGGTCACCGATACCACCGCAGCCGCGTCCATCTGATAGCTGCCAAGTAACTGGAACAAATACAGAGGCAAAGTGCGGAACTCTTGCCCGCCAAACAACGCGATAGCACTTAAATCGCCAATCGCAAACATAAAGCTGATCGCAAACGCATGTGCGAATGGCTTGCGCAGAGCCTGCCACTCCACCACTTTAAAGCGTTGCCAGCCACGCATGCCTAAGCTGGCACACACATACTGGTACTGTTGCTCAATATGCAGCATTGGCTGTGCCAGCGTTTTGATCACGTAAGGCAAAGCCATCAAACCGTTCACCAAAATCACAACAAAAAACGCCAAGCTAAAAACATCGGTAAATGATCGCAACAGCAAGAATAATCCGGTGCTAATCACCAAACCTGGCGTCACCAAAATAATGGTGCCGATTAACTCAATCTGATCGGCTCGCGTGTTTTTGTACTGCAACCGCCAACGGCGACTGGTCAATAGTATGGACACCCCTGCAGCGACCGCAAGCGCACTGGCTAACCCTGCCACTTTGAGTGAGTTAGATAACGCAGACCAAAAACGTTCATCGGTTAACACCGTCCAAACTTGTTGGTTGATGCCACTCAGTAACACCATCAATAACGGTGGTATCACCAGTAAAAAGGCACCTATGATCCAAAAGCTATCCCAAGCTTTTGACCACCCATGATCCTTCGTTAAATATTGCTGTACCGATGTGCTGCCAGCACTGATAGAAACAGGCTTTGTTAACTTCTGCACTCCAATCGCAAGCAGTCCACATAACAGCATCTGCCACAGCGCCAATAACGCCCCAGCTTGTAAATCAAAATCAAACTTAATCGCTTGGTAAATTGCCAATTCAATGGTGGTAGATTTTGGCCCGCCCCCCAATGCCATTACAGTGGCGAAACTGGTAAAACACAGCATAAATACCAAACCACAAACGTGGGGAAGTTGCTGTCTTAAACGCAGCCATTCCACCCAACGAAACTTATTCCAATGGTTCATACCTAAATGCGCACACAGCTTATGTTGCTCGGCAGGAATAGATTCTAATGCTTGCAACAGCAAGCGCGCCGCGTAAGGTAAATTAAAGAACACATGGGCGAGTAAAATGCCGTTCAAACCGTAAATAGAAAATGGCAGTTTGCTATCGAAACTCTGTAGCCACTGCGCTAACAAACCGCTGTTGCCATAAATCGCTAATAGCCCGAAAACACCAACCAAAACAGGCAAAACTAGCGTCGATGCAAACAGCTTAAGCAGTAATGATTTACCAATAAATTGGCGACGCGAAAGCGCGTGCGCAACTGGAATGGCCAAGCCAACACTGAGCAATGTGGAAAGAAAAGCTTGGTAAAAGCTGAACTTGGTGACATGTTGATAATACGGATCGTCCCATACCACAGACACATCAAGTGAAGGGGCTTGAACAATCAAAGCACCTAGGGCAGAAACAACAAAGGTCGCGATGATCATCGCGACCCCTAAACCTATTTTTGGAACAGAATTCAAAGGTAAAACCTATCTCATTCAGATGAGGGGTGGAACGTCAGCTAAAACGTCAGTGCGCTTTGCCATTCGCGAATCCAAGACTTACGCATTTTTGCCACTTCATCAGCACTAAAGCTCAACGACTTGTTTGGAACGCTCAAGGTTTCAAAACCTTTAGGTAACTCAACGTCTGTAACAGGGTACATCCAGTTACCCGTTGGCATCGCTGACTGGAACTCATCACTTAAAATGAAATTCATAAATTGATCAGCAAGTTCTGAATTTTTTGCCCCTTTCACTTTAGCGGCGACTTCAACTTGCATGTAGTGACCTTCAGCAAAATTCGCCGTCGCAAACTTTGAATCGTTTTCCGCAATTAAGTGGTACGCAGGTGACGTAGTGTAAGAAAGCACTAAGTCCGACTCGCCGTTAAGGAACATGGAATACGCTTCTGACCAACCTTTCGTGACCGTTACGGTTTTGCTCGCTAGCTTCTGCCACGCTTGCGTCACATCGTCGCCATAGATGGATTTCATCCACAGCATCAAGCCTTGGCCCGGCGTTGACGTACGCGGATCTTGATAAATCACTTTCAAATCGTCGCGCGTTTCCACCAGCTCTTTCATGCTTTTCGGCGGATTAGCCAGTTTCTCTGTGTTGTACACAAACGCGAAGTAGCCGTAATCGTACGGTACAAACGTCGTGTCGCTCCAACCATTTGGTAACACTGTGTTGGCCGTATCCACATTGTGCTCGGTAAGCAGACCGGTTTTCTTCGCTTCCGCCATCAGGTTGTTATCCAAACCTAACACGATGTCGGCTTTGCTATTACCGCCTTCAAGACGAAGACGATTCAGGATCGACACGCCATCGTCCAACGCCACGAAGTTAACGTCACAGCCACATTTTGCTTCAAAAGCTTGCTCGATTTTAGGACCTGGTCCCCAATCTGCGGCAAAAGAGTCGTAGGTATAGATGGTTAATGTGTTTTCAGCTGCAAACGCTGAAGTAGAGGTGATTGCAGCTAGGGCAATCAGATTTAGAGTGGGTTTCACTGCTCGCTCTCCATGAGTATTTCAGAGAAATAAGTTGAGCGGCACAGGGTTGAGGCGGCTATTAAGGACTTCCAATATCCAGACTCAATTCCTACGCCAGCATTATCTGGTTCAGGTAATACGGGTCCCTAGTAAAGCACTTAGGTCTCAGCGCCCAAATGCATTGATTGACTCAATGCTAAATGGGTTTGCTCCCCGATGAGTTGGATGGATTGTAAAGGTATTTGAGTGGTTACACAATCAGCTCACGAACGCTGGTCATAACCCCAACGAGGCACTAAACCTTGCTCAATACCTAAGTGGTCGAGAATTCTCGCCACCATAAAATCCACTAAGTCTTCAATGCTCTTTGGCTGATGGTAGAAACCCGGAGCCGCTGGCATGATGGTGACGCCCATTTGCGATAGCTTGTGCATGTTCTCCAGATGCAGCGTTGAAAATGGTGTTTCGCGAACGACGAGCAACAACTGCCCACGCTCTTTCATCACCACGTCAGCGGCGCGCTCAATCAAGTTATCCGACATACCATGCGCGATCGCCGCAACACTTCCTGCTGAACATGGGCAAACCACCATTTGCTTGGGTGCCGCAGAGCCAGACGCTACCGGTGAGAACCAGTCATCTTTACCACAAACGGTGATGTTATTTGGGTCACAGTTGAGGTGTTCCACCAACGCTTGCTTTGCGGCTTCTGGCCCACTTGGCAGCTTAAGGTTGTGTTCGGTTGCCATCACGACACGAGCCGCCGAAGAGATCAGAACGTAGACATGATAATCCGCCGCGACCAAACATTCTAAAAGACGAAGGCCATAAGGCGCACCAGATGCTCCAGTTAATGCTAAAGTGATGGCTTTTTCTGCTTGCTGCTGTTTGTTTTGCATAAAATCAGGCTTTTTGTTTAAGTTGCTCGAGGATCTTGCCGTGAATACCGCCAAAGCCACCATTACTCATCACGAGGATTTGGTCACCTGGCTGCGCACGTTCAACGATTTTCGCTACAAAGTTATCGATGTCAGCGTCAACAAAAGCAGGTTGCTGACATTGTTCCGCGATATCTTGCACCGACCATTCGATGTTGTCTGGTTGGAATAAGAACACTTCATCTGCGCTGTGTAGCGAATCCGCGAGTGTGTTTTTGTGCACGCCGCGCTTCATAGTGGCAGAACGAGGTTCCAACACGGCAAGAATGCGTTTTTCGCCTACCTTGTTACGCAAACCACCGACGGTGAGTTCAATTGCCGTCGGATGATGCGCAAAATCATCGTAAACCGTCACACCTTGCTCTTCACCTTTTAACTCAAGACGGCGCTTGGTGTTAATGAAACGGCCCAGAGCCTGACACGCAAGCTCTGGCGTTACGCCAACGTGTCGCGCCGCGGCAATCGCCATTAACGCATTATCAACGTTATGATCACCCACCAAATCCCATTCGACGGTACCGACCTTCTCGCCTTGTAGAGCAACTTCAAATTTTGAGCCATCGACCACTAATTTGTGCGCTTGCCAGTCGCCATCAACACCTGAAAACTGCTTTTCTGTCCAGCAACCACGCTCTAATACATCCGCCAAAGCTTGGTCTTGCTTCGGAGCTAAGATTAAGCCATTGCCGGGAACCGTTCGCACTAAATGATGGAATTGGCGCTTGATCGCCTCTAGATCATCGAAAATGTCAGCATGATCAAACTCAAGGTTGTTCATGATTAAGGTTCGAGGATGGTAGTGCACAAACTTAGAACGCTTATCGAAAAAAGCACTGTCATATTCGTCCGCTTCAACGACAAAAAACATGCTTTCACCCAAACGAGCAGAGACTCCAAAGTTACCAAGTACTCCACCAACTAGGAAACCAGGTTGATAACCGCAGTCTTCGAGTATCCAAGCCAGCATGCTCGACGTGGTCGTTTTACCGTGTGTACCCGATACCGCCAATACCCAGCGATCGTGCAGCAAAAACTCGTTGAGCCACTGCGGACCAGAGGTGTAGCGCATGTTGGTATTGAGCACATGTTCAACACATGGGTTACCACGGCTCATGGCATTACCAATCACCACAAGGTCTGGTTGAGGGTCGAGTTGAGACGGGTCGAAGCCTTCAATAATTTCAATACCTTGAGACTCAAGCAACGTGCTCATCGGTGGGTAAACGTTGGCATCAGAACCAGTGACTTTATGCCCTAATTGGCGCGCTAAAATCGCAGCGCCGCCCATAAATGTGCCACAGATACCCAAGATATGAATGTGCATAAACTAAACCTTGTAATGCGTTCTTTAATGCTTTCATTATCGCGATCACAACCAGAAAAGCGAGAGACTTTAGCCTTCTTCTTGCAGTCCCTTTCACAAATATGACAAGGTTGAACACAGACTGTACAACCTCTTGCTTACTGATGAATACCTCAAGCAAGTCTACAAATAAATTGAGATCTCAAACAGTTACTTCATTACCATTAAAAAGATCTGCGACTTAAACTTACATCCAGCGCAATCGTTTAACATCCATAAAGAGATGCTCACTTGCGCACTACCCCCAATGAAATGAAAATGTAAGGATTAACCATGTCAGGACTGCGCACCCTAGGCGAGTTCATTGTCGAAAAACAAGCGGATTTCCCCCACGCTAGCGGTGATCTATCATCCCTTTTAGCCTCCATTCGTTTAGCTGCAAAAATCGTTAACCGCGAAATCAACGCAGCGGGTCTCGGTGATATCACTGGTGCTGTAGGCACGGAAAATGTCCAAGGTGAAGACCAGCAAAAGCTCGATGTTTACGCGAACGATAAGTTCAAAGCCGCGCTTGAAGCTCGTGACCAAGTGTGTGGCGTTGCCAGTGAGGAAGAAGACGAAGCGGTTGCTTTTAACAAAGAGCTCAACCAAAACGCCAAATATGTGGTACTGATGGACCCACTTGATGGTTCTTCTAACATCGATGTGAACGTCTCTGTCGGTACTATCTTCTCTATTTATCGCCGTGTTTCACCTATTGGCACACCAGCGACAGAAGAAGATTTCCTTCAGCCTGGTCATAAGCAAGTTGCCGCTGGTTACGTGATTTACGGTTCATCAACCATGTTGGTTTACACCACGGGTAACGGCGTAAACGGCTTTACTTACGATCCATCTATCGGCAGCTTCTGCCTTTCTCATGAAAACATGATGATTCCAGAAGAAGGCAAGATTTATTCGATCAACGAAGGTAACTACATTCGCTTCCCTCAAGGGGTGAAGAAGTACATCAAGTACTGCCAAGAGAATGTGCCAGAAGACGGTCGTCCATACACTTCTCGCTACATTGGCTCATTGGTTGCTGATTTCCACCGCAACTTACTGAAAGGTGGTATCTACCTTTACCCTAGTACGCAAAGCCATCCTCAGGGCAAACTGCGTCTACTTTATGAATGTAACCCAATGGCGTTCTTAATTGAGCAAGCGGGCGGTATTGCATCAGACGGCGTCAATCGCATCATGGATATCAAACCAACCGAATTGCACCAACGTGTGCCTTTCTTTGTGGGTTCTAAGAACATGGTTCGCAAAGTTGAAGAGTTCCTTGAACTGCACCGCGACGAAGAATAATTTCAGACCTTTGTCCAACGCGGCAGGTGTTTACCTGCCGCGTTTTTGTCGCTAAAGTGAAACGCGAATTTATCATCAGATGAAGCCGCTTCTGTGTGACTCATCGTTAATGAAAAGGAATATTCTAATGAGCTTAAACCATGTGCCAGCAGGCAAGTCGCTGCCTGAAGACATCTATGTCGTGATCGAAATTCCTGCAAATGCAGATCCAATCAAGTACGAAGTAGATAAAGACTCTGGTGCGGTATTTGTCGACCGTTTCATGTCTGCACCAATGTTCTACCCATGTAACTATGGCTACGTGAACAATACGCTGTCTCTTGATGGCGACCCAGTCGACGTACTGGTACCAACACCATACCCACTCATGCCAGGTTCAGTCATTCGCTGCCGTCCTGTTGGCGTTTTGAAGATGACAGATGAATCGGGTGAAGATGCAAAAGTGTTTGCGGTTCCCCACTCAAAAATCTCGAAAGAGTACGAGCACATCCAAAATGTGGACGATATCCCAGAACTACTGAAAGCGCAGATCACGCAATTCTTTGAGCGTTACAAAGAGCTTGAAGCGGGCAAATGGGTGAAAGTGGATGGTTGGGCAGATGTTGCTGCCGCTAAAGCTGAGATCCTAGAATCTTACGAGCGCGCTCAGAAAAAATAAGCATCACGGCTGATACAAAATTAAAAAGAGCTGCTTTAGGGCAGCTCTTTTGCTTTTCATCTTGTGTAAGTCAACTAGATAGGCGCGCCTGCAGAAGACATTCGGCCGGCGTCATAGTCATGCTGAAAGAAAGGGTCTAGGTCATCACAAATACCAAAATACGGACGCCCGATAACACCAAGCATATACGCGCTTTGTTCACAATACTCTTGCTTCCCTTGCTGATAACCCGTTTGATAGGCCATGATCAGTTCAGGCGTAGCATGATTAGTACCATCCAGTGCAGCGATGCGATCTTCAGATAAAACTCTTAATCCATCTAAGGCAGACTGCTTACCAAACGCTTGCCAGTCGGTAACATTACTCGAGGTCGGCAGGGTTGTTTGCGCGCATGCGGCAAGAATCAACGCCATTAATCCAATTACGAATACCTTCATCATGACTCCTTAGTGACCAGCTCGTCGCTATTGATAATGTCAGTATAGCTCACACCTTTTGACACCAATCTCCGGAAGCGATTTCTTCGGTCAGTTGTTCAGTATCTTGATACAAGTAGATCCAAGCTTGGCCAAACGGCGTGACGATACTCTCTCGACGATATTCCACTGGCACATCTTCCAACTGATCTAGCTCGGATAAGGTTTCATCATCAATCAGATACACTTCACCTTGAATCGAGCGTTGCCCATCAGACAACGCTGGATAAGGGCCTAAGTCATACATTGCAAATTGAGCATCCGTTTCATGTAAACCAAGAAACTGCGCCGAGCGCAAATACTGATGGTTGTACTCTCCCTTGCGTAACGTGCCGTAGACAAAAATCAAATGCTGCATAACCACTCCTTAGTCATGACTGTATATGCTTAGGTTAAAGCACTTTAATCGAACTCAAACTGATAGAGTAGGTCAACGGCGCTATCTACACCAGATACTGCTTCTAAATACAAGTCTTGCATCAATCGGTAACGCACAGTGAACTCACCTAGGGAGTTAAAGATGCCGACACCATATTTCACCTGCAAACCTGGCAGAATATAACCACTCACCGTCACTTGCGAATCATCGCCCGACCCAGCAGTGTCCAGCTGTAAATCCTGTACGCCAAAGGCTTCACCGATTTCACCAACCACACGACCACTCTTCGCCAAGCTTAAACCAATTAAGGTAGTCGTCATTGCATTACCACCGGCTTCACCATCAATATCTTGACCACGAAGTAGATAAGAAAGTGCATTGGCTTGGTTCATCGCGGGCTCTGAGAAAATTTCTATACTCGGATCAGATGCTGGGCCCGACACTTGTACCCCCGCAATGACATCATCTTGGGTATTGTCTGGATTACGAATCGCTTTGATAGACAAGTAAGGTTGATCTGGTGGACCATTCATCAGGATCTTACCTTCTTTAATCAATAAGTCCTGACCAAACGAACGATAAGAACCGTCAACAACATTCACTTCACCAACGATGAAAGGACCTTTGTCTTTTTGTGTCACGTTTAGGTTCCCTTTCAACCCACCTTTTAAGCCAAAAGCGGCAAGTTGGAAGTCATCACCAATTTTAATGTTGATGTTCGTTTCCACATCAAACGGCATCGCAGCCACATCGTCCACTGGTTGCAAGTTTTTATCGAGAATAACGGTATCACTCGATACACCTACCGCACTTGGTGGAAGCTCTTCGACGACAATTCTTCCCCATGGCAAATTAATATCACCCTCAATTTTCGCAAGCTGAGGGGTCACATCTATTGTCATGTCAGGCTCAACCTTGATTTTTACCATTGGAGGCAAATCAACATTGAGCTCTTTAGCAAATACACGCGCTTTAGTGCGCCAGTTCTGTAAGTCCTGCCAGTCGGCATCACCGGTAACGTTCAACTCACCATCCGGGGTTAAAATTCCGGCATCCAAGTCCGCTTGATGACCTTTAAAGTTGATGACGACCTGCCCTGAGTTTATATCTATCGGTGTGACTTCACCCTGTAGCTTCATTTGGTCAATCAAGAACTGACCATTCACCTTCGGATGCATGACGTCACCTGATATCGCTAGGTCAGTATTCATGTTTGCTTTAAACAAGCTGTACTCACCTATCAACGGTGCCAAGAAATCCAAGTGGAACGTAGAGAGTGAAACCTTACCATCAATAGTGGGCTTTTCAGACGAGACATTCAGTAAAGAAACCTTACCAGACAAGTCACCGTTATCTTTCACATCAAATAGCCACTCGGCATCAAGCTTGTCTTTCGCTAATGCCGCTTTAAAGTTGAAGCTTTCCCAACCGACTTTAATTGGCTGCTCAAGCGCTTGTTCAACTTGGCCTTTTGGCATATTGACACTTAAGGTTACTTCAGGCTTTTTCTCTGGTGCCCATTTAGCAAAAGCCTGTGCATTAACCGAGCCTTGCAGCTTGGTTTCTGGCGGCAGGAATTGCTTGATTTGGTCAAAATCAAAATCATTGATGGCTAACTTCGCCTGGCCACTCTTACCGACACTAATGTCTTCGGTTAGACATACGCTCGACTCCGCTTGCAACCAACAATGCGCTTGAACGTTCGCGATCTGTTTGTCGATATTGACCTTCACCGCGGTCGATTTTTGCAACGCCCACGGGCCTTGTTGCGAGCTCAGCGTCAAGCGGCGCAGCGCCCCATCCCAAATCATTTTTGGTTTCTGCTGGAATGTCCCTTCAATTTCTAAACTGGTCGACACCAGGTCAGACACTACATCGAGCGTCAGTTGATGCAGTTTTTCATCCCCAGAGACTTCAAGGTCAGCACTATCAACTTTTATGTCGTCATAGGTAATGTTGTTCGCAATTAGGCTTATGTTCGCTTTTGGTGCTGGCAGAGGCTTCACATCACCCTTTAAGGTGATCGTTTCTACGTTCGCCTGTTGCTGCCAGTTTATCTGATTTAAAGCGAGATCAAGATTGATGTCTGGTTCTTTCAAGCTACCACGTAGTGCGACTTTACCTTGCATCGCACCTGCAAGATCCGGAACACTTTTCGCAAAATCAGGGAAGTTAACCTCAACATCCATCAGAATTTGCTTATCGATCTTACCCTTTGCACTGAGTTGGTTTGGACCATGAGAAAGCGCTAAACCCTGAGTGGTAAGTTGGATGTCTTCGCCTTTGCCGTTTTTATCAGACGCTTCAAGTTGCCCTTCAACATTCAGCGGATACCCTCGCAAAATGCCGTCAATGTCTAACTTAGGCAAACTGACTTGCCAACCGCCTTGTTCTGTTAACGACCCCGAAGTCGAAAGGTTACCGCTGATATCCCCTTCAGCTTCTTTCCATTGTAAACCTGGTTGAATGTTTTTCAGGTTCAAGTCAGCTTGCCAGTTGATTGGCGCGGCCCAATTGGCCATGACTTTCCCAGAGAGTTCGCCCCCTAAGGTTTTCACTACAAGGCTTTCGAGGTCAATTTGCTCTAGCGTACCTTTGCCGTTTAGTGCGACATCAACGGCGGGAATATCTTTGCCCGAAGCTTTGGTTTCTAATGCGACTTCGTAGCCATCAAGTGAGCCTTTTGCCGCCAAGCTTGGTACAGAAACCTGGTAATCGCTTTGTCCAAATAGCGGCCATTGCGCCTGTACATTTTTAATCGCGACATCAAACGGCAACTGTGTTTTAAGCGGTTGAATATCACCTTTGATCTCCGCTTGTACAAGCTCAGAAAGCGTAGCATTTAGTGACAAATCACCAACCGAACCCGAGACCGAAAGCGACAGTTTTTGTCCCTTCGCATCCGCTTGCTTCACTAACGCGTCCAATTGCGCTTTGATAGGGTAATCAGAAGAAAGCGTCACTTGTGTGCTCAACTTGCCTTCCACTTCTGGCATGTCGAGCTCTAACGTTTTGACATCAACACGTTCACCGCCTGCT
Organism: Vibrio sp. A1-1; assembly: GCF_021728175.1. NCBI lineage: Bacteria > Pseudomonadati > Pseudomonadota > Gammaproteobacteria > Vibrionales > Vibrionaceae > Vibrio > Vibrio sp. A1-1. The sequence goes on from NZ_JAKKCL010000013.1 coordinate 65,957, forward strand.
CTTGCAACCAAACCAAGATGATTGACGATCACTGGCGTTTCACCCGCCAGTTTGAAATTGTGAATATCAAGACGACGCGCTTCAACCGTCAGTGGAATCCATACTTCGGGTAACACAATATCTTGCGGCGTAACGTCAGTTTCTTTCGGCTCCTCGGCAGCCGCTTCAGGTTCAGCCTCACTTGGTGCTAAAGCCACATTAATGTCTTTCAACGCGGTAGGTGCGATCACCAAACGATCACCCTGCATCGACAAAGCGGTCGAGAATGTTTGCCAATCAATTTGATTGCCCAGCACATTGACATTGATGTCATTAAAGCTGACTTTATTAACAAAAATTGGCACTGGCGTACTGATAGAACGCAGTGGTGGTGTTTCCTCTTGCTCCTCGCTTGCTGGCGGTAGCTCTGGCATCTTAAAGTCAAGCCCCTGCAGTCTTAACTCATCGACACAGACCTTAGGGTCAAAGAAACAGCGGAAGTTCACTGCCAAAGCTAAACGCTCGACTTTGGCGTCGATATTCAAAGACTCATCGACAAAACTGACGTTATGCAGTTCGAAGCGAGGAAACAATGAACCCTGCACTTTTTCAATCTGCAATTGTGGTAATGCTTTTTCAGCTCCCCACAAGGCAAATTTGAGGCCTGGGTGGGTAAACAAAACTGTCGCGACAATAATGATGAGCAACAGCAATAGGCCAATCAAACTGAGCGACAGCCATTTGGTCCACTTAAACATCATTTTGATCATAGCTCAGGCCCCAATGAGAAGTGGATACGAAACTCTCGTTCTGGTTTTGCATCCAACCCCCATGCAAAATCAAAACTAACAGGGCCCACCGGAGACGCCCAGCGGATACCAACACCAGCACCTGATTTCCAATCTGGTGTTTCATTAAACGCATCACCAATATCGTAAAACGTTGCAGCCCACCAGTTTCCATAAACACGATATTGGTATTCTAATGTACTGCTAACAATGTATTTACCACCCGTCAAAGCACCACTCTCATCCACAGGTGAAATAGATTCATAGCCGTAACCACGAATATTATTGTCACCACCAGCGAAGAAACGCAGCGACGGTGATAGCTTTTCAAGTTCATCGGTAATATTCGCACCACCCTCTAAGCGGAACAAACCACGATGATTCTCTCCAATACCACGAATCCAAGAAGTCGAGCCAATTAAGCGGAGCACTCTAGTTTCAGAAAGCATAGCGGTATCACCATACTCAATAGTGATGCTTTGCTTGTCTCCCCACATTGGCATATTGCCCCCTCGAACCCTAGTCCGAGAAAATGTCGCACCTGGAAGTACGAAGTTGAATTCATCATCTTGTAAACCTTGCGTAAAGCTCTCGTACAAATGACGAACATAAACGGTATTATGCCAACCACCGTCTGCTAACCAATGACGTTCCACTGCAAGGTTAGACTCGATACTCTGTGTGTCACGGTTGTCTAGGTTTTTAAGCCCATATTGAACTTGATAATAATCGTTAGCGACATCTTCTAAAGGAATTTTGTAAGAAGCAGTCACGGTTTGCTCTGGCTTAGATAGGGATAAAGCGGTGTTGAAACTGTGTCCTCGGGAGCTCACCCAAGGTTTCTTCCACTTCAACGTTCCTCGAACGCCGACATCCGTTGAGTAACCAATACCCGTCTCGATCTGATTCTTAGAAGCAGGAGATAAAGACACTTTAATTGGCAAGTCTCGGCCATCATCAAGCCTATCCAATTCAGGCTCAACAAAAACTGAGGAAAACCACTCCGTATTTGATAGCTTCTGGTTAAACTCGCCCAGCTTCGAAACGTTGTATGGGTCCCCTTCTTTAAAAGGTTGTAGTGATGCGACACGGTCTTCCCAGATGTGGTTGCCAATAAAAGAAACGTCGCCAAAATTGAAACGTATTCCACTGCTGTAGTGCAAACGGACATTAGCTTCGTTCAGATCAGGGATAACCTCTAATCGACTTAGCGTAAACTCACCATTGAAGTAACCACGCTGAAGCGCCAAGTTACGAATGCCTGACTTAAGGCTGTCGTATTGGCCTTGATTCAAAACTTGACCAACTTTGAGCGGAGAGCGCTCAATAAGTTTTGCAAACTCTTCATCGTCTTTAGCCTCTCCGGTGATGGCCACATCCATGACTTTCACTTTCACAGGTAAACCCGGCTTGATGCTGACGATCAACTCATCATTCCCTTCCGGAATAGAGTATGAAATTTTAGCATGATAATACCCAAGCGCATTAAGAGCTTCAGTGATACTTTGATCTAATCTCGCTTGAAAGCGCAGAGAAGTGGAGTAGTCCTTCGCTGGAATGGACGACAGGTACGCACTGACATTCTCTTCTAAAGCGCCATCGATGCCTTTTAAAGTCAAAGAAACATCGGCATAGGCACCATGAGAAAAGGCAAACAGGCCAACAATGGTGAGGAGAGCTTTTTTTATCATGCTTTTTTGGCTGAATGAGGTTAAGTAAACGTAAATAATGATAACGCCAATTAAAGTCTAAGTCTGTAATATTAATAGGTTTAACGCGGTCTATGTCATCACAGCATCAGATACAGACGAAATGAAAAAGTTCGCAAATTTAAGACACGTATTGAAGGACAAATACCATGCTCAACAAACAAACATTGATCAGTATAGAAGATGCCTTGCCAGGTAGAGATCAACCGATGCAGGTTGAAGATCATCATTTTGTAAATAAATCTAACTTAAAGGCACCATTGGAGCCGCATCAACAACAAATTCTGCTGGGAATGGGCTGCTTTTGGGGCGCTGAGCGCGTATTTTGGCAACTGGATGGGGTTATCTCCACTTCGGTTGGCTACGCCGGTGGATATACGCCCAATCCTACTTATGAAGAGGTGTGTACGGGTAAAACAGGCCATACAGAGGTAGTACGAGTCGTCTTCGATGAACGCGTGATTTCCTTAGAAAAACTACTGGCCGTTTTTTGGGAGAAACATGACCCAACCCAGGGGATGCGTCAAGGTAACGATTTGGGCACACAATACCGTTCGGCTATTTATACTTATTCCGCGAAGCAGCAAGAAAGCGCAGAAAAATCGAAGCTCTTGTATCAACAAGCACTGCAAGAGGAACTACGCGCGAATATCACCACTGAGATACAGCCAGCGGGCCCGTATTATTTTGCCGAAACTTACCACCAGCAATACCTGGCTAAAAACCCTGATGGTTACTGCGGTATCGGTGGCACAGGTGTTTGCTTTCCACCCAGCTTACAAAGTTAGTTCCTAGGACTAACTGAAACCAAAAAGAGCGACCGAATAGGTCGCTCTTTTTTGAAATCGAAAACTAAATTCAAGCCAACGGGCTCTTAAACAGACAACGAAGCAATCACTTGGTTGACTTCTTTAAAGATGGAGAGTCTTTTCTGATCGTTGACGTCAGGGAGCAAAACTTTGCCATTGTCGAACTGAAAACATCCAACCCCAGCAATAAAGAATTGACCTTTGAACAACGTTTTAACGAAACGTGCCACTTGTAATGGTCGGTATACAGCAAACTCACGTAGCATAACTCACCTCAATTCCTTTGAGAAAACACGGATTGCTTATTTATCCTCTGCAATCTTGATGCGCAATCTGCGACGAGGTTCATTTTAGCAAATTCTAAATATAACGCAATATTACACCACCCCATACGTTAAATAAATGTTATCAACAGTTCTACAAATTTCCTAGATCTGGATATATACTGGAAAACTTCCAACTCGTACGGAATATAACAATATGAAAACTAAGACTCTCCTACCTCTACTATTGGCTATAACGCCAAGCTTTGCGTTTGCACACAACCTATCTGTCGGTGAGACCGTTCCTTCTGCCAAGGTCGCGGCTTATGGCGAGATTGTTTTGCAAGGTGAGGGCGTGGCATACCAACCATGGGCAACCCAGCATATGCAGGGTAAGGTTCGTGTTATTCAAGCAATCGCAGGTCGTAGCAGTTCAAAAGAAATGAACGCTCCTTTGATGTCAGCAATAACCGCCGCGCAATTCCCGCAAGAAAGCTACCAAACAACTACGATCATTAACCAAGATGATGCAATCTGGGGGACAGGTTCGTTCGTGAAATCTTCAGCCCAAGACAGCAAAAAAGAGTTTCCTTGGTCATCTATGGTTCTGGATGAAAATGGCGTAGTCGCCAACACTTGGGATCTTAAAGAAGAAAGCTCTGCCATTATTGTTCAAGACAAAACAGGCAAAGTGCTGTTTGTAAAAGAAGGCGCACTTGAGCAAGATGAAATTGCAAAGGTGATCGAGCTAATTAAACAGAACATCTAGTCTCGTTGCTTGGCTCCTTAATATCCGTAGTACGCAGTATAAGGAGCCATGCGACCAAACTTAAAGCTTGAGATTTCTGTTGCCCCTAGTTTAACGCTCAGTGATTCCACCAAGGAGACTGTCTCAGATTCGGCGACATCGCATGTGTTGACGTAAATTTTCCCACTAGCCAACAAAAGAGTGAACTTTTACTCATTATGGGTGTTATATTATAACAGTCAGTAAGAGGAGCTCAGATGTACCACCACCAGCAAAAGATACGGAAGCATTGGCATCGCACTGTTTTATTTTTCAGTGTCGCGTTGCTGATCGCTTGGAACTTTGCGGTAATCCTTCATCAAGTTGATCTGACTCCCGAACACCACACACACCATCATTGCCAGCTATTTTCTGGGGTTCAGCACGGCATAGCCAAAGCTCAACCGACCCTATCGACGCCAACATTTACGCGCATCCAATACCATGATGTCTTTCAGCGCCTTGTTAATAGTGAAGACATTCGTGGTGCAGCTCGTGCCCCGCCTTATTTTGCTTAATTTCCAAACTATTCCACACTCAACATAATTTGTGCGTATTCCTGCACCTAACGTGTCAGCGAGTCGCACCTTAGTAAATACAAATCTGATCCGGTATTGCTCGGGTTAGTGCCAGCAAAATTAGGAAACACAAAATGTCATCGAAACATGTTTTAGCGCTTGTCATTGGTCTCTCTTTATCGACAGCAGCAAATGCGGACGAATACCGTCAGCACGGTGCTCATGTGCATGGTCACGTCGAATTTAATATCGCCCAAGATGGAAAGGATCTGTTAGTGGAGATTACTGCTCCCGGAGCCGATGTGGTCGGTTTCGAGCATGCTCCAGAAAATGAACAGCAAGAGCAAGCACTTAAACAAGCCATTGCCACCCTAGAAGACAGCAACACACTGTTTGCTATTAACGCGCAAGCCAATTGTGATATTGAAGAAGCTTACGTAAACCATAACCTCAGCAACCCTCATGAAGACCATGATCATAGCGAGCACGACCATGATGAACATGAGCACCATGACGGTCACGATGCTCACAATGAGGAGCATGAAAATGGCGGACATGGTGAGTTTTCGGTGCAATATCGCTTCAGCTGTGACCAAGTTAACCAACTCAGTCACATTCAAACCGACTGGTTTAATCAATTTCCAACGACTGAGTCAATCAACGTCAATATATTCACTGACACCATGCAATCAGCCATCAAACTGAGCAAAGATAACTCCCAAATCGTAATCAAATAACACGAGTGGCGTGTAAGTACACACTTACACGCCAATGCTTTGGTGATTTAGTATGACTGAAATCATGTCAAACGTTGTTGAGCTAAATAATGCCCAGTTTGTCTGGCCCGGTTCAACACACGCAACCATTCATATTCCACAGTTACATATTGCCCAAGGTGAGCACGTATTTATCAAAGGTCCCAGTGGCTGCGGTAAATCTACGCTGCTTGCCCTACTAACTGGCATCAACACGTTAACATCAGGCTCTCTATCCGTACTGAATACTGACCTTGTTAGTTTAAGTGCAAGTCAAAGAGACAAATTTCGCGCCGATCACATTGGCTATATCTTTCAGCAGTTCAATTTATTGCCTTATTTAAACGTACTTGAAAACGTACTACTGCCTTGCCAATTCAGTCAAACACGACGTGGCCGCGCTCATTCAAGAGCGCCATCTCAAACGTTAGAAGAGCAAGCTCAAGCTCTGCTTGAAAGACTCCACCTACCCAGCGAGCTTCATGCGCGTCCTGTATCGGAACTGAGCATTGGCCAACAACAACGTGTTGCGGCTGCACGAGCACTCATTGGGTATCCGGGGTTAGTGATTGCTGACGAGCCAACCTCCGCTTTAGACCATGATAACCGTAAAGCGTTTATTGAACTCCTGATGGAGCAAACGAATCAAGCCAACGCTACGCTGATCTTCGTCAGTCACGATCCAACGCTTGAGCCCTTATTTGACCGCACACTTAACCTACCAGATATTAACCAAGCATCTAACCTAGGAGCCGCATCATGAGCGCTGTTGCAAAGCTCGCGTGGAAGAGCTTAATCAATCGTAAGGCGACGGCAATATTAACCATCATGACAGTCGCGATTTCTGTCATACTCCTTTTAGGAGTAGAACGCATTCGTACTCAGGCAAAAGACAGCTTCGCCAATACAATTTCAGGCACCGACCTCATCATTGGTGGTCGTTCTGGACAAGTGAACTTGCTGCTCTACTCTGTGTTTCGCATTAGCAATGCCACCAACAACATTGACTGGAAGAGCTACCAAGAGTTTGCCAATCATCGAGCAGTAGATTGGGCGATTCCAATCTCACTTGGCGACTCGCACAAAGGGTTCCGAGTCATGGGAACCAACCACAGCTATTTTGAACACTATAAATTCGGAAGTAAGCAATCACTAACCTTTTCAGAAGGCCTAGAATTCAATGGTTTATTTGAAACCGTGCTCGGTTCTGATGTCGCAAAACAGCTGGGGTATCACGTCGGTAGTGAAATCATCATTGCCCACGGCATTAGTGATGTAGGCTTTAGCCGACATGACAACCTGCCATTCAAAGTTGTCGGGATTCTTGCGCCCACTGGCACGCCAGTCGACAAAACCGTTCATGTCTCGCTAGAAGCCATCGAAGCGATTCACGTCGGATGGGAAAGCGGTGCACGTTTAGGCCCAACACCCAAGGCACAAGACCTCAAAAGCAGAGACTTTCAGCCCAAGCAAATTACCGCGATGCTGGTCGGTTTGAAATCTCGTATTCAGACTTTCGCCCTACAAAGGCAAATCAACACTTATCCCAAAGAACCGCTTAGCGCGATTATGCCCGGGGTTGCGTTGCATGAATTGTGGGGAATGATGTCTGTTGCCGAGCAAGCCTTAATGGCAGTGTCTGGTTTTGTGGTGATTGCAGGATTACTCGGCATGCTAAGCAGCTTATTAACCAGCTTGCAGGAGCGCCGCCGTGAAATGGCGATTTTGCGCGCTATGGGAGCAAGACCTCGTCATGTTTTCTCATTGTTGATCAGCGAAGCCAGTCTACTTACTGCCGCCGGAATTGTGACCGGAGTGGCAGGGCTATATGCCATTCTCACCATCGTGCAACCTATCATTCAACAGCATTATGGAATACATCTGACTTTAAGCCTCTTATCGCCCTATGAATGGATGCTATTAGGTTTCGTACAATGCGCTGGAATTGTAATTGGTTTCATCCCGGCTTTTCGCGCCTACCGACAGTCACTAAGTGACGGAATGACAATAAGGATTTAATAAAATGTGGAGAAAAATACTCGCAAGTTGCTTGCTGATCGTCTCATTTATAGCACCAGTACTCGCAAGCGAGGAGCCATTAACGCTCGACTGGATTGATCTAGTACCTGAGAAAGAACGCAAACTGTTCGACAGCGTGGGCATGCCAGCTTCTGATCACAGTGGCGGCGCAGCGCAACAGTCTAAAATTGGTAACGTTCGACCAGAGCTAAATGGAAGCCAAGTTAAAATCCCGGGCTTTGTTATCCCGCTTGAAGGTGACGCGAATACCGTCACCGAGTTTTTGTTGGTGCCATACTTTGGAGCTTGTATCCACGTTCCACCACCTCCACCAAACCAAATCATTTACGTGAAGTTTCCCAAAGGCGCATCCGTTCAAGAACTGTGGGATGTCATATATGTGGTTGGGGAGTTGAAAACCGAGACGATAAGCCACGAGCTGGCTGAAACGGCTTACGTTATTGAGGGATCGAAAATAGAAGCCTACGACGATATGTAGTTTAAGTCGTTGACATGCATCGGTACACCTAAGGCGTCACATCGGCGCCTTTTTTAGTTCTGTGTTACACGATATAACGAGACAAATACGCTAATACGCCAACATAAATAACCAAAATAAACGCTATCGACAGGTGCTTTTTTAATTTACCTGCTTCTGAGAACTTCATTGCCCCTCCAAAATAACGATAACAATTTTAACAACTCATTATCATTTTGGATAGCCCTATTCGTTCAAAAACTGAGAACTCCTATCTGGTCGCCTGGTTAGATAAGGTGTAAATTTAAACAAGCGAACAGCGCAGTTCTTGGTAGGAAAATTAATGGCAGAACCGACAAAGCAACCTGTTGTCATCGAACATCAGTCAAACGCACAAAAAAATACGCAACAAGAAAAGAAGCAGGGTTACATCAAAGACAGTGCCAGCAAGGTAAAAACCATTGCCCAAATACACGGTCTTGATGCCTTACTGCAAACCGATCCACCAGCCAAATCCGCGCTTGAAAGAGCCCAACTGCGTGAACAGAGACGCCAAGAGCAGCGACAAAAAAACCTAGAGCAGATTTTAAAGCTAGCACACAGTTCATGCCGAGATGAAACTGCCGGAGAGCCCGACCAAGACTGGTTGTATCGTTTTTTTGAAATGGCTCAAGACATCCATAACAGCGTGATGCAAAAGTTATGGGCTCAAGTGATGAAGCGTGAAGTGACAAACCCAGGCTCGACGTCTATGAAAGCGCTCAAAGTCCTCAAAGATATGTCACCAAAAGAAGCACAAACTCTGCAAAGAGCCGCCTCTCTGGCGTGCAGTTTTGGAGGGGATCACAGTCGCAAGCTGTTAATTGGTTATAAAGCGCAAGGAGGAATATTTAGCTTCGGCAAACGAGACATCGCCAACAGCTTAAACATGGGAAGTTTTCAGCTGCCCTATTCAAGTTTGTTGCTGTTGATTGAACTAGGGTTACTGCATAGTACCGAGCTTGAATCTGGCGAAATTGGTATCGAGACGCCATTGATCCTCACCTACCAAGGTAAAAACTTGTCGCTGAACGTGAACAGCAAAGGCGTCCGCCTTTTATATTACCGCTTCACGCCAACAGGCAATGAGCTCTGTACCTTGCTCGGTAACAAACCACATGCCGACTACTACGACCAAATGCTTGCGCTTTTAAATCATAGATTTAGTGTCCATAGTGACGCTAAAAGTACGGTTCATCATACCGTGTAGGCAGTTCGAGAAGCATTTGACTACCCATGATCTAAATGCTTCTTAAGCCGTTCAAAGAGCTTGAGGTCACCAATGATCCAAATGCTTATTTATCGGATCACTGCACGCGACTTAAGCGCTTCCAAGCACAAGTCCACCAGCTCATCGACGCTTTTTTCGCCCGCTGGTAAATCGACTTCCGGATTCTTCGGTGCTTGATATTCAGAATCAATACCAGTGAAGTTAGGAATTTCTCCCGCACGTGCTTTGCGGTACAAACCTTTAGGATCGCGACCTTCGCAGACTTCTAGAGATGCATTGACGAACACTTCGATAAACTCACCTTCTGGCAATAAGTCGCGCACTAGCTGTCGCTCTGCGCGATGCGGTGAAATGAACGCCGACAACACAATTAAGCCGGCATCCGCCATCAGTTTAGCCAGTTCACCAATACGACGAATATTCTCGCGACGATCCTGTTCAGAAAAGCCCAAATCACTACACAGGCCATGTCGCACATTGTCACCATCCAATAAATAAGTGTGGTAACCCAATGCTGCAAGGCGATTTTCCAACGCCCCCGCTACGGTTGATTTACCCGCTCCAGATAAGCCAGTAAACCACAATACGGCAGGTTTTTGCTTCTTTAATTCAGCACGAAACTGTTTATCGACCGAATGCTGGTGCCAAACAATGTTTTCATCTTTTACCGTCGTTTCGGCAGTCATAACGTATCCTTGTAAATATCGGAATTAAAACGGGAAGAAGACCGGAATCAAAGTAAGTACTAATACAGAGTACACAATCGAAATCGGCACACCAATTCTCACATAGTCGGTCAATTTATAATTTCCTACGCTGTACACCAGTAAGTTGGTTTGATAACCGTAGGGAGAAATAAAGCTCGCACTGGCGCCAAACAAGACCGCCATAATGAATGGCATCGGATCAACGCCATAACCGACCGCCATGCTATAGCCAATAGGAAAAGAAAGCGCAGCCGCGGCATTATTCGTCACCAGTTCAGTAAGAACTAATGTCATGATGTAAGTTGCGACCAAGGCTCCAAACACGCCCCAGCCATTGAACGCTTCAATAAACATCGCTCCCATTCTCTCTGACAAGCCGGAAGAGATCATCAATTGAGCGATGGACAAAGCAGAGCCGACAATCACAACGATATCAATTGGGAAACGGCGGCGCAGTTCTGAAATCTGTACAATGCCAAACGCGATAAGTGCGATAAGATACGCGGCAAGGCCTTTAATAATCGGTACTAGCTCTAATAGCGCACACCCAATTACGGCAGCAAAACCCAGTAGCACGATGGAGGATTTATTCGTATCAAGCCGAGCGCTAGAGTCCAAATCATGCACTAAAACAAACTCTTTACGATGAGCTCGGCGCTCCGATTCAAAACGCTTGCCCGGAACCAGAACTAACGTGTCACCTGGCGCTAAGGTAATGCTACCCAAACCGCCCTCTAGGCGCTCATGGCCACGACGAATAGCGACAACAACGGCATCAAAGCGGTCACGGAATCGACTCTCTTTAAGTGTTTTATAGCAAAACGTCGCGGATGAGCTCACCACAACTTCAATAAAATTTTGCCCATTCAAGTGCTGCTGACCAAAAAGCTTGAGGCCCGGAATTTCTTGCAGGGTCGCGACGCTCTCAACATCACCACAAAACAACAAACGGTCTTTCGCATTGAGTACAAAATCCGGTCCTACAGAGGAAACCGTCACGCCATCTCGTACAACCTCCGCAAGAAACAGTTTGCGCAGCGCACGTAAATTATTCTCGCTGACCGTGCGCCCAACTAACGGTGAACCAGGCTCTACGCGAGACTCGAGAAAGTACGGTAAATCTTCTTGGCTTTGATCATCGTAGTTCGGCAGTAAGTAACTGAGCGGGATAAGAATCAGCATTCCTCCCACCAACACCGCCAAGCCAATCATCGTGGGTGTAAAAAAGCTCAGGCTCGGCAAACCGGCATCTTCTACAAAGCTGTTGATGATTAAGTTGGTCGACGTACCTATCAAAGTTAACGTGCCACCAAAAATGGCCGCGTAAGACAGCGGGATGAGTAATTTCGAAGGCGCATGCTGCTGATTACGCTTAATCGCTCCAATCAATGAGACAACCACTGCAGTATTATTCGTGAATGAAGAGAGCAAGGCCGTTGATACACCGAGCTTAGCAATCACGCTGCCTAACTGGCCTTCAGAAATACTACGGCTCACCCAACTGATTAGTAACGTTTTTTCTAGAGCACAGGATGCAAGAATCAATAGAACCAGGGTTAACAATGAAGAGTTGGTAAAATTGGATGCGATAGTGGCTGAATCCATCATCCCAGCCATGAATGCAATAAAAGCGGCACCCGCAAAGACGTAACTAGGCTTAATTTTCGTGACAAGCAAGCAAGTGATAATGCCAAGCAAAATCGCTAACACAAACCCTTGTTCCCACATAGCCTTTCCTTACCAAATAGCCCCAACGGGCACAACAACGACTCATTTATCCATGAAACACCGACAAACGAGTAAACAGACAAAAATCAGCGCAAGCGAAAAGAACATCAGAATGCTCGGTTTTCTTGGGCTCCACCGAAGCATTCTGGTATTAGGAGAATACCTAACGACATTTCGCAATTCAGTTAGGTAGCGACGCCCCAAGTACAACAGCAGACAGTGTCTGAAATTATCGTACTTGGGTAAGCCAGTTACTTTTTCAGAAACTGGCTGACGTCTTTTGCTTCCCAGTGTGGGAAGTGTTTACGGACAAGCGCATTAAGCTCAACTTCAAACGCAGAGATGTCCGTCAAATCGCGCTCAACCACGGCGAGGCTCTCTTTAACCATGCCGGCACCAACCGTCACGTTTGTCAGACGATCGATAATGATAAAGCCACCGGTATCTGCACAGTCTTGATAATTGTCCAGCGCGACTGACTCATTAAGAGACCATTCACACAAACCAATACCATTCAATGGCAGCTCTGCCGAGCTATGAGTCGAGAGATTATTAATGTCATATTGATGACGAATCGCTTCAACATGACCTACGGTTTTCTTACCTGCGATTTTGATGTCATAGTCACGACCCGGTTGCAGGGGTTGCTCTGTCATCCACACCACATCGGCAAGCAAATGGTTTGTGGTTTCCACTTGAGCATTATCTAGAACAATCAAATCGCCACGGCTAATATCGATCTCATCGCTTAGCGTCAGAGTGACAGCTAATCCGGCACGAGCTTCTTCGATATCACCATCAAAGGTCACAATACGTGCCACTGTTGACGTTTTACCCGATGGCAATGCTTTAATGGCATCACCGACTTTGATCGAACCAGAAGAAATGGTCCCCGCAAAACCACGGAAATCGAGGTTAGGACGATTAACGTATTGCACAGGGAAGCGGAATTCACCCGCGCCTTTTTCTTGATCCACATCGACCGTTTCAAGAAGCTCAAGCAATGATGGGCCTTTAAACCAGCTTAGGTTTTGCCCTTTATCCACCACATTGTCACCTTCAAGCGCCGAAATCGGGATGATTTGAATATCAATATCCCCTGTCAGATTCTCAGAGAACTTCAAATACTCGTCGCGGATCTCTTCAAAGCGCTCTTGGGAGTAATCCACTAAGTCCATCTTGTTGATCGCCACAACAAAGTGCTTCAAACCCAGTAGGTTGGAAATAAAAGAGTGACGACGAGTTTGATCAAGAATGCCTTTACGTGCGTCGACTAAGATCACCGCTAAGTCACACGTCGATGCGCCTGTTGCCATATTACGCGTGTACTGCTCGTGCCCAGGAGTATCGGCGATGATGAATTTACGTTTCTGCGTCGAGAAATAGCGGTAAGCCACATCAATCGTGATCCCCTGCTCGCGCTCAGCTTGTAAGCCATCTACCAACAACGCAAGGTCAGGCTTTTCACCCGTGGTGCCCACACGTTGGCTGTCTGAGTGCACTGCCGCTAGCTGATCTTCATAAATTTGTTTTGAGTCATGGAGTAAGCGACCGATTAGTGTACTTTTACCGTCATCTACCGAGCCACAAGTCAAGAATCTAAGTAACGACTTGTACTGGTGTTGTGTTAAATAGCCTTCGATACCAAGCTCGGCTAATTGAGCTTCAACTGCACTGTTCATTATCTTTCCTTAGATCCTTTAGAAGTAACCTTGACGTTTCTTAAGCTCCATCGATCCTGACTGATCGTGGTCGATCGCTCGACCTTGGCGCTCACTCGACGTTGCCACCAGCATCTCTTCGATAATGCCGGTCAAAGTGTTCGCTTCAGACTCGATAGCCCCAGTTAATGGATAACAACCAAGAGTACGGAAACGCACACTCTTCTCTTCGATCACTTCACCCGGTTGAAGCTCCATACGATCATCATCAACCATGATTAGCATGCCGTCGCGTTCAACAACTGGACGTTTGTCAGCGAGATAAAGCGGTACGATCTCGATGTTTTCTAAATAGATGTATTGCCAGATATCAAGCTCCGTCCAGTTCGAAAGTGGGAATACACGAATGCTCTCCCCTTTATTGACCTGACCGTTGTACGTCTTCCACAGCTCTGGACGTTGATTTTTAGGGTCCCAGGTATGGTTCTTGTCACGGAACGAATACACTCGTTCTTTTGCGCGTGATTTTTCTTCATCACGACGAGCGCCACCAAAAGCAGCATCGAAGCCATATTTGTTTAGCGCCTGCTTAAGACCTTGCGTTTTCATGATGTCCGTATGCTTTGACGAGCCATGAACAAACGGACTGCAGCCCATTGCTAGACCTTCTGGGTTCTTATGTACCAAAAGCTCAAAGCCGTATTTGGCAGCGGTGCGATCGCGAAACTCAATCATCTCGCGGAATTTCCAGTCGGTATCGACATGCAAAAGTGGGAATGGAATTTTGCCCGGGTAAAACGCTTTACGCGCTAGGTGCAGCATCACTGATGAGTCTTTACCAATCGAATACATCATGACTGGGTTATCAAACTCAGCCGCAACTTCGCGGATAATATGGATACTCTCCGCTTCGAGTTGTTTAAGGTGAGTTAAACGTTGTTGGTCCATGTTTTGTATTTCCTTTTTAAGCTTGAAGGCGCATTACGTCTCTAATCTTTGGTCTGAAATTATATGGAGTTGGCAATAGCACTTTTGTTGAATTCAGTACTAGACAAAAACCAGTCTAACTTTTGAGACAATCGCACTACCTCTCCGACAACAATCAAAGATGGCGATTGAGCTTCCTTCGATAAATCAGAGAGTTGGGAGAGCTCTCCCGTAAATACTTTTTGTTGAATCTGCGTGCCACGCTCAATAATGGCAATCGGAGTCGACGCTGAACGACCATGCTTAATGAGTTGATTCTGAATATAGTGTGATTTCATCAGCCCCATGTAGATCACTAAAGTCTGATTCCCACGCGCCAACGTGGACCAATCCATCTCATCACTTTCTTCTTTCAAGTGGCCAGTCACAAAGATGGCCGATTGCGCATAATCACGATGAGTCAGTGGAATACCAGCATAAGCGGTCGCGCCAGCTGCTGCGGTAATGCCAGGGACAACTTGAAAACGAACGCCAGCATCAGCAAGCACTTCTAACTCTTCACCACCACGACCAAATACAAACGGATCACCACCTTTAATGCGCACTACTTTGTAGCCCTGCTTGGCAAAATCCACCAAAAGCTGATTCGTCTTCTCCTGCGGCACACTGTGATGCCCAGCTCGTTTCCCAACGCACACTAAAATCGTATCGCTAGGGATCAAGGCCATGATTTCTTCAGACACCAAGTAGTCGTACAAAACCACATCGGCTTGCTGCAAACAGTTCAGTGCTTTCACTGTCAAAAGTTCAGGATCACCCGGCCCCGCCCCCACTAAGGCGACCTCACCAGGCTGTAGCGATTGCTTTGCAAAACGAGTAACACCAGCTACTGGGTTATCAGAAACTAACCGGGGCTTTGGTTTAGGAAAAGAAGTGACTGAATCGTTCGTTGCCATGTGCTTGCTCATCGTCCATTGATATCATTATGCAAGCATTATGGCGGGGCGTTTATATTACCTGAAATTCTAAAATTTCATTTTTTATTCAAAAATCTGCTAAGAAGTTTTTGTTTGGTCTCATTCAAAAGAGTGAAAAAGTCGGCGGTTAATATGAATAAGGTTCAGTAAACTAATTTCTGTTCACAGTTTTCTGTATCTTTATCATTAAGTTGCACCAGCGTTTGATACATTACGCGATACAATTCCCCCCTTCCCATTGAATTGGAGCACCAAATGAAAGTGGCAGTTCATCCTATTTCCCTCGCAGTATTAAGTGGCATGCTAACGCTTGCTGGCCCAGTAATGGCCGATACCATCAAGCTTCGTATTATCGAAACCACCGACATTCACACCAACGTGATGGATTACGATTACTACAAAGACCAACCATCACAGCAAATCGGTTTAAGTCGCGCAGCGACCATAGTGAAGCAGGCAAAGTCCGAGGCAGAAAACACGGTATTAGTAGATAATGGCGATTTAATTCAGGGCAGCCCAATGGGTGATTACATGGCGGCGAAAGGGATTAACGCTGGCGATGTGCACCCAGTCTACAAGGCTATGAACCAACTAGACTACGATGTGGGCAACATTGGCAATCATGAGTTCAACTATGGCTTAGATTTTCTACAAAAGACGTTGGCGGGCGCTAACTTCCCTTACATCAACGCAAACGTATTTGATAAAGAAAACCGTTTCTGAGTTATCACATGCACAGCGATCTTTTTTCAGACTTAGTCAATCATGGCTTCTTAGACACAGAAGCAAACCAACTTATCAAAAATGGTGAGTTACTCGAACTGCCTACGCGCCACATTCTTAACCACCAAGGAGAGTTTAGCTCGCACCTTTACTTCATTATTGAAGGGTTATGCCATGCAAGCTATCTCACTGAGCAGGGCAAAGAGTTCAGTAAAGAATTTTATTGGGAGAAAGACTGGGTTATCGGCTTTGAGAGCATAATTAAGAACCAACCTTCGCCTTACTTATTGGAAACGCTGAGCGCTTGTCAGCTATTTTGCTTACCAATTGAAACGTTGCATCAATGGCGAGCAGAAAAACACGCCATTTACTTAAAGCTACTCGAAAACCAACTGGTTAATAAAGAGAACAAAGAACGCTTTATGCTGCTCTACTCGCCAGAGGAACGATACCAATTGTTTTGCGCCCATTACCCAGACTTAAAGCTACGTATTACCGATAGCCAAATAGCTGCTTATCTTGGGATCACGCCTATCAGTTTGAGTCGAATTAAAGCGCGCTTAACTAAAGATCACACATCCAAGTAAACTCGAAAAAGAAAAGGCCCTTCAAACGAAGAGCCTTTCTATGCTATTTAAGAAGCCGCGCCCGGAACTGGCGCCCTTTCATCTTGCCGTTACTAATGGTCTGTAGAGCCTTTTTAGCCACAGACTTTTCGACGGCAACATAAGCGCGCACAGGGAATAGGTGAATCTTGCCAACTTGAGAGCCTGGGATACCATTTTTCCCCGTCAGACACCCTAAGATATCACCCGGTCGTACTTTCTGTTTCTTACCGCCATCAATGTTAATCGTCACCATCTTCGCTTGGTATGGCTGCTGATTTGATTTGGCAGGCAATGTTGCTGGTACCACGTCCATATCCAAGTATTCTTCAATACGAGCTACACGCAAACCGTCTTTCTCTCCAAAGAAGCTGAACGCCAAGCCCTTACTACCCGCACGGCCTGTACGACCGATACGGTGTACATGAACCTCAGGATCGCGCGATAGCTCAAAGTTAAAGACTGCATCAAGGTTATCTACGTCCAAACCACGCGCCGCGACGTCTGTTGCGACAAGGATAGAAACACTCTTGTTAGCAAACTGCACCAATGCTTGATCGCGTTCACGCTGTTCTAAGTCCCCATGGATATCGATAACGCTGAACCCTTTGCGATGCAACTCATCTGCGACACTTTGCACTTCTTTTTTGGTATTACAAAAAACCACAGCGGACTCTGGTTGGTGAGTCAGCAGCAAATTCGCCAATGCTTCATCACGTGCTTCCGAGCCTTCAACTTTATAGAAGTACTGCGCAATACTTGAGGTATCGTGCGTCGATTCCACCTTAATGACTTCAGGCGTCTGCATAATACGCTGCGCAATTTGCTCAATTTTCTCTGGGAAAGTAGCACTGAAAAGTAGAGTTTGACGCTGCTTTGGCGCTGCATCAATAATCGCATCTAATGCGTCTTGGAAACCCATGTCCAACATGCGATCAGCTTCATCCAACACCAAGGTATTCAGCTCGCTAAGGTTAATTCGGCCTTTCTCAAGGTGATCCAAAATACGGCCAGGTGTGCCGACTAGGATGTGCGCGCCATGCTCCAGAGAACCAATTTGTGGCCCCATTGGCATCCCACCGCAGAGAGTTAGCACTTTAATATTATGAATGCCACGACCTAAAGTACGAATTTCCTTCGCGACTTGATCCGCAAGCTCACGAGTTGGACACAATACTAATGACTGGACACGAAAGCGTTTGACGTTAAGGTTCGATAAAACACCCAAACCAAATGCAGCGGTTTTACCTGAGCCCGTTTTACCCTGCCCGATGACATCACGATGTTTTAGGATTGCAGGCAAACTCAAAGCTTGAATTGGCGTCATGTGGGTGTAGTTCAGGGAATCAAGTGTGGCGAGTAACGCTGGGTTTAGCCCGACTTGATCAAAAGTTTGTTTGCTCACGGGAATATCCTCAGGTGAGATGAAAAGAGGGCACATTATCACCAGATTTGGTGGGAAAACCAGTGATAATTAACCTTTGTTAATGAGTATGAGTACAAAACAAAGTAAAGTCAGTCACTCTACTCTCATGACGGATGACAACATGCTCACTTGGATTACTTTGCCCTTTGCTCAACTGACAACCACACAATTGTATACAATGATGAAATTACGTGTGGATGTATTCGTCGTTGAACAAACCTGCCCTTATCCTGAACTGGATGGCAAAGACACATTGGAAGGTGTTTATCATCTAATAGGTTACCACGGTGATGAACTTGTTGCTTGCGCACGATTGCTACCCGCTGGCACGACGTATGACAATGTGAGCATTGGTCGAGTCGTCACCAAACAAACTGCGCGTGGTGATGGTCTGGGACATAAGTTGCTGGAAGAGGCATTAACACAGTGTGAAATATTGTGGCCAGGACAGACGATTGATATAGGAGCTCAAGAGCATCTCATCCAGTTTTATGCGAGTCATGGATTCAAAGTTATTTCTGATCGCTACCTAGAGGATGGTATTCCTCATGTGGATATGCGAAAAGAAGCCGTAGCGATATAACGCGTTCATTGCTAGGTTACTAATTTATAGATAAACTAAAAAGACGCGATACCTTCGCGTCTTTAGTTCATTTGAAGCATCTACTTGTTGCGCCCAAAGGTCCCATCCGATAAGCGGAAAAACATGACGGACCGCCCGTTTTTTTCTAGTTGCAGCATATCCAACTCGCCTTCATCGCTAAGCTTAAAGCGAATCAATTGTCCTTGTTTAATTTGGCTCAGCGGCTTATCACTGCCTTCGATTTTTACTAGAGCGCTAAGATCCGCCATCGAGAGCTGATTACTTCTGAAAACCTGCGCTAACGTGTCGCCATTTTTAACCGTGTACTCTTTCCAGTCTTCGGATTTCGGCCCAGAATTCAGAGAGGTTCTTTGCTGGCTTAAACTCTGTGCATTCAGCTGAATCGCTACGCGCTGATGATCGACCTCAGCTTGCTCAACTGATTGTTCTGTTTTATTCGGCAAAGGAATAACAAGGAGTACCAGAATCAATGGTACTAAAACCATCAAAGCTCGTTGATGGAATTTCGGTAGGCGCAGCCAAAACTGCTTAACAGGCTGTATACGCTCCAACCACTGCTCTTTGTTGAACGGCTGCTTCCAGTCGATAGCAGCGAATTTTTGTTTAACCAATTCGACATAGTCGACTTGCTGCTTTTTCTTTCTGCGACGATTCATTTTAATGAGTCCCTTAATACTTCTACTGCCAGTATAAAAATACCGACGCGGAGAGTATATGTTTTTCACTAAACTAAAATGGAATTTGGATTAAATTAGCAGAAATTTCACTTGGAGTAAGAGATAAGTCACACCCTGGCCGCCTCAATTAAGCATTCAGTCGCAATCATTTAAACCTAAGCTCGAAACTGATATCCTGTTGCCTTTATCACTCCTAACAAGAGCGACATTCATGTCTGAAATTAAATTTGAAACTGCAGAACAAAAAGCAAGCTACGGCATTGGTCTGCAAATGGGTCAGCAACTTGCAGGTTCTGGTCTTGAAGGTCTTAGCGTTGATGCTATCGCAGCGGGTATTGCAACAGCACTAACTGGTGACATGCCATCAATCGAAATTGATGAAATCAACAAAGCACTCCAAGAACTTCACACTCGTGCAGAAACCGCTCGCCAAGAAGCAGCGAAAATTGCAGCAGCAGAAGGCGAAGCGTTCCTAAAAGACAACGCACTACGCCCTGAAGTTAACGTTCTAGACTCTGGCCTTCAGTACGAAATCATTTCTGAAGGTACTGGTGCAGTTCCAACAGCAGAAAGCTCAGTTCGCGTTCACTACCACGGTGAGCTAACTGACGGTACTGTATTCGATAGCTCTGTATCTCGCGGTCAACCAGCTGAATTCCCTGTTACAGGCGTAATCAAAGGCTGGGTAGAAGCACTACAACTAATGCCTGTTGGTTCTAAGTGGAAACTATACGTACCACAAGACCTTGCGTACGGTGAGCGTGGCGCTGGTGCAGCTATCCCTCCATTTGCAGCACTAGTTTTCGAAGTAGAACTACTAGATATTCTTTAATTGAAACCATTTTCAATTATGATTAAATAAAACGGCGCATTAGCGCCGTTTTTTTGTCTAAACTGAATAGACTTTCTCACCTCTAAACCTTTCATTTTGATAACCTTTAAAACAATAAAATCACGTTAAAAACGCTCAACCTTTGGAGGTACTATGCGTAAAACACTCCTAACTCTAGCACTCCTATCAATCAACATTGGTAGTGCGCACGCATTCTTAGATTCAGTCACTCAAAAAAGTAAAGAAATTGGCCTGATGGACATGGTCGGCAGCAGCTTGAACACCGAGTCTTCTCCATTAACAGACATGCTAACTAGCCAATTACCAGTATCCACTGAGCAAGCAGCCGGAGGTAGTGGTGCGCTACTCGCTTTGGCTCAAAGCCAGCTTTCGCAAGAAAATAGTAGTGAATTACAGTCTTTGATTCCTGGACTTTCAAACTTGCAAGGAGCACAAAGCTTACTAGGAAATATTGAGAATATCAGTGCAGTAAAAAGTGCATTCGATACGTTAGGTTTAGACCCATCTATGATCAGTCAGTTTGCTCCAGTAATCTTGGATTACTTGAACAAGCAAGGCGCTAGCGAAGGGCTTCTAAGTTCGTTGGGCGGGTTGTGGAATACTAGTAAATAAGCGCAAGTGATAATCACTTTTTAAATTGCCAGTCTGCATGGGTTGAAATAAATGCAGGCTGGATATAAAGGTTTACTGAATTACAGATACAAAAAAGCCGAGCTAATGCTCGGCTTTCTCGTTCTTACGAACTGATTACTCAGCAGCTTCTTCAGCAGCTGGGCGATCTACAAGCTCAATGTAAGCCATTGGAGCTTTATCACCAGCACGGAAGCCAGCTTTTAGGATACGAGTGTAACCGCCCTGACGAGCAGCAAAACGTGGACCTAGTTCGTTAAATAGTTTTGCAACTACTTCGTTGTCACGAGTACGTGCAAATGCTAGACGACGGTTAGCAACACTGTCAGTCTTAGCTAGTGTAATCAAAGGCTCAACTACGCGACGTAGCTCTTTTGCTTTTGGCAAAGTAGTCTTGATAACTTCATGACGTACTAGAGAGCTAGCCATGTTGCTGAACATCGCTTTGCGATGTGAGCTGTTGCGGTTGAGTTGACGACCACTCTTACGATGGCGCATGACCTAATCCTTCTAACTAGTATCGATTAATCTTCAGCGATTGATGCAGGTGGCCAGTTTTCTAGGCGCATGCCCAGAGACAGACCACGTGACGCAAGTACGTCTTTAATCTCAGTAAGAGATTTTTTACCAAGGTTAGGCGTTTTAAGTAGCTCAACCTCAGTACGTTGTACTAGATCACCGATGTAGTGAATCGCTTCTGCTTTCAGACAGTTAGCAGAGCGAACTGTTAGTTCAAGATCGTCTACAGGACGCAGTAGGATCGGATCGAATTCTGGCTTCTCTTCCTTCTCCTCAGGAACTCGTACATCACGAAGATCTACGAATGCATCCAATTGTTCAGCTAGGATTGTAGCTGCACGACGGATTGCTTCCTCAGGTTCTAGAGTACCGTTTGTTTCCATATCGATAACAAGCTTGTCTAGATCAGTACGCTGTTCTACACGAGCTGCTTCTACAGCGTAGGCAATTTTGTCTACTGGGCTGTAAGTAGCATCTACTAGTAGGCGACCGATAGGACGCTCGTCTTCTTCGTTATGGATACGCGCAGAAGCTGGAACATAACCACGACCACGTTCAACTTTGATACGCATTGCGATCTCAGCGTTGTCATCCGTTAGGTGACAAATTACGTGTTCAGGGTTAGCGATCTCTACATCACCATCATGGGTGATGTCACCTGCAACCACAGGGCCCGAGCCTGATTTGTTCAAAGTAATGAACACTTCATCTTTGCCTTCGGCAACGCGCACAGCCAAACCTTTAAGGTTTAGAAGAATTTCAAGAATATCTTCTTGAACGCCTTCTTTCGTGCTGTACTCATGAAGTACGCCTTCAATTTCTACTTCTGTTACAGCACAACCTGGCATAGAAGATAGAAGGATGCGGCGAAGTGCATTACCCAGAGTATGACCAAAGCCACGCTCTAATGGCTCAAGAGTTACTTTTGCGTGAGTCGAGCTGATTTGTTCGATGTCAACTAGACGTGGCTTAAGAAATTCTGTTACAGAACCCTGCATTGTGTCCTCTCTTTAGTTTAAACCTTACTTAGAGTAAAGCTCGACGATCAATTGTTCGTTGATGTCAGCTGATAGATCAGAACGCTCAGGCATACGCTTGAATGTACCTTCCATCTTGCCACCATCTACTTCAATCCAAGTTGGTTTTTCACGTTGTTCAGCAACTTCTAGAGCTGCTTTGATACGAGCTTGCTGTTTAGCTTTCTCGCGAATAGAAACAACGTCATTAGCCGCTACTTTGAAAGAAGGAACGTTTACAACTTTACCGTTTACTAGGATAGCTTTGTGGCTAACTAGCTGACGTGCTTCTGCGCGAGTTGCGCCAAAGCCCATGCGGTAAACTACGTTATCAAGACGACCTTCAAGAAGCTGAAGTAGGTTTTCACCAGTGTTGCCTTTTAGGCGAGCAGCTTCTTTGTAGTAGTTACGGAATTGTTTTTCTAGAACGCCGTACATACGACGTACTTTTTGCTTCTCACGAAGCTGAACGCCATACTCAGATAGACGACCGCGACGAGCGCCGTGTACACCTGGTGCGTTATCAATTTTACACTTGGTATCGATCGCGCGAACACCAGACTTAAGGAATAAGTCAGTGCCTTCACGACGGCTAAGCTTCAGCTTAGGACCCAAATATCTTGCCATGATTCTTCTCCAATTGTCCTAGAAACGTTATACGCGACGTTTCTTAGGTGGACGACAACCGTTATGAGGGATTGGTGTAGCATCAACGATGTTTGTGATGCGGAAACCAGCGGCGTTTAGTGCACGAACAGTAGATTCGCGACCTGGACCAGGACCCTTAACCATAACTTCCAAGTTCTTTAGGCCGTATTCTTTAGCCATTTCAGCACAACGCTCAGCAGCAACCTGTGCAGCGAACGGAGTAGACTTACGAGAACCACGGAAACCAGAACCACCTGCAGTAGCCCATGCAAGAGCGTTACCTTGACGGTCAGTAATGGTTACGATTGTGTTATTGAAAGAAGCATGGATGTGCGCAACGCCATCTGCAACTTGCTTGCGTACGCGCTTACGAGCGCGAGTTGGTTGTTTAGCCATTGTACTCTACCTTCCCGATTATTTCTTGATCGGCTTACGCGGACCCTTACGGGTGCGAGCGTTGGTTTTAGTACGCTGTCCACGTAGTGGTAGACTGCGACGATGACGAAGACCACGGTAACAGCCAAGGTCCATAAGACGCTTGATGTTCATAGATACTTCACGACGTAGATCACCTTCTACAGTGTACTTAGCTACACCATCACGCAGTTGATCGATCTGCTCTTCAGTTAGTTCACTGATCTTAACATTTTCAGCAATACCCACTTCAGCTAGGATAGCTTGAGAGCGAGTTTTACCGATGCCGTAGATCGCTGTTAGAGCGATTACTGCATGTTTCTGATCAGGAATGTTAATGCCTGCTATACGGGCCATTATTCACTCCTAAGTGTTTCTATAAAAGAATTAGCCGCAGCAAAGCCCGTTATGGATACGCTGCGGAATACTACTTCTTTTGCACGCAAAAGGTAGGCCGAGGAATATACTCGACCCAACCTTCATTTTCAAGTAAAAATTTCTGCTAATTAGCCTTGGCGCTGTTTGTGCTTTGGCTCACTGCAAATCACGCGAACGACACCGTTACGCTTGATTACTTTACAGTTACGGCAGATTTTTTTAACGGAAGCACGAACTTTCATTGCTAAACTCCGTAAATGAAACTGAGTCTACCGCCGGATTAACGGCCGTAGCCTTTCAGATTCGCTTTCTTCAACACAGAATCATACTGTTGAGACATCAGATGAGTCTGTACCTGTGCCATAAAGTCCATAATTACAACAACTACGATTAGTAGCGATGTACCGCCGAAGTAGAAACGTACGTTCCACGCGACCATCATGAACTCGGGAATCAGACAGATAAAGGTAATGTACAGTGCACCAGCAAGGGTTAAACGTGTCATTACTTTATCAATGTATTTCGCTGTCTGCTCACCTGGGCGGATACCGGGTACGAATGCACCAGACTTCTTCAAGTTATCTGCTGTTTCACGCGGGTTGAAAACCAACGCCGTGTAGAAGAAACAGAAGAAGATAATTGCTGCTGCATAAAGCATTACATACAACGGTTGACCTGGGCTAAGAGCCAAAGACACGTCAGTTAACCAACCGAACGCGCTGCTCTCACCGTTTTGACCAAACCACTGAGCCAATGTTCCTGGGAACAAGATAATACTTGATGCAAAAATCGCTGGAATTACACCTGCCATGTTAATTTTAAGAGGCAAGTGCGAGCTTTGCGCAGCAAATACTTTACGACCTTGTTGACGTTTCGCATAGTTAACGACGATTCGGCGTTGACCACGTTCCATGAAAACAACGAAGTAAATTACTGCAAAAGCTAATACCGCGATTAGCAACAGAAGAAGTACATGCAATTCACCTTGACGCGCTTGCTCGATTGTTTGACCGATTGCAGAAGGCAATCCAGCAACAATACCTGCAAAAATCAGTATCGAAATACCGTTACCAATTCCGCGCTCTGTAATTTGTTCACCTAACCACATCAAGAACATGGTACCGGTTACTAAACTTACGGTAGCAATTAGCGTAAACATGGTTTGGTTGATAACAACCAGATTGTCGACCATGTTTGGTAGGCCAGTTGCAATACCTATAGCTTGGAAGGTTGCAAGTACAAGCGTGCCGTAGCGTGTGTATTGGCTTATCTTACGACGGCCTGCTTCACCCTCTTTTTTGAGTTCAGCTAACGCTGGATGAACTACAGTTAGCAATTGGACAACAATAGATGCCGAAATATACGGCATGATGCCCAATGCTAATATAGATGCACGCTCAAGAGCACCACCGGAGAACATGTTAAACATTTCAACGATGGTACCTTTTTGCTGTTCGAACAAATCGGCAAGTACAGCAGCGTCAATACCAGGAATCGGCACAAAAGAGCCGGCTCGGAATACTAAAAGTGCACCAATTACGAATAACAAGCGCGACTTTAGTTCACTTAAGCCGCTCTGAGCACTACGAAAATCTTGTCCTGGTTTCTTAGCCATCTGTACCTCGTTCCTCGAGATTATTCCTCGATTTTACCGCCTGCAGCTTCGATTGCAGCTTTAGCGCCTTTAGTCACACGTAGACCTTTCACAGTCACTGCTTTGTTGATTTCACCAGAAAGAACAACTTTTACAAACTCGATGTTCTTAGTGATGATGTTAGCAGCTTTAAGACTGTTTAGATCAACTACGTCACCAGAAACTTTCGCTAGCTCAGCTAGACGAACTTCAGCAGACACTAGGCTCTTACGAGAAGTGAAACCGAATTTTGGTAGACGTTGTTTCAGAGGCATCTGACCGCCTTCGAAACCTGGACGAACACTGCCGCCAGAACGTGATTTTTGACCTTTGTGACCACGGCCACCAGTTTTACCTAGGCCTGAACCGATACCACGACCTACTCGCTTCGCAGAAGTTTTCGCGCCAGCAGCCGGTGCTAGAGTATTCAAACGCATTCTGATTACTCCTCAACTTTAACCATGTAGTAAACCTTGTTGATCATACCGCGAATACACGGAGTATCTTCAAGTTCTACTGTGTGGTTGATTTTACGAAGACCTAGACCGCGCAAAGTAGCTTTGTGCTTTGGCAGACGACCAATTGAGCTTTTAGTTTGAGTTACTTTAATAGTTGCCATGGTGTTCTTACTCCGAAATAGATTCAACAGTTAGACCACGTTTAGCAGCAACCATTTCTGGTGACTTCATGCTACCTAGTGCATCGATCGTTGCACGAACGATGTTGATAGGGTTCGTAGAACCGTACGCTTTAGATAGTACGTTGTGTACACCAGCAACTTCTAGTACTGCACGCATCGCACCACCTGCGATAACACCAGTACCTTCTGCAGCAGGCTGCATGTAAACTTTAGAGCCCGAATGGCGACCTTTCACTGGGTGGTGAAGAGTGCCTTCGTTTAGAGCGATCGTAGTCATGTTACGACGCGCTTTTTCCATTGCTTTTTGAATCGCTGCAGGTACTTCACGAGCTTTGCCGTAACCGAAACCTACACGACCATTACCGTCACCAACTACTGTTAGTGCAGTGAAGCTCATGATTCGACCGCCTTTAACCGTCTTAGATACGCGGTTAACTGCGATTAGCTTTTCTTGCAAATCATTCGCTTGAACTTGTTGTTCTTTAGCCATCTTCCAACCCTACCTTAGAATTTCAGACCAGCTTCGCGAGCAGATTCTGCTAGCGCCGCTACTCGACCGTGGTATTGGAAACCAGAACGATCAAATGCAACTGCAGTTACGCCCTTCTCAAGAGCGCGCTCAGCAATAGCTTTACCCACTGCTTTAGCTGCATCAACGTTACCAGTGTATTTCACTTGCTCACGGATCGCTTTTTCTACAGTAGAAGCTGCTGCGATAACCTCAGAGCCGTTAGCCGCGATAACCTGTGCGTACACGTGACGAGGAGTACGGTGTACAACTAGGCGAGTCGCACCCAGTTCTGCAATCTTACGACGTGCACGTGTAGCACGACGGATGCGAGATGCTTTCTTATCCATAGTGTTACCTTACTTCTTCTTAGCTTCTTTAGTACGCACATTTTCATCTGCGTAACGAACACCTTTGCCTTTGTATGGCTCAGGCTCACGGTAAGAACGAATGTCAGCCGCAACTTGACCAACTAGTTGCTTGTCAGCACCAGTGATCACGATTTCAGTTTGGCTTGGACATTCAGCTTTAATACCCGCTGGCAACTCGTGCTCAACTGGGTGTGAGAAGCCTAGTGTTAGACCTACAGCGTTGCCTTTGATAGCAGCACGGTAACCTACACCTTTAAGAGTTAGCTTCTTAGTAAAGCCTTCAGTAACACCAACAACCATGTTGTTAACTAGAGCGCGAGCAGTACCTGCTTGAGCCCATGCGTTAGCAACACCTTCTTTAGGACCGAAAGTCAGGTTATTTTCTTCCTGAGCGATTACAACTGCATCGTTAAGAACGCGAGTTAGTTCGCCTTTCGCACCTTTTACAGTGATTTCTTGGCCGTTTAGTTTCACCTCTACGCCAGCTGGAATAGCGACAGGTGCTTTTGCAACACGAGACATAGTCTACTCCTTATTAAGCTACGTAAGCGATGATTTCACCACCAAGACCTGCTTTACGTGCAGCGCGGTCTGACATAAGACCCTTGGAAGTAGAAACGATAGCAATACCAAGACCACCCATTACAGAAGGAAGTTCATCTTTCTTCTTGTAAACACGTAGACCTGGACGAGAAACACGTTTAAGTTGCTCGATTACTGGTTTAGCTTGGAAGTACTTAAGTGTAACTTCTAGCTCAGGTTTTGCTTCGCCTTCAACAGCGAAGTCAACGATGTAACCTTCAGCTTTTAGTAGTGCAGCAATTGCAACTTTAAGCTTTGAAGAAGGCATTTTTACAGCAACTTTGTTTGCTGCCTGACCGTTACGAACGCGGGTCAGCATATCCGAAATCGGATCTTGCATGCTCATATGATTTACTCCAAATGATTAAGTGGCAATTACCAGCTAGCCTTACGAAGACCCGGAATCTCGCCTTTCATGCAAGCTTCACGAACCTTAATACGGCTTAGACCGAACTTACGTAGGTAACCGTGTGGACGACCAGTTTGGTTGCAACGGTTGCGCTGACGTGATGCACTTGAATCACGTGGAAGAGATTGCAGTGTAAGAACCGCGTTCCAACGATCTTCTTCAGATGCGTTTACATCGCTGATGATAGCTTTTAGCGCTGCACGCTTTTCAGCGAACTTAGCTACTAGCTTCGCACGTTTTGCTTCACGCGCTTTCATTGAATTTTTAGCCATAACAGTAACCCTTCACCTTACTTACGGAATGGGAAGTTAAAGGCAGCCAGCAGAGCACGGCCTTCCTCATCAGTACCAGCAGACGTCGTAATAGTGATGTCTAGACCGCGTACTCGATCAACTTTATCAAAGTCGATTTCCGGGAAGATGATTTGCTCGCGAACGCCCATGCTGTAGTTACCGCGACCGTCAAAAGACTTAGCGCTAACACCACGGAAGTCACGTACACGTGGAAGAGCGATGTTAATTAAACGCTCAAGAAAATCCCACATACGTTCGCCACGCAAGGTTACTTTACAACCGATAGGGTAGCCTTCACGGATTTTGAAACCTGCAACAGATTTGCGCGCTTTTGTGATAAGTGGCTTTTGACCAGAGATCGTTGCCATATCAGACGCTGCATTTTCTAGCAGTTTCTTATCGTTGATTGCTTCACCAACACCCATGTTTAGGGTGATTTTCTCGATTCTAGGGACTTGCATGACGCTTGTGTAACCGAACTGTTTGGTCAGTTCAGCGACTACAGACGACTTGTAGTAATCATGCAGTTTCGCCATAGTAGAACTCCAAATTACTTCTATTAGTTAGAAACGGTTTCGCCGTTAGACTTGAAGAAACGAACTTTTTTGCCGTCTTCAAAACGGAAACCGATACGGTCAGCTTTACCAGTAGCTGCGTTGAAAATCGCCACGTTAGAAACGTCGATTGCTGCTTCTTGCTCTACGATACCGCCTTGGATACCCATAGCTGGAACAGGTTTCTGATGCTTCTTAACTAGGTTGATACCTTCAACGATAACTTTACCAGTTGCTAGAACCTTAGTTACTTTACCTTTCTTGCCTTTGTCTTTACCAGCAAGAACGATTACTTCGTCATTACGACGGATTTTAGCTGCCATTTCTACGTGCTCCTTACAGAACTTCTGGAGCCAGTGAAACGATCTTCATGAACTTATCGCCACGAAGTTCGCGTGTCACAGGACCAAAGATACGTGTACCGATTGGTTGCTCAGTATTGTCGTTTAGCAATACGCAAGCATTTCGGTCGAAGCGAATGACAGAACCGTCAGGACGACGTACGCCTTTACGGGTGCGCACTACCACCGCCTTCAGAACATCACCTTTTTTAACTTTACCGCGAGGGATTGCTTCCTTCACAGTAACTTTGATGACGTCACCGATATGTGCATAACGGCGGTGAGAGCCACCCAGAACCTTAATACACATTACGCTGCGTGCGCCTGAGTTATCAGCTGCGTCCAGCATACTTTGCATTTGGATCATGTTAGTGCTCCGCTAAATATTAATAACTAGACCCATCACGGGTCGGGCTGCCTCTTTAAAAGGGACGCGAATTGTACCACCCTTTTTTGTGATTGGGTAGTCAAAAAATAAACGGCTCCAAAAATATTTTGGAGCCGCTTTAGTTTCATAGAATTAACGAGATTAAATCTTCGCCTTTTCTAGAACTTTTACCAAAGTCCAAGACTTAGTCTTAGACAGTGGACGACACTCTGCGATTTCAACTGTGTCGCCTAGGCCACACTCGTTGTTCTCGTCATGTGCGTGTACTTTAGTCGTACGTTTTACGTATTTACCGTAGATTGGGTGTTTTACGAAACGCTCGATAGCAACAGTGATAGACTTGTCCATCTTATCGCTAACAACACGACCTTGTTGAGTACGTTTTACTTCGCTCATTATGCGCCTGCCTTCTCAGTCAAAACAGTTTTCACACGTGCGATATCACGGCGTACAGCTTTCAGAGCATGAGTTTGCTGTAGTTGACCAGTCGCAGCTTGCATGCGCAAGTTGAACTGTTCACGTAGCAAATTCATTAGCTCAGCGTTAAGCTCTTCAACGCTTTTCTCGCGTAGATCTTGTGCTTTCATCACATCACCTGCTTAGTTACAAATGTAGTTTTGAAAGGCAGTTTACGTGCCGCAAGACGGAACGCTTCACGTGCCAATTCTTCAGGTACACCACCCATTTCGTACATAACCTTACCAGGTTGGATTTGGGCTACCCAGTACTCAACGTTACCTTTACCCTTACCTTGACGAACTTCAAGTGGTTTTTCTGTGATTGGTTTGTCTGGGAACACACGGATCCAGATTTTACCTTGACGCTTAACGTGACGTGTCATTGCACGACGTGCCGCTTCGATTTGACGAGCAGTTAGACGACCACGGCCAACAGCTTTAAGACCGAATTCGCCGAAGCTTACATCAGTACCTTTAGCTAGACCACGGTTACGACCAGTCTGAACCTTACGGAACTTAGTACGTTTAGGTTGTAGCATCTGTCGACTCCTTACTTACGGCCTTTACGCTGCTTCTTAGGCTTGTCGCCTTTAGGCTCTACAGCGTTAGCTGCTGGCATACCACCTAGGATTTCACCTTTGAAGATCCAAGTTTTAATGCCGATCACACCGTATTGAGTGTGAGCCGAAGAAGTTGCGTAATCAATGTCAGCACGTAGAGTGTGTAGAGGCACACGGCCTTCACGGTACCACTCTGAACGTGCGATTTCAGCGCCGCCTAGACGACCGCTTACTTCCACTTTGATACCTTTAGCGCCTAGGCGCATTGCGTTTTGTACTGCGCGCTTCATAGCACGACGGAACATAACACGACGCTCTAGCTGAGACGCGATGCTGTCACCAACAAGTTGCGCATCTAGTTCAGGCTTACGTACTTCAGCGATGTTAATTTGCGCTGGTACACCTGCAATTTTAGCTACAGCTGCGCGTAGCTTCTCAACGTCTTCACCTTTCTTACCGATAACAACGCCTGGACGAGCAGTGTGAATAGTCACACGGATGCTCTTAGCAGGACGCTCGATAACGATACGTGATAGAGACGCTTTTTTCAGTTCACTTGTAAGGAACTGACGTACCTTGAAGTCGCCGTCTAGGTTGTCAGCGAAATCTTTGGTGTTAGCAAACCATGTAGCATTCCAAGGCTTAACGATGCCTAGACGAATACCATTTGGATGTACTTTTTGACCCATTGCTTACTCTCCTAGTCTCTAGCGATCTGCTACAACAACAGTGATGTGGCTTGAACGCTTCAAGATACGATCCGCACGACCTTTAGCACGAGGCATAATACGCTTCATGGTTGGGCCTTCATCTACAAAGATTTTTGCGACATTCAGATCGTCAATATCTGCACCTTCGTTGTGCTCCGCGTTAGCGATAGCAGACTCTAGAACTTTCTTAACTAGTGCAGCAGCTTTTTTGTTGCTGAACGTTAGGATTTCTAGAGCTTGGTCAACAGATTTACCACGGATTAGATCCGCAACTAAGCGAGCTTTCTGAGGCGAAATGCGAGCAAAGTTATGTTTAGCAATTGCTTCCATTATTTACTCCTTAGCGCTTCTTAGCTTTCTTATCCGCAGCGTGACCGCGGTAAGTACGTGTTGGTGCGAATTCACCCAGTTTGTGACCGATCATTTCATCAGTTACAAATACTGGTACGTGCTGACGACCATTATGGACAGCGATGGTCAAACCGATCATCGTAGGGATGATCATTGAACGACGGGACCAAGTCTTAATAGGCTTTTTGTCTCCGCTTTCCACCGCTTTCTCTACCTTCTTCAGCAAGTGTAGGTCAATAAAAGGACCTTTCTTGAGAGAACGTGGCATGGCGATTCCTCTTTATATAGATTACTTGTTACGACGACGTACGATGTACTTGTCAGTGCGTTTGTTCTTACGAGTCTTGAAGCCTTTAGTAGGCATACCCCAAGGAGATACTGGGTGACGACCACCAGAAGTACGGCCTTCACCACCACCGTGTGGGTGGTCAATCGGGTTCATTACAACACCACGAACCGTTGGACGGATACCGCGATGACGTGATGCACCTGCTTTACCAAGTTCACGTAGCATGTGCTCAGAGTTACCAACTTCACCGATTGTTGCACGGCCTTCAGAAAGAACTTTGCGCATCTCGCCAGAACGTAGACGGATAGTTACGTACGCACCGTCGCGAGCAACGATTTGAGCGTAAGCACCAGCCGAACGAGCTAGCTGACCACCTTTACCAGGCTTAAGTTCAACGTTATGTACTGTTGAACCTACTGGGATATTACGCATTGGTAGAGTGTTACCAGCTTTGATTGGTGCATCAACACCAGACTGAATAACATCACCAGCTACAACACCTTTAGGTGCTAGGATGTAGCGACGCTCACCGTCTTTGTAAAGAACTAGAGCAATGTTTGCGCTACGGTTTGGATCGTATTCAAGACGCTCAACTGTCGCTGGAATACCATCTTTAGTACGTTTGAAGTCAACTACACGGTAGTGGTGCTTGTGACCACCGCCGATGTGACGTACTGTGATACGACCCTTGTTGTTACGACCACCGTTCTTAGAGTTTTTCTCTAGAAGAGGTGCGTATGGCTTGCCCTTGTGTAGGTCAGCGTTAACAACTTTAACAACGTGACGACGACCAGGGGAAGTCGGCTTACATTTAACAATAGCCATTTTTAACTACTCCTGTTATTCCGCGCCGCCAACGAAGTCAAGATCTTGACCTTCTTTCAAAGTAACGTACGCTTTCTTAACGTCGCTGCGGCGACCTTGGCGTAGACCTTGACGTTTGGTCTTACCCTTAGTGATAAGAGTATTTACAGACTTAACTTCAACTTCAAATAGCTTTTCTACAGCTGCTTTGATCTCTTTTTTAGTCGCATCTTTAGCTACTTTGAAAACGATAGTGTTCGCTTTCTCAGCTGCCATAGTTGCTTTTTCAGAGATGTGCGGTGCACGTAGAACTTTTAGGATACGCTCTTCAGTGATCATGCTAGCATTTCCTCTACTTGCTTAACTGCTTCTGCAGTCATTACAACTTTGTCAAACGCGATTAGAGATACTGGATCGATACCAGCAACATCACGTGCGTCAACTTTGTATAGGTTACGAGCAGCTAGGAATAGATTCTCATCTACTTCGCTAGTCACGATTAGAGCGTCAGTTAGCTCAAGCTCTTTAAGCTTAGCAACTAGCTCTTTAGTCTTTGGTGCTTCAACTGAGAAGTTATCAACAACGATTAGACGCTCTTGACGAACAAGCTCAGAAAGAATGCTCTTCATAGCACCACGGTACATTTTTTTGTTTACTTTTTGGCTGTGATCTTGTGGTTTCGCAGCAAAAGTAACACCACCTGTACGCCAGATTGGGCTACGGATTGTACCAGCACGCGCACGGCCAGTACCTTTTTGACGCCATGGCTTAGCGCCACCGCCAGAAACTTCTGAACGTGTTTTTTGAGCACGAGTACCTTGACGAGCACCTGCTGCGTACGCAACAACTACTTGGTGTACAAGAGCTTCGTTAAACTCACGTCCGAAAGTAGTTTCGGAAACAGTTAGTGCATCGGCACCTTTAACCATTAGTTCCATTACTTACTCCTGAGACGTTATGCTTTAACAGCTGGTTTAACGATCACGTTGCCGCCAGTTGCGCCTGGGACTGCACCTTTAATAAGAAGCAGGTTGCGCTCAGCGTCAACACGTACGATCTCTAGGTTTTGAGTCGTTACACGCTCAGCACCCATGTGACCTGCCATTTTCTTGCCTTTAAATACGCGACCTGGAGTCTGACATTGACCGATAGAACCAGGAGCACGGTGAGACAATGAGTTACCGTGAGTCATATCTTGAGTACGGAAGTTCCAACGCTTAACAGCGCCTTGGAAACCTTTACCCTTAGATGTACCAGTAACGTCTACTTTCTTAGTTTCGTTGAATAGTTCAACAGTTAGTTCTGAACCAACTTCGAACTCTTCGCCGTTTTCTAAACGGAATTCCCAAAGACCACGACCAGCTTCAACGCCAGCTTTAGCAAAGTGACCTGCTTCAGCTTTGTTTACGCGGTTAGCTTTCTTAGAACCAGCTGTAACCTGGATTGCTGCGTAGCCGTCAGTTTCAAGAGTTTTCACTTGAGAAACACGGTTAGCTTCAACCTCAACAACAGTTACTGGGATAGAAACGCCTTCTTCAGTAAATACGCGGGTCATGCCCACTTTACGACCGATTAGACCAATCATACTTCTAATCTCCCTTAACCTAGGCTAATTTGAACGTCAACGCCCGCAGCAAGGTCTAGACGCATTAGAGCATCAACAGTCTTGTCTGTTGGCTCAACGATGTCGATTAGACGCTTGTGAGTACGGATTTCGTACTGGTCACGTGCTTTCTTGTTAACGTGTGGAGAGATAAGAACTGTGAAACGCTCTTTACGAGTTGGCAGTGGGATTGGACCACGAACCTGTGCGCCAGTGCGCTTAGCTGTTTCAACGATTTCCGCTGTAGAAGCATCGATTAGTTTGTAATCGAAAGCTTTTAGGCGGATACGGATACGTTGGTTCTGCATGAGACAGAGCTCCAAATTTAATAAATTACACAAACAATATCGCCACTCAAACTCGTCAAGACGAGAGAATGCCGATTGATTTATGTGAAACCGTAGCATCCAAGATTAGGACGCATTGTCAGTTAATTTTCGATTAACTATCCCTATATGCCAAAGTCACCTTTGAGGATAGTTTTTCCGAAGAAAAGATAGCTAATTGTATTAACCGCGAACATAAGCTGAGTATACATTACCTCACAAATCCTTAGATTTGCTCGCTCCTCACTGCTCATTGGTTCACAACTGGCTTAACCAGTGCGCTGCATTATACAGATCACACTTTAGGTTGCAAGCGCTGAGTGAAAAATAATCGGGAATATTCCAAACCCTATACATCCCTCTTCGCTTGGTAGCCATTAAACAAAAAGGACGCTTCAGCGTCCTTTTCTAAACTGTAATCGTAATAGCGGCTGCTATTATTTCTTACCGCTTGATAGTGCACCGAAACGCTTGTTGAAGCGATCAACACGGCCGCCTGTATCAACGATACGTTGCTTACCAGTGTAGAATGGGTGACACTTGTCACATACGTCTAGGTGGATAGATTCTTTACCTAGAGTAGAGTTGAACTCAAAAGAGTTGCCGCAAGAACAAGTCGCTTTTACTGCTTTGTATTCTGGGTGGATACCAGCTTTCATGGGATAACCTCAATAGTAGGCCGTGTCGCTATACGAATCTAAGCCGCACACCACACGCAATTAATAATAAAATGGGATACCGCATCAACTAATTGCCGAAGCCATATCTCAAGGCGCGATATAGTAAAGAATCACATTGCTCGGATCAACATATTTGGCAACTTTTTCGCCATTTTTTTAGCCAGACTAATCATAGAGGCACGATTCACGCTGAATCACATAGCTTTACTCGAATTTCCATACCGATTTTAATAGACTCTCATTTCCTTTCCCTCTTTTTAATAGCTAAGAATTTATGCGTCCAACCATTGCTAGAGTGGCATTACCCGTTCCGCTCGACAAACAATTTGATTACGCCATTCCGGGGCACCTGTTTCCGATCATTGGTGGACGCGTTTCCGTACCTTTTGGACGCCAAACCTTAGTCGGCATCGTCACCGCAATGGTGAACGACTCCGACTTTCCTAAAGATCAACTTAAGCCAATCAAAGCGGTATTAGACTCCCAACCGATATGGCCAGAGACGCTTTATTCTCTGCTAAATTGGTGCAGCCAGTTCTATCAGTACCCTCTAGGTGACACTCTACACAATGCAATGCCTGCCGCGCTGAGGAAAGGCAAACCGGCCGACTTTGCAACGCTACAAGAATGGCAACTGACAGAAGCAGGAAGAAATAAGCTCATGCAAGGGCTTGGACGTGCGATAAAACAACAGCGTGCACTCCAAATGATGATCAACGGCCCAATCTCGCATCAAGAGCTCTTGGATCAAGAAGTAAACTCAACCATCTTAAAAAATCTCGAAGAAAAAGGTTGGGTCGAGCGCATCGAGAAAAAGCCGACCATTACGAAATGGAGTCAAAATGTAGAGTGTGCGGTAGAGAAACCAAAGCTTAACCATGAACAAGCACTCGCGATTGCCAGCGTAAATAGCCAAACGGGCTTTGCTTGCTATTTATTAGAAGGGGTCACGGGATCCGGTAAAACCGAAGTTTACTTAAACCTTATCAAGCCCGTTCTAGAGCAAGGGAAACAAGCATTAGTTTTAGTACCTGAGATCGGTCTAACGCCCCAAACCATCAACCGCTTTAAACATCGATTTAATGTCCCAGTAGATGTGATTCATTCCGGTTTGAATGAAACAGAGCGTTTGAACGCCTGGTTATCGGCTCGCGATAAAGCCGCGGGGATCATCATTGGTACGCGCTCAGCCCTACTGACACCTTTTGCTGATTTGGGGATTATTATCGTTGATGAAGAGCATGACTCCTCTTATAAGCAACAAGACAGCTTGCGTTACCACGCTCGTGATGTTGCTGTCATGCGCGCCCATAAAGAGCAAGTGCCGATTGTCCTTGGCTCAGCGACGCCAGCGTTAGAAACCCTACATAATGCACTGTCTGGTAAATATCACCATTTAACACTCACCCAACGAGCTGGCTCTGCCGTGCCAACCACCAATAAAGTGTTAGATGTAAAAGGTCAGTATTTAGAAAGTGGCTTATCCGCCCAACTGATTGCCGAAATTCGCAAACACTTAAAAGTAGGCAATCAGGTTATGTTGTTTCTTAACCGCCGAGGTTTCTCGCCCGCTTTGATGTGCCATGAATGTGGTTGGATTGCAGAATGTAAACGCTGTGATGCGTACTATACGTTCCACCATTACAGCAACGAAATACGCTGCCATCACTGCGGCTCACAACAACCTGTCATTCATCAGTGTCAGGGATGTGGTTCAACTCAACTGGTTACCGTCGGCGTAGGAACGGAACAGCTCGAACAACAATTGGCTCAGTTGTTTCCAGAATACAAAGCCATTCGCATCGACAGAGATAGCACACGTCGCAAAGGTAGCTTGGGAGATGCCCTTGAGTCGATTCGTAAAGGTGAATACCAAATACTGATAGGCACTCAAATGCTGGCTAAGGGGCACCACTTTCCAAATGTAACGCTCGTAGCTCTTTTGGATGTTGATGGCTCTTTGTATAGTAGTGATTTTCGCGCTTCGGAGCGATTAGCTCAGCTGTTTATTCAGGTCGCAGGTCGTGCTGGCCGAGCAAGTAAACCTGGCGAAGTGATCCTGCAAACTCACCATCCTGAGCACAGCTTGCTGCATGCCCTACTTCAAAAAGACTATCGTCACTTTGCTATGACAGCTCTGGAAGAACGCAAACTGGCTCAGCTTCCGCCTTATAGTTTCTTGACTCTGTTTAAAGCAGA
The DNA here is from genome assembly GCF_021728175.1 of Vibrio sp. A1-1. Classification (NCBI taxonomy): domain Bacteria; kingdom Pseudomonadati; phylum Pseudomonadota; class Gammaproteobacteria; order Vibrionales; family Vibrionaceae; genus Vibrio; species Vibrio sp. A1-1. Next base: position 103,524 of record NZ_JAKKCL010000013.1, read on the forward strand.
AGCAAACCAAAGTGAGGTAGTTGAAGACTTCCTGCGTCAGGTTCGCTTTACGTTAGAATCACACCCTCTGTTCGATGATTCCTGCATGGTGTTAGGCCCCACTCCTTCACCTTTGGCCAAGCGGGCTGGTAAATACCGCTGGCAGCTGTTACTTCAAACCCAGCATCGTTCATTGATGCAAAAGTTATTAACCAGTGCCAAACCTGCTATTGAGTTGTTGCCAAATGCCAAGAAAGTTCGCTGGAATTTAGACATAGAGCCACAAGATCTCAGCTAGCAAACGTTTAACTATGTAATGAATTACCATTTAATGTGACGAGCATCACGACAGGATTGCAATTTTTGTTAAACAGACCGTAACTTTCACTTTAGAAATGAATAGACTATCCAAATTAGAAAAGTCTAAAGTGACTTGTTCGCACAGGCTTAGATTAAAACAATGACTATTCCCACAAATTGATGTCGCAGTGAAGAATCCATTTTTCCACTTGTTAACACGAACTGAGCGAAGAGCAAACGCTGCTCTAACTCAGCGTGATTACTATGATTTCAAACCGGAATAACGTCATCTTGGCAAAAAATAAACGAGAGGTTAAAAACTATGGCGACAATGAAGGATGTTGCCCAGCTTGCGGGAGTGTCTACGGCTACGGTATCTCGAGCATTAATGAACCCAGAGAAGGTCTCTTCTTCAACGAGAAAAAGAGTAGAAGATGCCGTACTTGAAGCGGGTTATTCTCCAAACTCATTAGCGCGTAACTTACGTAGAAACGAATCAAAAACCATTGTCACTATCGTTCCCGACATCTGTGATCCTTATTTTTCTGAAATTATTCGCGGCATTGAAGATGCTGCCATGGAACATGGCTATCTAGTCCTGCTGGGCGATAGCGGACAACAGAAGAAACGCGAAAGTTCTTTCGTTAACCTCGTATTTACTAAGCAGGCGGATGGAATGCTACTGCTTGGCACAGATCTACCGTTCGATGTCAGTAAGCCAGAACAAAAGAACTTACCTCCGATGGTAATGGCGTGTGAATTTGCGCCAGAGTTAGAACTTCCGACAGTACATATTGACAACCTGACCTCAGCATTTGAAGCGGTGAATTACCTAACCCAACTAGGTCATAAACGCATCGCGCAAATCTCGGGGCCAGATACGGCAATATTGTGTCAGTTCCGCCAGCAAGGTTATCAACAAGCCTTGCGCCGCGCAGGCATCAATAAAGATCCTCAATATAGTGTCATTACTGAGTTCTCTTTTGATGGCGGAGCAAAAGCCGTTCGTAAACTGCTCGAATTGCCTGAGCCACCAACGGCTATTTTCTGTCACTGTGACACAATGGCCATCGGCGCAATTCAAGAAGCGAAAAATCTTGGCTTACGAGTACCGCAAGATCTCTCCGTTGTGGGCTTTGATGACATTAACTTCGCTCAGTACTGCGATCCACCGTTGACCACTATCTCTCAGCCTCGCTATGAGATTGGTCGACAAGCGATGCTAATGATGCTTGAGATGTTAAAAGGACACGACGTGCATTCAGGCTCGCGCCTACTTGAAACTAACCTCGTCATTCGCGGAAGCGCAGCGCCACCACAGCGCCCTTAACCTAAAAATTAAGTATCCATACCCAAAGCGGTGCTAAGGCGCCGCTTTTTATTTACCCCTCCTGCTTTTTGTGTATCCCTGAATAAATATAAGCGAGAACGGAAACACACTCCTACACTCGGGCGTTGTCGCGCTTTAGCTATCAAGATTCTATCAATAGGGTGTTTTCTCAACTCGTTCTGGATTAACATATTTGCAAGAATCCTTGATGACCAGAAATAACCGTGGCAAATAGAGATTATGTAAGACGGGGGCGAGGTGCCCCAAAAAAGTCGACAAAAAAACAACCGCCGAGAAGAAAAAAACCTTGGCGTAGTGGCCTGCTCGCTATCTTGCTTGTGGGCGGTTTTGGCTATGGTCTTTACCTTTTGAGTAGCGACCCAGAACCAAAACCACCTGTCGTGAAACAGCCAACAACCACTGCGAGCAAACCAAAGCCGAAAAAAGATTTGCCGCCACCACCAGAAGAAAAATGGGAATATGTCGAGTCACTACCGAAACGTGAAGTTGAAGTTGTGGCCAAAGAAATTGAAGTTTCTAAAATTCCTTACATCATGCAATGTGGCGCTTACAAAACCCAGGCGCAAGCAGAAGAGCGTAAACTTGCAATCGCGTTCCAAGGGATGTCGAGCAAGATTCGTAAGAAAGAAGGTAGTTCATGGTATCGCGTGGTGCTAGGTCCGTATAAGTTCAAACGTGATGCAGAACGTGACCGTCATAAACTGCAACGCGCGAAAATCGAGCCATGTGCGATTTGGAAAGAAAATCTTTAAACTCAGGCCCTAGGAGCTAAGATCCTAGGGCCTTTCTTTTTGCCCCCTTGAATCCCTATTTCCCCTCCCCCATATACTGAATTAAATCCAAAGAGAAATAATCAAGAGGTCGACTGTGACTACCATTGTATCTGTACGTCGAAATAATAAAGTCGTCATCGCGGGTGATGGCCAAGTATCTCTAGGCAATACCGTAATGAAAGGTAATGCGCGCAAAGTTCGCCGCTTATATAACAACCAAGTACTAGCAGGCTTTGCTGGCGGCACCGCAGATGCCTTCACCCTTTTTGAGCGCTTCGAAAGCAAACTGCAAATGCACCAAGGCCACCTTACTAAGGCTGCGGTTGAGCTAGCCAAAGACTGGCGCAGCGATCGTGCTCTGCGCAAGCTCGAAGCCTTGCTTGCCGTTGCCGACGAAACCGCATCGTTAATCATTACCGGTAATGGTGATGTCGTACAGCCAGAACACGACCTGATTGCGATTGGCTCTGGTGGTGCTTACGCACAAGCTGCCGCAACCGCCCTACTAGAAAACACAGATCTAGATGCTCGTGAGATCGCGGAAAAAGCCCTCAACATCGCGGGTGATATTTGTGTCTTCACCAACCACCACCACACAGTAGAAGAGCTAGACTCAACGGTAGAGCCTGAAAAACCAACCGCGTAATCGTAACGAAGTAAGGAAAGAATATGTCTGAAATGACGCCTCGCGAAATCGTTCATGAATTGAACCGCCACATTATCGGTCAAGAAAAAGCCAAGCGTTCGGTTGCGATTGCACTTCGTAACCGCTGGCGCCGTATGCAGCTTGAAGAAAGCTTGCGTGCCGAAGTGACGCCAAAAAACATTTTGATGATTGGTCCTACTGGTGTTGGTAAGACTGAAATAGCACGCCGCCTAGCAAAACTGGCAAATGCACCATTCATCAAAGTTGAAGCGACAAAATTCACAGAAGTGGGTTACGTTGGTAAAGAAGTTGAAACCATCATCCGTGACCTGACTGATGTCGCGGTAAAAATGACGCATCAACAAGCGATGGAAAAAGTAAAATTCCGCGCTGAAGAGCAAGCGGAAGAACGAATTCTTGATGCGCTACTGCCACCAGCACGTGATAGCTGGGGTCAAGCAGAGCAAACGGAAGAGTCTTCTCACACTCGCCAGATCTTCCGTAAGAAACTGCGTGAAGGCCAACTAGACGATAAAGAAATTGAAATCGACGTAGCCGCACCACAAATGGGCGTAGAGATCATGGCGCCCCCAGGTATGGAAGAGATGACTAACCAGCTGCAAGGCATGTTCCAAAACCTGGCAGGCGACACTAAGAAAAAGCGTAAGCTGAAAATCAAAGACGCAATGAAAGCGTTAGCGGAAGAAGAAGCGGCGAAACTGGTAAACCAAGAAGAGCTAAAAGAAGCTGCGATTTTCAACGTTGAAAACAACGGCATCGTATTTATCGATGAGATCGACAAGATCTGTAAACGCGGTGAGAGCTCAGGCCCAGACGTTTCACGCGAAGGTGTTCAGCGCGATCTACTTCCATTGATTGAAGGCAGCACGGTATCAACCAAGCACGGCATGGTAAAAACAGACCACATTCTGTTTGTTGCATCTGGTGCATTCCAAGTGGCAAAACCATCTGACTTGATCCCAGAATTGCAAGGTCGTCTACCAATTCGTGTTGAGCTAGAGGCACTAAGCAGCAACGACTTCAAACGTATTCTGACAGAGCCAAAAGCCTCTCTAACAGAGCAGTACGTTGCGTTGATGAAAACGGAAGATGTGGACATCGAGTTCACAGAAGATGGCATCACGCAAATCGCGGAAGCGGCATGGACGGTCAACGAAAGCACAGAAAACATCGGTGCTCGTCGCTTACACACCGTAATGGAACGCTTGATGGATGAAATCTCTTACGACGCAGCGGAGCAATCTGGCGCTAAATTCGTTATTGATTCCGCTTATGTGAAAGAGCGCCTAGGCGACACGATTGAAGATGAAGATCTAAGCCGCTTTATTCTTTAATCGCAATCTATTTTACCAAAGCCCAGAACCTTGTTTCTGGGCTTTTTGTTTAGAATGACGATTACTGTGACAACACCTAAATCAAAAGATCTGGTCATTCTAGCGAGCTCAAGCGAGACTAAGAATCTAATAGCAGTGTTCTCCGTACCCTCCACTTTCCAAAAAGAGGGCTATTTTATCGCCTCAAATATCGAAACTGCTTTCCTTCTACTTCACCCTTTGACTTTTAGTTGAGTTGTTTTAGGTCAATAGCGTATCTGCCTCTTTGTGCTTATACTGGGCACATTGGTTACTAGCACGAAATTTCCATGAAACAATCTTTACAGATCTGGCTTGAAGCCGCTCGTCCAAAAACATTACCTCTGGCATTGGTCTCTATCTTAACAGGTAGCGTACTCGCCTACTCGGCGGGTCATTTCTCACTGACGATTGCCATCATGGCTTTCGTAACCGCGACATTGCTGCAAATTCTGTCCAACCTGGCAAACGACTATGGCGATGCCGTTCAAGGTACAGATAACGACAAACGCCTTGGCCCATTACGAGCGATGCAGTCTGGCGCGGTAAGTGCGAAACAGATGAAACAGGCGATTATCTTTAACATCGTTCTGACCGCCATTTCTGGCTTAGTGTTAGTTTTCTATTCACTAAGCTCACTAGAAAGCATTGTGACGTTTATCGGGCTGGGAATTTTAGCCATCCTCGCGGCGATTGCTTACACCATGGGTAGCAAACCATACGGTTACGTGGGGCTTGGCGATATTTCAGTTTTCTTGTTTTTTGGTTTACTCGGCGTCTCCGGTACCTATTTCTTGCATACTGGTCACGTAGATACCACGCTATTCTTACCTGCTCTAGGCTGCGGTTTACTCGCCGTTGCAGTACTCAACATCAACAATATGCGTGATATCGAGAACGACCGAGAGTGTGGTAAACGCACGGTCGCAGTGCGTTTGGGTCAACGCAAAGCCAAGCAGTACCACTTTGTTTTACTTGGCGGTGCTATTCTTGCCTTTGCGGCTTACTTGTTAATTCAAGACAAACCCGTTTGGATTAGCTTGCCATTTTTACTTAGTATTTATTTCGTGGCCGATCATGGTAAAGCGGTTTGGCATACACAAAAGCCCGCTCAGATAGCACCAATGATGCCAGTCATCGTGAGATGCTCTTTAGTCACCAACGTTTTGTTTGCAACAATTGTGGTAGCTCAAACTCTAGTAAGTTAAAAAAGGATTGTCATTGCATTGACTTAATGCCTAGATATACTCAAAGACAACCAATTTCTGTTTAGAAAGGTACGCTATGGAATACAATACCTCAGCACTCTGTGATATCTACCTCGATCAGGTAGATGTGGTTGAACCAATGTTCAGTAATTTTGGCGGTCGCGCTTCATTTGCCGGGCAAATTACCACCATCAAGTGTTTTGAAGATAATTCGTTGATCCGCGAGACATTAGAGCAAGATGGACTTGGTCGCGTTTTGTTAATTGACGGTGGCGGTTCCCTACGTAAAGCCCTTATCGATGCAGAAATCGCAACTATTGCGGAAGAAAACGAGTGGGAAGGCATTGTCGTTTACGGCTGTGTTCGTGAAGTAGATGAACTTGAAGATATGAACTTAGGCATTCAAGCCCTCGCTTCTATTCCTGTTGGAGCGACCAGCCAGGGTATCGGCGAATTAGATGTACCAGTCAACTTTGGCGGCGTCAGCTTCTTACCTGAAGATTATATTTATGCTGATAGCACTGGGATCATCCTGTCGCCTGAGCCATTGAATATTGATTTAGAGTTGGATGAAGAAGAATAACGAGTCTTAGGTACCTAAGTTATAGGACCTTCTCTTGGCTATCAGAATCGAGCTTGTCCTAACGATTTTCAACTTGCCCAAAACACAAACACCCGCTTAACGCGGGTGTTTTTAATTTGGAATGAAGAAGCCGAATTATTCCACTTCGTCCATTTTGCCAAGTAGTGCACGAATGCGCTCTTGCCATTGCGCGTGCTCTTGTTGTGCTTGCTGTGCTTTTTGCTCTAGCTCTTCACGTTGAGAGCGAAGCTCGTTCGCTTCTTCCGCAAGTTTTGCTTTATCTTCTTTCAGCTCTTCGACTTCCATCTGAAGAAGAGTGATTGTGTCAACTGCAGTTTGAATTTTAGATTCTAGTTGTTCTAGTACTTCAAAAGACATCTTGGCCTACCTATGTTATTCCGTTGGGACGATGTGCGAGATTGATGCACACCTAACCTATATAAGGTTCATTCTACTCAGCGTCGCGATGAGAAACACTCACTATATTCGATATTTCGCATCATTCGGTCAAAAAATCGGCGCAATCTCACTAAACGCTGACTTTTCTTATCGCCGAAGCATTTTTGAGCAAGAATTTTGCCTCCCGCCACGCTGAAAATCGCCCTAAGTATTGATCAAATTCAAGTTAGATAAAGTAAAAGCTCCGCAAAAAGGCAAACGTTTACCCTACGTTGTGATAGAATCGCCGCGCAAATTCTTCTTCCCTCTTGCTTACTTGGAGACATCATGAAACGCGATTTAGCAATGGCATTTTCCCGTGTGACTGAAGGTGCAGCTTTGGCTGGTTACAAATGGCTTGGCCGTGGCGATAAAAATGCAGCCGATGGCGCAGCTGTTGAAGTTATGCGCATCCTACTGAACAAAACAGATATCAGTGGTGAAATTGTCATTGGTGAGGGTGAAATCGATGATGCGCCAATGCTATACATTGGTGAGCAAGTGGGTATTGGTGGTGATGAAGTGGATATTGCAGTCGACCCGATTGAAGGGACTCGCATGACCGCAATGGGGCAATCCAACGCACTAGCCGTACTTGCCGCAGGTGAGAAAGGCAGCTTTCTTAAAGCGCCAGATATGTACATGGAAAAACTGGTTGTTGGCCCTGGTGCAAAAGGCGCAATTGATTTAGAAAAGCCGTTAAAAGAGAACCTAGAGAACGTAGCAAAAGCCCTGAACAAACCACTTGATACCTTAGTCGCTATTACCCTTGCGAAACCTCGCCACGATGACGTTATTGCAGAAATGCAAGCAATGGGCGTACGTGTCTTTGCGGTGCCTGATGGTGACGTGGCTGCCTCTATTCTGACTTGTATGCCAGACAGTGAAGTGGACATGATGTACTGTATTGGCGGCGCGCCAGAAGGGGTCGTATCAGCCGCGGTGATTCGAGCGCTAGACGGTGACATGCACGGTCGTCTACTTCCGCGTCACGAAGTAAAAGGCGATACTGAAGAAAACCGCATTTACGGCGCAGACGAACTAAAACGCTGCGATGAAATGGGCGTAAAAGCGAATGTTGTCCTCAAAATGGAAGACATGGCTCGTAGCGACAATGTGGTATTTTCAGCTACAGGCATCACTAAAGGTGACTTGCTGGAAGGCATCTCTCGCCAAGGCAATATCGCAACCACAGAAACGCTGCTCGTGCGTGGTCGATGCCGTACTATTCGTCGCATTAAGTCGACTCACTACCTAGATCGTAAAGATCCAGAAGTGCGTGATATTATTCTTTAAGCATTTCTCGAGGCTCTAGCCAATCTGAGTTGGAGCCTTTCTTTCTCACACTCGTTCCTCGCTGTTCAGAATGACGGTTACCACAGCAAGCGCTAAATCAAAAGAGTTCGTCACTCTCGCGAGCTCCAGCGAGACTAAAAAATCCAGTAACAAGCAAACTCCTATTCTCTCCCTCTCACCATAACTCCTACACAGCCGGACGATAGATTCTGAATCACACTCGTTCCTCGTTGTTTAGAATGACGGTGACTTTAATAAGCTCTAAATCAAAAGAACTCGTCATTCTAGCGAGCTCCAGCGAGACTAAGAATCTAATAACAGCAAACTCCTATTCTCTCCCTCTCACCATAACCATAACCATTGCACAACCGAACGATAGATTCTGAAGCACACTCGTTTCTCGCTGTTCAGAGTGGCGATATATATTGGTTCGCATGAACATAGACCCAACAGATCCCCACTCAAACTAAGTCAACACTTTTCTTTACTAACCCTGTCGCGCATAATATGTACTGACGTATAAATGGTGGGTATATGAAGACCGTAGATAGGATATTGCAAATCGTTAAGCGTGATGGTTCCGTCACTGCAAAACAACTCTCTTCTGAGCTAGGTATGACAACCATGGGGGCGCGTCAGCACCTGCAGAGTTTAGAAGATGATGGCATCCTGTCTATTCATGACGTCAAAGTCAAAGTAGGTCGCCCTGCTCGTCATTGGTCTCTCACTCAAAAAGGTCATGAGCAATTTGCTGACCGTCACGGTGAGTTGACCATTCAATTTATAGAAGCTGTCGAACACATTTTTGGCAAAGATGGACTGGACAAAGTCACATCGGAAAGAGAAAAACTCACGTTACAAAGTTATCGTCAGCACCTTGAGCAATGCAACTCTCTGCAAAGCAAACTAGAAACTCTTGTGACACTCAGAGAACAAGAAGGCTATATGACCGAGCTTGAGCAAGATGAGAACGGATTTATCTTGATCGAAAATCACTGTCCGATTTGTAAAGCCGCAACTCGCTGCCCAAGCTTGTGCCAATCAGAATTAAGTGTCTTTCAGTCTTTACTTGGACGTGACACCAAAGTAGAGCGTACCGAACACATCATTAGTGGCCAAAGACGCTGCGTTTACCGCATCCAACAACTGCAGTAACCACCACAACCAAACATCGACATGCCGCACTTATTCAATCTAACGCCTGAAAGCTTCTCTTATAAGTGAGACGGCTGAAGAATTCATCCTCTCACCTCTTTCTAGTGGTATAGGCTTTTAGTAACTAAAGGCAATTTCCATAAGGATTTGGAGAGCATCGATGTCTACTCTACGTCACTCCCCTTCTCAAACGCTTCCGCCATTCGATGAAATGGTTCGAATGGCTGAGCGAGACCCAGAAGCTTTTGAGCAATTTCGTCATGAAATGGCAAAAGAGATGATCGAAAGTGCATCAGAAAACATGCAAGAAAGACTGTGGGCTCAGCAAAGCCACATCGATAGGGTCATCAGTGCGTGTAAAAACCCTCACCACACCAATGTGGTATTGATGAACGAATTACAAAAACAGGTCGTGAAGTTCAGAGCGGCGCTACAAGGGGAAACGGCACCGACTCAAAAAGCGGATGTGGTTAGCTTAGAGGCATTTAAAGGTAGGGATGATTTTTACTGATACTCTGTAGATAGATCGAGAAAGTTAGGGTTCGTTTCTCTTACCAGGTCTAACTTCCACTCACGCTTCCACTGCTTGAGCTGCTTTTCTCGGGTTATGGCAGTTGCCATATCTTCGAATAACTCAAAGTAAACGAGCTTATGAACGTTGTATTTCTTAGCAATTTCGCCGTAAACCCTCGCCCGATGAGGGCGGGGATATAAGGCGTAAGACGCGATAGCGTCTTAATCTGGGGTGGACTGACTTTCCACATAAGCTTTTAATGTTTCAATAGTCGCACCGCCAGCAGTACAAGCAAAGTATGAACGAGACCATAGGGCGGAGGTTTTACTCTGCCTTGTAAGGTGTGTGTTTTGTAGTCGTAGCATACGAGATGAAACTGCTTTTAAGTTGTTAACCATTACGCTGATTGAAAGTTTTGGAGGGTATGAGATCAGTAAATGAACATGATCCTGTTCACCATCCATTTCTATCAATTCACATTCGAGTTTTACACACGCTGACTCAAAAGCTTCCCTTAACTGTTCAATCATAACTCCAGTAAACAACTTGCGTCTGTACTTCGTTGTAAATACCAGATGAACAACCAATTTGCTCACGCTGTGCCTTTTTCTGAGGTAGTCTTGAAGTAACTCTTTGTTGTGCGCACTCACTTTACAATATCCGCATAAGACAATAATATAAATAAATTATACATGTGAGCACTGAAATGTTAAGAGCAACAAAAATACGCATTTACCCAACGCAAGAACAAGCTGAGTTTTTAATCGCTCAGTTTGGCGCCGTGCGTTTTGCGTATAACAAAGCTCTGCATTTAAAATCGCACATGTACCGCAAGCATGGTGTCACACTGAATCCAAAAAAGGATATAAAACCACTGCTTGCCGTTGCCAAGAAATCCCGCAAATATCAATGGTTGAAGGAATATGATTCAATCGCCTTACAGCAATCAGTGATCAATCTTCACCAAGCCTTCGATAACTTCTTTAATCCGAAGTTGAAAGCCAAGTATCCACAATTCAAACGTAGACATGGCAAGCAGTCGAGCTATCACTGTGTGGGTGTAAAGGTACTTGATGGATCAATTAAGCTTCCCAAAATGAAACCTATCGAGGCGAATGTTCACCGTGAGATTGAAGGTGTGGTTAAAAGCATCACAGTGAGCCTGAGCAAGACAGGCAAGTTCTACGCATCAATCCTTGCGGATGATGGAGTAGAAGCCTTAACACCACTCCACACGGTAAGAACAGTGACAGGTGTCGATCTGGGATTGTCTCATTTTGCGATTGAGTCAAACGGCAGAAAGACAGCTAACCCAAGATTTGTAAAACGCGCAGAGAAGAATCTCAGACGTAAGCAGCGTCAGCTATCCAGAAAAGCAAAAGGCAGTGCTAATCGCGCAAAAGCTCGAATACTTGTAGCTAAATGCCATGAAAAGGTAGCGAATGCTCGCGCTGATTTTCAACACAAACTCTCTCGAACTCTCGTTGACGAAAACCAAGCGGTGATAGTTGAGACATTGAAATCAGCAAATATGATGAAAAGCCGCAAACTAGCGAAACATATCGCTGATGCCTCATGGCATAGCTTTGTTGCGAAACTGGAATACAAACTGAAAGAGCAAGGTAAGCACCTAGTAAAGCTAGACCAGTGGTACGCCAGTTCTAAGACATGCCACTGTTGCGGTCATAAAATGGAAGACATGCCCTTATCGGTTCGCAAATGGGATTGCCCATCTTGCGGTACAACGGATATTGATCGCGACTTAAATGCCGCCCTCAATATTCGTGATAAAGGCATTCTAGAATTAAAGGCGGCTGGACGGTCGTTTCTGCTTATGGAAGCTGCGTAAGTCTCGATACTATCGAGCAACGGCTAACGAAATAAGAAGCATCGCCTGATAAGGCGGTGAGAAGTCACGATATAAACGCAAGGTGTCCTATCGATGATTCATTCTCCTTCATGATTCGCTGTTACTTTTCCATTGTAATTCACTCGCTCAGTCCAAACTCGGACCGCTCTGTGCGTAGATTCTGAATCACACTCGTACCTCGTTGTTCAGAATGACCGTCACTATAACAAGCTCTAGAGCAAAGGAGTTAGTCATTCTAGCGAGCCTTAGCGAGACTCAGAATCTACTTTCAGCGAGCACGTTACTTAAAGCGATTACTCCGGCTCAGGGCCATATTGGTTTGGTCCTGATGTTCCTTTTAATAAGCCACATTCAACTAGAATCCATAAACCACAAATCAGAGAAATGGATGCAACGAACATTTGCGGTGTCGACGGCTCTTGTGCAACAGGGCTAGTCATTGGCGTAGCGATTCGTCCGATAATCAGCGGAATATTCAGTGCTAGCCAATAGATTGATTTGTTGCGGTCATGCCAACGCTTGGTGGTGATCGCCAAATCAGGGATTAACAAAATCACCAAGAAAATAGGGAGAAGTAAATAGGAGAAAGTAGGAAATAGCTTACTGATTCCAGCACCAAAACCTAGAATAGAGACATAGTAAATGACGTTCCAAATCCAGTAGGTTTTACGGTTTATACGTCCTTGAAAAGAAAACAGTAACTCTTTAGTCGACATCAAATTTTACCCCAAAATAGAAAGGTTATAGATTAGCCGAGTCGATATGGTTTGGAAAGTACACCTGCAGTGTAAGCGCCAACAGCGGCGTTACAACAAGCAGAGCGAGGCTAAGCTGAAGCAACGACAAACACTCGATAAGGCCTATTAGCTTTCAGTTTCCTTGTACCTCACGATGCGTAACCCTACTCGTTATTCTCAAGAAACTCTGTTCAACCTAATTCACTACCTTCTGGAAACTGTCTACATCCATGTCTCGGATGTTGACCGTTAAGCTGTGCACGTGACTGGCTTGCTCTTGAAGAGTCGCCATCAAGGCTCGTGACAGTTCTCGCTTCTGCTCTTGGGAACGGCCAGATAACAAATCAAAGTTGATATGGATAAAGTCGAGGCTATCGCCCTCTTCCCCAATTAACCAATTGTGGCACCGGAGCGTTCTAGATTTCACTGACGCGAGTTCAAAAAGACCACTCTCTAACGCCGTTTTATGTAAATCCTCCAGCAATCCCTGAACATTGACGCGTTCTTCCACCGAGTTTGAATACTCTAAAACGAGATTTGGCATTTTGATTCCTTTCTACAACAATTAATTCCAGCGCGTAGTAATACCAATCTCAGCAGCAATTTCCGAGGAATGAACTATCATTCTGTCTACGTGATCACCAATCGATTGCTTTTGACAAAAAGAACAGGATCGCTGCTTGGTCGAATCAGTAAAGAAAGCCGGACAAGACATGACGCCAATCATGATCTGTTCACATTATTCTGTTATATTCCTACGTAGATTTTTTACATTAATTGACTATTTACATTAAAGATAAGGGAGATATTCCTATGCGTCGTCCTGTAGTGATGGGTAACTGGAAACTAAACGGCAGCAAAGCAATGGTAACTGAGCTGCTAACTGGTCTTAACGCTGAGCTTGAAGGCGTTGAAGGTGTTGACGTAGCAGTCGCTCCACCAGCACTTTACATCGACCTAGCAGAGCGCGTAATCGCTGAAGGCGGTAACAAGATCATCCTAGGTGCTCAAAACACTGATCTAAACAACAGCGGTGCGTTCACTGGCGATATGTCTCCAGAAATGCTGAAAGATTTCGGTGCTACTCACATCATCATCGGTCACTCAGAGCGTCGTGAATACCACAACGAATCTGACGAGTTTATCGCTAAGAAATTCAACTTCCTAAAAGAAAACGGCCTAACACCTGTTTTCTGTATCGGTGAATCTGAAGCGCAAAACGAAGCTGGCGAAACTGAAGCTGTATGTGCACGTCAAATCAACGCAGTTATCGACACTTACGGTGTTGAAGCTCTAAACGGCGCAATCATCGCTTACGAACCAATCTGGGCTATCGGTACTGGTAAAGCAGCAACAGCTGAAGATGCACAACGCATCCACGCTTCTATCCGCGCACTAATCGCAGCGAAAGACGAAGCAGTTGCAGCACAAGTAATCATCCAATACGGTGGTTCTGTTAAACCAGAAAACGCTGAAGCTTACTTCTCACAACCAGACATCGACGGTGCTCTAGTTGGCGGCGCTTCTCTAGACGCTAAGAGCTTCGCAGCAATCGCTAAAGCAGCGGCTAAAGCAAAAGCTTAATCTCGTTTTTCCTGAGAGTAGAATAACAAAGGGATGCATCATGCATCCCTTTTTGTTTGCGTGTTATCCACTCGGAGTACACCGATAGGAAGTTCTGAATTATGCTGGCTCAGCAATTTTCACGGTTGGTTTTTTCGCGAGCTCCGCACTGGAATCCTTCTTATAAAGGTTCTCGTAGCAGTAATTTGTTGCTTCAATGTAGCCTTCTACACTACCGCAATCAAAGCGCTGACCTTTAAATTTGTATGCCAAAACACAACCAGATTGAGCTTGTTGCATCAGCGCATCGGTGATTTGAATCTCGCCACCTTTGCCCGGCTCTGTATTTTCAATCAGCTCAAAGATATCAGGGGTCAGAATGTAGCGACCAATAATCGCTAGATTGCTAGGTGCAGTACCTGGCTCTGGCTTTTCAACCATGTTATCAATGCGGAAGATATCATCTTTAATCATCTCGCCAGCAATCACACCGTATTTATGCGTTTCTGATTCCGGCACTTCTTGTACCGCAACGATTGAACAGCGGAACTGTTTGTACAGCTCAACCATTTGCGCTAGAACGCCTTTGTCCTCATTCACACAAAGGTCATCCGCAAGCACTACAGCAAACGGTTCATCACCGACCAATTCACGTCCCGTAAGAATAGCGTGACCTAAGCCTTTCATTTCACGCTGACGGATGTAAGTGTAACTCGCAGAATCAATCAAAGAACGAATATCATCAAGCAGCGCTTCTTTACTTGTACCGCTAATTTGATGCTCTAGCTCGTAGTTTTTATCAAAGTGATCCATTAACGAGTGCTTACCACGACCAGTGACGATGCACATACCGTCCATACCGGCTTCAATAGCTTCTTCAACACCGTATTCAATCAATGGCTTGTTCACCACTGGCATCATTTCTTTCGGCATCGACTTAGTTGCAGGAAGAAAACGTGTACCGTAACCCGCAGCAGGGAATAAACATTTTTTAATCATAAACCATTACCAACTAAAAAAAGGCTCCTCTGAGGGAGCCTGTTATATTATTTTGAATATAAAGACGAATTAATCGCTACCAAACAGGTCACGGGTGTAAACTTTATCAGCCACATCAGCAAGTTCCTCAACCATGCGGTTAGAAACAATGACATCTGACATTTGTTTGAACTCTTCAATATCGCGGATAACGGCAGAGTGGAAGAACTCATCTTCCTTAAGTACTGGCTCATACACCACGACTTCGATACCTTTTGCCTTAATACGCTTCATAATGCCTTGAATAGACGAAGCGCGGAAATTGTCTGAGCCAGCCTTCATAATTAAGCGGTAAATGCCCACAACTTTTGGTTCTCGCTTGAGAATAGACTCTGCGACAAAATCTTTACGAGTGCGGTTCGCATCAACGATTGCACCAATAATGTTATTAGGAACTTCTTGGTAGTTTGCTAACAATTGCTTTGTATCTTTTGGTAAGCAGTAACCACCATAACCGAATGACGGATTGTTGTAGTGATTGCCAATACGAGGGTCTAAGCCTACACCTTCAATAATTTGGCGCGCATCAAGGTTATGTGCTTCAGCATAAGAATCCAGTTCATTGAAGTAAGCCACGCGCATCGCAAGATATGTGTTTGAGAACAACTTAACCGCTTCGGCTTCTGTAGAGTCAGTAAACAAAACCGAGATGTCTTCTTTTACCGCACCTTCAACTAAAAGATTAGCGAACTTCTCTGCACGTTCGCTACGCTCACCAACGATAATGCGAGACGGGTGTAGGTTATCGTAAAGAGCTTTACCTTCACGAAGAAACTCTGGAGAGAACATAACATTCTGACAACCGAGCTCCTCTTTAATACGCGCAGTATAACCCACAGGTACAGTCGACTTAATCACCATAACCGCATCTGGATTAATTGCCATCACATCTTTAATCACTGCTTCAACTGAAGAAGTATTAAAGTAGTTCGTTTGAGGGTCATAATCCGTTGGTGTGGCAATAACAACAAACTCTGCGCCTTTGTAAGCCAGCTCTTTATCTAGCGTCGCGACAAAGTTGAGCTCTTTGTTTGCAAGAAAATGTTCGATTTCCGCATCAACAATTGGAGACTTCTTGTCGTTCAACAAGTCCACTTTTTCTTGGATAATATCAACCGCCACAACCTCATGGTTTTGTGACAATAACATGGCATTGGACAAACCGACGTAGCCCGTGCCTGCTACAGCAATTTTCATTTTTATTTCCTATTATTTAACTGACGCTAGCATATCAAAACACCTGCACTCTCGGTAGAGTACAGTGATTAACTCAAAGCCTAACTAGCAACACAACTTAATTCAATTGAGTACCCAAGTAACGCAAATAAGCGTTGCGGATACGCAGCTTGTTCTGCTCAAAGTACTCTTGACCATAACGGCCTCGGTTAAAGTAGCGACGAAGCATACTATTATCCATTACGAGTTCATCACCCAGGCCTGCCGCTAAATGGTTAGCATCATTACCAACCCGTGTCGTAACGTTGAAATCATAAGCCTCGTTACCACGAACTTGTATCACTCCCGGCGACATATCGCGCCATGGCGTTAATGGCAGTTTTACTGACACAGTGACAAACTGCTCTTCGTCTGTATCATTAAACTTTGTCACCTGATAACTTGCTGATACTTCTATATCTTCAAACCAATGTGAGGTCGTGAATTTTGCGCCGACATCCCCCTTCCAAAACTCGCCAGCAGTTGCATTAAACTGCCAATCCCACTCCGGCATAGAGAATGTATAACGAGTTAAAAAGGTTTGTCGGTCTGGATTCGCATAACCATTTTTGTCTTTTTCGTCTTGATGTTGGAAGTAGCTCATCTCTAGCCCCAACTCATGGTTGCCCGATTGAGAGAACCAAGCTGATTCGCTGCGCGCACCGATATAATCCGACTTAACCAAGCCTAGAGAGACCTGGTTAGCAATATCGACATATGGTAAACGGAAGAACTGATGCACCATTGCACGCTCAATCTCGTTCTCGTACGCGCTGTCTTCGAAATACCCACCTTCTTCAAAATCGTCACTTTCTGCTAAAGGTAAAATATGACGAACATCAATTGCCGCGCCAGACCATAGGTAGGTGTATAAGTTGCTAGACATGGCAAAAGAGTAATCATACACACCGTACTCGGTTGCAAAACCATGCCTTACCATAGGAGAAAGCACGATCTGCGAATCTAAAGTGCCTGAATTAACTCGCTCCGTTTTCCAATCAACCATGTCTAATCTTTCCGGTAAATCGCGCGTGATAAACTGAATGTCATCACAAGCTGCGCTACCATTGACAAAACTTTGGTAACAGTTAGCGTCAGACAAAACGCTGACCACTGGTTTTTGGTTGGCAAGCATCACAAGTTCAAATTGATCCGATGCAGCACCTATATCTTGCGCCGCATTTTGACCTAAATGGCTCGAAACAATACCCAGAGCGACACCTAGTCCGTCAACTTGATTATGGTTGTAGCGACGGTTTTCTAAAGCGACTACAACTTTGTCATTTGATACGCCCACTTGAACATTAACGAAGCCTTCATTTTTTAACGCACTAACCAAAGAGGAAATTGACGCTTGTTGCGCTTTGTTTTGCTCAACGACTAAACGATCCATTAACGTCATATTATTCTTCGCGTAGTCGCGAGAGCGAGAGTATTCCGTTATCAATGGCATCGAGAGTGCAGCACTCCAAACGCTTGAACCATCCGATTCATGACCAGAATAAATCTGGTAGCTTAATGAGGCAGTTATATCATTAGGCAGTAAATTATCGGGAGTAAACACTTTTATAGAAGAGTTGAATTCTACTGAATCGTACTCTCCTACTAGTTGAACAAAGTCAAAAGGTTGGTATTCAAAGCCACCAAAAGGGCCATCTAGAACACCCATCAAACGCTCTTCTGACTGACCGAAACCAGCAGAAACCCTTAAGGGAAGTGCATTAAACGTATAATCAGCGACGGCAAAATTAGTCATGAGCTTAGTTGCAGCACCACCGACATCTTGCATACCTAAAGCAAAATCTAAGTTCTCATTCCCCCAAAAATTGGGAACCTGATACTTCAGTGATAGTGATAAATCTCGAATACCGCCACAGCCTGTTTTAAAACAGTTCGAGTTATAATCATAAGTAACGATACTACCGTGAGCCTCTAACCCTTCAATGAGGCCGAAAGATACTTTGATAGAATCTAAACCTTGCACCTCGTCAAGCCAAGGGCGCCCTTGGGCAAAAGATACACCAAAGTTGCCATACTCTTTCACTTGAGCATTAGGTGTAAAAGTCAAGCCGGTAAAGCTCTGATTGGAGGGGAAGCGCTCTAATTGTTCAGTTGCCTTTGCTATCCCCACATAAAAAGGCAATGAACATGCCACAGCCCTCACAGTTATCATTTTTATCATTGGTCATGCCACTACTGAAGTTTAAAATACTTATTTTTCATTAACTTTACATTTGCATCAAGTTTCATTTTAATTAATGCGCTGTCTAACCAAAGCTAGCAACCAAGCTTGATATAAAAACTTCCACACAAATAGCCTCGAAAGAGACATATTTGCCTAGTAAACATAGCTCTTCCAATACACATATTGCTACATTATTTTATGCTGAGAGCGGCTTTGATGTTCGCTCACAGTGAACTGAGTGCGTTAGATCAGATGATATGGAGCAAACTCAAGTGATATCGATGTCATGCTAACCTATCTTTACTAGATCAGTTAGAATTTCAATTCGGCGCCTCATCACAAATTACGAACTTTCTTCTCACTCCATCTCCATTGAGGATGCTAAATAAGTATGTGAATACCTCATTTTTCGTAACACCGCTTAAGACTTGAAGGTTCAATTTGTTGGGAGCAGCACGGGTTCTAATGCACGGACGACGTTCACATCGTTGCAAATAAAGTAGTTCGAACGTTTCGCCAAAGCCTTGCCCTCTGCGATGAAGATGTATTTCTCACGGCCAGCGTTGGCATCAGTATCTATCCGCACTACGGCGGCAACAAAGAGGCTCTATTAAAAATGCCGATACCGCGATGTAGCAAGCGAAGAAAGCGAGACGGAACCGTTATGAGTTCTATACCTCGTCCCTCAACCAAGCACTGCAACAACGGACACTTTCATCACAACTTCGCTACTCTTTGCGTCGTGATGAGTTTAAGCTGGTTTCCCCCGAGTTCGACGTTAAAACCGAGCGATAGCTCGCATGTGAGGCTCTCCTCGGTTGACACCATCAGAACCTAATCAAGCAATGTCACCCGATATTTTCATCCCGATTGCGGAGCGTTCCGATCTGGTTCGACAAGGCAGTTCTGTTCTCCACCAAGCGTTTACGGACACTGCGTATAGCCTTGAGGTCTTGTTGCTCAACAGACTTAACAGGAACAAAATGAATATCAGGCCTAGAAAATGCTTCGTAAATTGCTCTCGCATCATTAGCATCGTTCTTTTGCCGCCCAACAAATGGCTTTACATGCTGAGCTGGGATAAGAGCTACGCTATGTCCAAGCTCTTGAAATATTCTGCCCCAATGATGCGAAGTTGCGCATGATTCCATCGCAATAGCCGTTTTCTCTGGTAATTGCCGGACTGTATCAAGAAGCTTGTCACGCTTTACCTTTCGGTTTGACAAGATTTGTCCATCAGAACTCAACACGCATACTTGAAAGAGGTTTTTGGCTATATCGATACCGACAACTTTAATAGACATGATGATTACTCCTGCTCTTACTGGTTGCACCATTAGTTTGATACAACGGTGCTAGAAGGGAGGTGCGTCCATCACATCAAAGCCTTAGGTTATCGCCACTGTTCGCTTTACTGTCCCCCTGACGATATTCATTACCATCCTGGGTAAACAGAGGGGGATCTTGACAAGTTGTTGCTACAGTCTTCGTCACGACAAACTTAATTAGCCCGCATTTCCTGTACCGTCGATCGATAGTGAGCGCAATGTGCAGTTCCCATACGCTGATGTTTCAAGGGATATTGGCGCCAAAGTCCGGTTCCCGTATCGCCCCCTTTTCCGAGGATAGAGTTCTCACACGACGTTTTGCCACAGATCGCCAGCAAAAAATACGAGCAAAATATCAACAATGTATACGTTAACCCTAATAAAGAGTGAAATTTGGTAGAGACGAATACCTCTAGAGAGTGAAAGTCCGCCCTATTTTTGGGTTCAGTTTGTCAGACCGCAGAGTCAGGCCTTATTTTGGGTTCGGTTTGCCAAAACGCAAAGTCAGCCCCTATTTTGGGTTCACCTTGCCACCGATGCGATGAGGTCGGCACGTGCTCAGGCTAAGATCAGGGATGGCCTGGGCTCAGAGGCGATGGGCACCGATTGTGCCGTTATTGGGAGTGAACTAAAAAATATCTGCCTTGCTCCTGCGATGAAGTTCAATATCAACGATCTCCTCAGGATCAATTCTGACTCAACACTCAAGCCCCGCCGCGTATTGTGCATACAAAATATCCGCGAAATCCGCTTCGGTTAATACACCAAGCAAAAGATCTCTGACGGCATCAGCAAGTAAGGCGTTGTCGATGACAATTTCAAACTCATTAAGTGATAAGTATTCAAGCGCGACCATCAGCCCCGTGCGTTTATTTGCATCAGGTAGGGCGTGAGCGATGGCAATACTTGCCGCATACTTTGATGCAATATCAAAGACATCTTCCAGACCATCATACGCGATCGCATTGTCAATTCGACCCAATGCACCTTGCAGCTTTGGTATATCCACCTCTCCCTGCATACCTGGCTCAGTCGCTAAAATAAACGAATTTATTTCAATCACTCGCTCGAATGGAAAACAGATGATATCCATCACATATCCGCTAATTTCGTGAATGTCTTACGATGCGTTCTTAGCGCTAACTTGGCTTCAGAACGCACAATTTGACGCCCCTGCATCCCACTCAAGTCTAACTGCTTGGTCGCTTTTACTTTCGGTCTTTTTACCTGTGGCACTCCATAGGCTGACAAGTCTTTGCTCATGAAACCTTCTCTCCATACGACTTCTATCTCTTCATTATACTACCGTTTTTCCTTCGATGCCCTAAGGCTTTTTAACCCTACTTAACCATCGCCAAGATAGCATGGTATAAAAAATCACCTGAGACAGTTGATCGAAAGGATCACGAAAATGAGACGTTTTCGATCAAATTAAAATCTATAGAAACAGGAACTTAAATTAAAATAAAAAGAGTGCCGCCTATTGGGCCAGAAGCCCTGTCATCACTGGGCCGCTACTTCGCGCGGCGCTCAGGCCAGAGCGGCTACCCGCCATGAGACACTCACCGGCCTTCGCCGCGCACATTGAGACAGTATTACCTTGTCGCCACCCAATGCATTCGCTTGTCTCATGCGCCCCGTCTGCCGAGATCGCTTGGCTGGTTTGACGCGTTGGCTTACGCCAGTAGGGCAGCACGGCGGGATCATGGCGAGCCAACCTCTGCTACCTCGGCCCGTCTGCCCTTCCCTCCATTCCTCACGCTAACACAAGAAAACCCCAGCATGGCGGCTGGGGTTTTGACGGTGACGGGAATGACCCTACTTTTTTTTACCACACCTTGACTGAGCTGCTGTGGCGACAATGGCACCCTTTTCTGGTTCCGTTATAAAACCATCCGCGGCAAAACTATTCGCGGTCTGAGCCACGGTTGACACGTATTGGCCATGATTTTTCCATTTATCATCACATTGCACCAATTGCTCAATCGCACATCCATCACCATTCACGACCGAGCCGAGTGGCGTATTGGGACATTGGTCTTGATCATTCAGAATACCATCTGAATCAAAATCGTTCGTCATGGTGATCATAAAGGACGCAAAGTCCAGTTCGCCTGTTTCTGTGTCATTTCCAAGCCACCCCGTAGCGGTAGGAATAAAGTCATGTTGTAGAGAGCGCCCCGCACTCACATAATAAATGCCCGCCTCTGTCGGTGCAAAAGACTCAAAAGTGAAATGCCCAGAAGGAGCGCCTTGCCTTGTAGAAATTGGGCTACCCACTGTCCGCGTCTGACCAGACCACAAGCCTAAATTGACCGGAGTCGCGCCATTTTCTGCGGCTGGATCGTACCACGCTACGTACAGTTGAATGATACAAGCCGGGCAGTATGACGTGTCTGTCACTCCCCCCATTTCATAATCGCCTTCAAACGTTATGGCGCTACAGGTTCAATGATCGCCGTATATCCATCCACAATACCATTGTCAGTCGCCGTCACTTGTGGATTAGTGAAGACAACCGCATTGTGTAATAAAATGTTGTAAGTGACGTCATCAGACACATCAATCGCTTCTGCGACATTTACATCCACTTATCGTCTACAAAGCCATGGCGAATTTGATTTATCCTACACTTACAGCGCCTTAAATTTTTCTACCATATCCTTATCAATCTCCTTGATTAGATTAGGTGACAAGCCCAGATGTTTGGCCTCATGACTAAACGAGCGTGTTGTTTCAAATATTTCCTCAGCCATAACCATAATCGCTTTCTTTGAAGACAACCCCGACTGAGCAGCTAACTGGTCTAGTGCGCTCTTTGGCGTTCGGCCATTACCACCAAATGCCGTCATATGCTCTTTGTAAGGGTTAGGGCTGTAAACAATGTCGTAGAAAGGCGATAGCGTCCAGTTATCGGCGTCACTGGCAAGGAAACTGAAGTTCTTACTGTGATCATCTTGATTAACCGTTAGGTAATTAAATATGCAGCGCTTAATGAGCTTCTGAGACTCAGTGACACTACACATGATGCGCGTAGCTTTAACTAAATCCACATAGTCCAAAGAAGGCTCTCGAAACGGTGCATCTAACAACCCACACGCAGAAATCATATGGATTCGACCGCCTTGCTCGGTGCAATCAAATCGTTCCTGCTCTAGCCAAAATCGTCCATTACCCGCATCAATTAAATCAAAGTCAGGAACCTCAATGCCGACATTACGGGCCATCTGCATGTAGCAATATTCGACTAATGATTCAGAGTGCTTCAAGTCAAACTTTTCAGATGTCAGCTTTACGATAAGCTTTGTTCCTAGTGCGTCATCTAATGTTGAATATTGCCCATTCGATAAACGTGTAACGTTCATCTTGGGCCTAGCACCACCCGATCCTCCAGTATTCATCAAGTACTCGAGCAAAGCAGACTCGGTGCCTTCAAACTCTTCAATCGCAGCTCGGCCAAGGGTAATGATATCAATTGACTCCTTAGGCTCATCAAGTAAATCTAATTCAGGCTCATAACTCAACGCCCCCATACATCTGTCACCTAGGTAAGCCAAACGCTCTAGGGCGGTAACTTCCTTTGGGTTATGATCGTTCTGTCTAAATACACGATCCATGAGATAAAGACCCCAACCATCAGGGAGACTATCTCCAAAAACCCCATGAATGCCGTAATGCGGTTCTCTAGGCGCAACTTGCAGGCTTGTATCAGCCTTTAAATTGAACGGAGCCAGAGAGGTTGAGTGAGCGCCTAAATAAGCCTCATCAAATTGAAAGAAGCTTTGCTTACTATTTTCAACGAGCTTGCCGACAAGTACCTTTTCACCTGTGCTAAGCGTTCGTTTTACGGTTAGGGCTGATTTAAGCACGTCGAAGCACATCCTCTATTGATTTAAATTCAGGCTCAGACGACTTTGTCAGCTCTTTCACTTTTTTCAAGTCACCGACTGTCTCATACAGCATGAGGAACTGACGCAATGAGATGTTGCCAGATGACTCAAACTTTCGGATCGTTGCGTAAGGCACGCCAGAGAGATCGGCCATCTTCTGAACACTGAGTTTATCTTTTTTCCGAGCGGACTTGATAAACTCTTTGAGATCCATTTGCAAATCATAAGCGGTATAAAGAGATAACATACATGCCTCGTAAGTTGCTACCATGATATCGATTATAGCACCAATTATGGTTTTATTGCTATTATTGTAGCAAATATAAGGTAATAATAATCATTGCTTCATTAAAACGAATGACGTAAAAAACCATCACCGTGACGGTGATGTTATTATTACTATAATGACAAATTAACGAGTTTTATGGTATAATTTGCTATCATAATAGCAGATTAAAAAAGCAAGGCTGACATCCTTCATGTATACGCGCTAGGAATGTAACCTTAAGTTAAGTTGAAATGCCGCCTTATAAATTAATCTTTTAACTCACTGTTTTTAATAATAAAATCTACATCTCCCTACGTTTTTTGTAATGAGTTAGGCTTAAGGCATTGATTTTATTGGCAGTAAAAAAGGGGAACCGGCTGAATCAGATCCCCCGTAACTTATCAGCCTACTAAGAGCAGAGTTACACTTTTGGGGATTCATAACATCACAATGTCGGTGAAATCGTCAATCGTAATGCCTTTGTGATCTTATGTTCATCGCGAGAGTACAGCGAAAAAGTTCGCAAGCACATAGGTGTTGATTACGCTTGATACTCTTTCATTGTTTCAACTAAGTTATCCAATGAAAATCCACGATATTCAACGTCATAACCTTTTAGATTTAACTTTTTCAAAAGGCAGTGGGACTTCTCTATTAATTTGACCTCACTGTAACGTTTTTGCTGTCTCTTTACTTCGGCAATGAGTATTTTCTTATCTAAGTCATTAATAGCCACTATATCGATCTCATTGTGACCTTTTGCATCCCAGTATCCACCAATCTTTCCGAATTGCTTTGATTCAACCAATATCGCGACGAACAGGCTCTCTAATTCCAGACCAGAGTAAACGGTGAAATCTCGTTCAATATATCTTCGGATGTATTCGTAGTTCTCCATCTCAACAGC
The DNA here is from genome assembly GCF_021728175.1 of Vibrio sp. A1-1. Classification (NCBI taxonomy): domain Bacteria; kingdom Pseudomonadati; phylum Pseudomonadota; class Gammaproteobacteria; order Vibrionales; family Vibrionaceae; genus Vibrio; species Vibrio sp. A1-1. The sequence continues at coordinate 128,141 of NZ_JAKKCL010000013.1, forward strand.
ACTTTTGTTGGCATGGATGAATCGAAACCAGAAGTTTAGAAACGGATCGGAAATGGAGTAACGAATATCTCGTGAGTTCTCTTTAGAGCTAATCGGGCGCTTTTTGGTAATAACATCAAAAACTTCATCAAGCTTTTCCAGATGAACACCGACACTCATATCTAAGAAGTTTTCAATTCGAGCACGGCTTGTATTGCCTTTTGATATCGCACCAAGAATATCGAAGTAAACTCGATGTTCTGAGCCAAAATCTTCAACGAGTCGATGAGTTCCTTCTTTTATTAGTGGTGAAAATTCGGAGATTACCCCCTCAAATAGGTCATCGTTCTCAGCAGAGAATCGGGTTAACCACTCAAGGTATTTTGGTATCCCGCCAGATAGGCACCACCATCGAAGCATGTTTTCAGCATCAAATTGATCGTGATCTTTCATTACCTCGGCAAGATAAGAGGGTTGCAAAGGTTGAATTTTAAAGAATCTATCATCACGATTGAATAGAGGTTCGTCTTTGCCTTTGAAAATCTTCGTCATCATGCTGTAGAGGGAGCCACAGCACACTAGGTGCATCATCGAGTCTCTCTTGTTTGCATCCCATAAATTTTGAATATCGGAGAATAGAGCAGGGTTGACGATGTCGATATCTTGAAACTCGTCAATGATGATTGTCAGAGGTTTTTGCTTTGTATAATCCAACAAGAACTCAATGATATCTCGCAGTGATTGGGGCTGGAAAAACTTAACACCGAGCTCACTATTGATGATTTCTGCGAATTCAGCTACTAAGGAGCGTTCACTCTTTCGACTTATGAAAAGGTAAAGGAATTTGGTATTTTCTTGGTGAAAAGCTTCGTTTAAAAGACGGGTTTTACCTACGCGTCTTCTCCCAACCATTACGCTAAGTTGCCCCTTTGTTTCTACTATCTGCTCAGAAACAGTTTGTAGAGCTTTTAATTCCTTCTGACGGTTATAAAATTTTTTCATTGCTTTCTACTTTTGCTTTCACGTATTAGCAATAGAATAGATCATGAGGTATTTAGTGTAAATTGGGTTACTGTAAAAAAAGTTACAGTAAATTTTTTTACAGTAACCAAAAAGCCATGAAGCGGTCTTCAGGCATTAAGGATTGTTGATTTTACTAGCTGTCAATCTGGAATGTTGATTCCGCTAGCTTTGAATCCGATGTTCTACTGCTTGAATCGCCACCGACTCACACGACAAATATAGAACTACACCCTTATTAAATAATAACCATATCCAATCATTAGAAAAAATGGCCAATTATGGCAAGAGAAGTGTGTACTGCATAAATATTAGGCTAACAACTTTTGAGGCAAATCCGAGCTAGCAGACTCTAATGAACACGCCGACGGACAGAAAAAAGCCCCGCATTAGCGAGGCTCGATGATGTTTATCTGTAGTACTGGTGACGCCTTTTTGAATTATGCTTCCAGCACTTCGCAACGTCATATACGCATGCTGGATAATCATCCCAAGGGTCGGCTAGTGCTTTTCCTCTAGCTGCTCTCAGTTTTATTGGGTACCCTCGACACTCGATTTCATGGAGGAAAAAGTAACTCTTTTCCTGCTTGGTTGAAAAGTGCTTATGAGTCCCACTACGTACACGAGGATACACATCCCACAAATAATGCCCATACTCCTTGTCTCGGCTTCGGTACTGTTGCTTTAGTTTTTTCATTTACCCTCCAGGTTTACGTTACCTAGAAGGGATCCTTTGCAAAGTAGTTCATCTTAAAACCTATCAACTTCGTCTGTTGTGACCGATTTCCGTTAACCTTTTCTTGCTTAAAGCATACACAGCGATACGATATTTGGATTACTTCTATACCCGTTCAACTTGAAGATGCAGGTTTCAACAACTGAAAATTATCCGTAATTCCGGACGTCAGTGAAACTGTGTCATAGCCCGCTTAAGTGGTGAGCGACGCTACCACAAACCCTAATTTTTGCACCGTAAACACAAAAGCCAAATCAAGCCAAAACCGCCGAGCGTTGCGAATCCGTCTTAAAGCATTTGATGTGTTAAGCGACATATGTAACTGAATTTTCTTCACACCAATCTTTCAGAGCTTGTTTTGTGGCTAAACTTTGAAACTGATACCACTGCTCTGTTGCGCCAATTTGTTCTAAACGATGCTTAAATTTAGCAAAAGCACCTTTTCGGCTGAAGTAATCAGATATCAAATCGTATTCACTTGGCAACTCTCGGGAAACAAATTCGAGAACGGTTCTTCGACCTAAACCTAAATCACACTTACTCGGAATACAAAGGTAATGATCTGAGTCCTCGATATCGTCAGGTACAACCTCATCTACGCCATCACCAATGTAGTGAATTTGCCCAGACTGCGTATTCAAATACGCCTCAGCACCAAAACTCAAATCCCCAGAAACAAACTCCATTGCCATTTCCAAGTCATTAAGATCTACCGGCATATTGACCTCCATTTCTTCCTGACACATAGACGCGTTAAGTGATGAGATGGTCTCCCCCTACCACTTCACATGGTCATAAGCCATGCTTGGAGTGTTCAGGTCCTGCAGCAAAAGGAGAAGACCATGACTCATGCATAAAATCATCGGCATCGACTTAGCAAAAAAATATTTTCTTCCTTGTTGAAATAAACCATAAAGACAAGAGTCACAACGGTTACGATGCCCACACCCATATAGGCAATGCTCACAAGATGTCGTTCACACCATCCAACGTAGGCAGGCCCCTATTTCCACTATTACTCATACCACTTCCCCTCCTCGCTGACTCTCATCACGTGCAACGGCGACCGATCTCAGCTCCCAAATGGTGGCCTCCTGGTGATCTCTCGATGATTCTAAAGTCCCCACCAAAGAAAAGCGCCAGGCCCACCTTTTTTGCCACAACCTCTCAATATTGAAGCCACTTTTGCTCACATATGAGATCAATCGCACATTACCTGTACAATTATTCTCCATTCCTCCCTTGACGAAAAACCCACCAATGCGCCTATAATAAAACCCAACATATTGGGCACGAAACACAAATGACACACCATATATAGAATTAAACAGTCCTCTAAACATACCAGTGGCCCAAAAGCACCGCGTGACGATGTGAGACGCTTTCTCCTCCTTTTGGACTCTGGACGCAACAGGCTTGGTATTGGACAACAAGAGGCAATCGATGAGAGACTCAGAGCAACGAAGAAAAGCGGAGCGAAAACGAAATGCAGGAGGGGTCGCCCCGAATGCGAAACGTCACGCCTTAAAGCTGCTGGCCGCCATTATACGTCTCAAGCAGCGATTCTCCGTTCAGGTTGCCCCCCACCTTGATGCCAACCTGACCAATACCGAGAAAATCTCTCCGCTGGACAGGGCGCTGCTGCTCTTTCTCTACCTGTGGCTGATCAATCGCTTGCCTCATTGCCACTCGATTGAAGATATCCCCGATCTTCGCTTAGTCAGTGGCCGTGACGATTGCGACGCGTATCGCCTGAGAAAAATACGAAAAACCGCGCCCAGCTGGGTAGAATACGCGATGCCCCATCGCACACCGCAAGGCACCGAATGGCGCTGGCAGCCCATCCCAAACGGTCTCAATCACTGGTTCGTGGGTGCCCTCGCCCACACCAAGGCGAACAGCCAGGCGTGGCACATGAGTGAGGATGAAAAACGCGCGTTCTTGAGATTTCTTCAGACAAAATGGCGCACGCCCGTTGCCTTAAAGGGGTACGACATGATGCGGCGCGATCATTTTTATCACTATATTGACTCAATGCTGCATCGCGATCCGCACGTGTCTGTGTGCACCAAATACAGCGCACTTCAGGACAAGTCGCCGCATCATAATAGCGCGCCCGCTTATCAGAGCAGTAATACCAACGCCGTTCGGTATGAGCTTTTTCATGCCCAAGGTCGCTATCTTTCTCGGCTGCACCAAGCCATGCCGAGTGACTTACTGGCGCTGTTTTGCGCGCCCGAACCCGTCACCGGCAACGATGCGCCGCTGTTCAAAGCCCAGTCATCGGTTCCGGCCTATTTGGCCACGCCCGGAGAGATTGTTGCCTTTCGCTACGCGATCACTGATTCGACGCGCGAGTATCTTCCGATACCGGCTCAGCCGATTGGATCGACTCGACAGCTTTTGGTTAATGACGTTCGCCAATTTTTCGCCCGACTTGCCAACAAAGGCCGAGCACTGGAGAAAAAAAGACACACCACTGCCTCACTGCGTGAGCTTCACAACTTCCGCGCTTATGAACTGGCGCTGCTACTGATCGCGCTCACGGGGACTCGGCCCACCCACGCGATTTCGCTTGAGAAAGCGCTGTGTTTTGATCGGCGTTCAGCGCTGGTGTTCGATAAAGGCATTTATCGAACCTTGTATTTATGCCCCGCCTTTGAACGTACCCTCCGTCGCTATCTCAGCCTGCAGCGCCAGCTGGCCGACATGACAGGGGTTGCGTTAGAGAGCCCCTACCTTTGGTTTACCGTGACCGAGGCGATGAGTATTGCGCACCTCAATGCCCAATCACTTCGCCAGTTTATGAGTTCAACGTGGCAGAGCGTGAACCCGAGCGAGCGTGTCGATCCTTATCAGCTTCGCCATTTTTTTGCCCAGCATGCACTGAACTCGCTTGATCCTGTGTTAACCGCCGGAGACATCGATAGGCTCATGGGGCATGCAAATTTCGGCGAGCAGCTCGGCAGCGATGTGCTGTTTCCCGCCAAGCAGCGCAAGCTGCATCGCTTTCTCGATAAGCTACCCGATTTTTTGCACCTATCTGAGCCGATGGAGGAGTACGATGTCACACACCACGCTGCGCGCTGACGCGATTGCCGAGTTCCATGATAATTTGGGGCTGCCATGCGCCGCAAAAGCGGATCTTTGCTGGGTATGTGAACAGATTGAAGCGTTTGAATTACCCACGCGTGCGCTCAGCGTGCCGCAGCTTAACGCTCTCAATACTCGTATCCGTCAATTTGTCACCGGTCGTCAGCGCCACCTCAAGGCAGCGCTCGATCAAACCCTGCATTATCTCAAAGAGCGTTGTGAGTGGGAGCTACCGGCCGTACAAACGCCCGTCTTTAAGGATACCCAGCAGCAATGGCTGCTCTCCATTCTCAAACAAAGCGCGGCCGCCAGTTCGCTCCTGCACGCCTATCACGCGCAGCGAGCCTCTTTTGTGCGTGAGCGCTGGGAGGAAATGGGCTGGCTTTTGCTGGTGCTTAACATTGAGGTGGCGCCACTGCCCCTACGATATTGGCAGCGCATCTTAACCTCTCCCGAGTCCATTGAATGGTTTGAAGGTCGCATGACACTCACCGTGGAACACACGCAAGCACTGGCCAACTTTACCAGCAAAGAGCAACCGAGCTTTACGCGCTATCCACTGAGCCTCTTTGCCTACAAAGTCTTACAATCCTTTTATCTTCACCCTCCCTGTAAACACCTTACGACGACAAGACTCACGCGTGCACTCAATGCCTGGTGCGAAGGCGTGCCCTATTGCATGCCGCCAAGATTAGACCAAGACTGGCATAAACTCTTTCAGGCCATCTGGTATCACCATCACGCCCTTCCCGTGCCTCTTTTGCGTGATTTTAGCGATCCTGAGCGTCACGTCGCGACACTTGAGTGTGCGCATCAAAGGCAGGCACGTGCGTCCACGAAGTCCTCAACGCTGTCGCCCAGCGCGCGGGTTTCCCTCCTATCAACGCCTTCAGAGGGCAAAGCCAGCTCCCCCGCTTCCGCTTCCCGTTCATGGCCACACAAAACGCTTATTCGTTCCTTAAAGCCGCAAAGCAAGAAAAACCGATTGCCGCCCACACTGGGCAGTGACAATGTCCTACCATGGTTTTTTTATCATTTTGCGGACTCACTGCATCGTGAAGGCGGCGTCATCAAAAAGACGCTTGGGGCCGACACCATCGACCGTTATACCAATTTTTATTCGCAGCTTTCGCCTTTGTCACTCAAAGACGCCAGCGATCCTGAAGCACTGCCTCGCTGGGCTCGTGATCAGTTTGAACGGATAACGGACAAGACGACCCCTTGGCATCTCTTCAATTTTTTGCGTTTCATGACACACATTGAGCTCACCGATCACCTTGATCTATCGCAGTTTGAGCGCCCGACACTGCCAAGCCAAGTCGACCCTTTTCGCCTCAGTGCCCAAGAGGTGCACGACGTGGCTATGGCGCTGCTCCGTGACGATCAAAGCGGCGCTCTTGATGGCCTGTTTTCCGCCACTGCCGTTTTACTGGGTTACTATGCGATGCTGCGACGGGGAGAAATGCTGAGACTTCGCCTTGGTGACATCAGCTATCATGAGCATGACAAACAGCGCTTTGAGCTCATCATAACTCGCACCAAGGAAGGGGCACCCAAAGGCAATAAAACGCGCATCACGCATGCCTACCTACCTGAGGTCTGTGCCAAACTGATACGCGCCGTCATTAAGCTCAAAGCGCAGTGCCCTCCCGACACGCCGCTGCTCGGTTATGTGGGGGAAAGCTTCGCGCAGCGAGATCACTATTACCTTTACCCTGTCAGCCAGAGGCTTAAAGCGCACTTTGGCCCACAGATCCGTTTTCATCATTTAAGGCACAGCGGCGCCGAGCTTCTCTACCTGCAAGGGCTGCATCTTGCCTACCAACGAAGCAGCGAGCACCTTCAAGGCATTCTTGAATCCACCACGCTGAGCCTGCTCACCCCACAGGCATGCCAGGCCCGCTTCGATTTTTGGCTGGAGGGACGCGCCTTTGATGACGTCAATGATGGCATTTTACTGGACGTTATTGGCGATGAAATCGGTCATACTTACTACAGCACGACTCGAAAGCACTACCTGCATGACATGGTCAAGGTGGGGCTGCTCATCTATCCCTACAGGCGAGTGTATCACCGTGATGAACTTCGCTATCTGCTCGGCATGTCACCGAGTTCTAACGATATCTCGCGCGTATTGAATGCGCTCGAGCCCAATTACGCGCTGATGAGCAATGAGCAAAAAAAGCGGTGTTCGCTCTCGCTGCGTGACGCGCAGCTCATTACGCTGGTTTGTGACTCGACGACGCGCCAGGCCAAAGCCCTTAGCCAGGACATCACCACTTATCGCAGGGCGGCGTTACCTAATCCGCCGTGCTGGGATGAGAATACGCTGATCAAAGCGTGGCTCAGCACACTTGATGCGCAATCCCACGCCCTTACCCCGTTTTCACCCTTCACCAAGCGTTCGCTCTCGTTACGTCCAGGACAACCGGTCGCGTTCCTCACGCTCAGTGAGCAATGGCTCGCGATGGCGCGAGGTGACGTGTTTCGATTTGACCGCAAAGCCAGAACGCAGCTTCGTGCTCTGGGCCGCGCCACGGTAGGCGCGACAAAAGTGCAAGATGGTCAAGCGTATTTGACGCTGTCCTTTGACTGTCGCTGCAATGACAAAACGCGCAAAGCCTACCAGGCCTTGTTCCATCACGGCCCACTTCAGCACTGCAACGCCGAGCTCACGCTGTATCAAAATCGCAAACAAAAAGCACGCAGCCCGAAGCTGGACAAGCTCAACGCTGAGTTTGCGCGTCCACACGATCGCGTCAAACGTCTCATCGTGCCGGCCGGCGATACTCGTCTGGTTATTACGGTTCACACACGTGTACCAGCGCAGGACTTACAAGACTCACTGCAAACCTATTTCGATCACCTCACGCATAACAAACAAAAGGATGCCGTCTATGCCTAGTTTATCTATCGACCCAAAGCACCATGATAATCTCCAGCATCTCCTTGCTCCCATAGCCAAAAGCGACTCTACGGCTCTGCTCACGTTTATTATTGATAAAACTCATGCCTATGTGATCGGTGGCCTTCTCGATGCGCTTCAATACATCACCCTGCCGATAGAGCGCGACTGGAAACTCAAACCTGGCCAATGGAGCCTCAATGCCAGCAGCTTTAAAGAATACTGGGCATTGCAAAGTCCGCTACGAGCGCAAAAGCAGACCATTACGATACAGTTAAACTACGATCAATATCGCACCCTGCCGCAAATAGACACCCTGACCGAACGAAAATCGCGGCTGTATATTCAGTCGATTGACGCGTTAGATGCGCACCTTACCTTTTTTGCGCGTCATCACGATACCTTTTTTAAGCCAATTCAAGAGTCCAGCGGTCATCGTGAGCCCACCCGTGAGATATTAAACACGCTCGATGTCGCTGACACTTATCGACCATTTGATGCGTATGAGCTAGAAAAGGGGAAATCCAGCATTCGTATTGAGCGTGGTGGCAACATCCACTCGTATGCGCTGCCCGAGGAATTTGTGCCAAATTGTAACTTACTGCTCAACAAAGAAAGCGTGGATACGCTAAGACACCTGTGCGAAACCACGGACTCTGACGAGATCCAGATCTATACCGATGACGAGTGTGCCCTCTTCTCCGATGGTCAGCGCTGCTTCAGCAGTTCACTCAAGTCGCTACGCGAGTATCAAAAAAAGCAAGAGGTCGCGTATCAAACCGAGTTTCGTCTCGTAGTCGACATCCACCGGTTTAAAGAAGAAATCGATAGCTACCGCGCCATGGCTTTAGTGAAACAAGCCAATGAAGCGCTGCTTCTGGTGAGTCGAGATCGTGTGATGCTCGCCGGCCTGACGCTGGAGACCGGCGAAAATGCCTTTCTCAATGTCAAAGACATCAAACACAAACACGACATGGTGCATCGCATCAATTTAAGTGAGCTGGCGAAAGTGCGGATAACGGACATCACGTCGGCTAAGCAGATCAAACTTGCGCTACTCAAAAATGCGAGCGAAGGCGTGTATAAGCTTGGCTTTTATAATGATGTGAAAGGCGAGCACCCTTACGCGTACGTCGATGATGTCGCCCCCGCGCCCGATAAGCTCTCACTGGCCCTAGACGCCAAAAACAAACTCGAGGCGCAGCTCGAAGGCAAAGTGGATGATGAAACGGCTCAGATTGACATGGTTGGCTATGACGACATTTAACATTTGTCGCAAAAGCACTGGACAAATATCCAGCACCTGATATGGTAGTTGATGAGATTTTCACCAATAGTGGCTAAAAACGCACTACTCGAAAATCAGATAAGCAGTTGGGATAGGAAGGCGGCAACCTCCCTACCCCGTACCGGCTGCGAGGACGTTTAAACCCACCCCAGCCGATGGCACGATTCTAACGAATTCCATCGGTCAGGGACAGATCTATTTATGGATCCCACACTGATGGAGGCCACCATGGCGCACATTCGTATTCGCCCCAACGGGCGTATTCAATTCGATCTGCATATATACGGTCGCCGCTTTCGTGAAGGCACGAAGCTAATGGCGACACCAAAAAACCTCAGTCAAGCCAAAGCCCTTCTCAAGCAGATGAATGCTGAGATTGACCTCAACACCTTCCAGTACCGCGACTATTTCCCCGACAGCAAAAAAGTGCCAATCTTTGAAACGCTGCAGCGAGAGAAACACCCCGACCGTCTCTATCCGTTTTTCGATGATTTTGCCAATCAATGGTTTGACCGCCAAAAAGGCAAATGGAAAAGCAGCTATCAAAATACGGTGCGCAACACCCTAGACCGTTATCTGATTCCCGCCTTTGGTAATACGCTCATTAATGAAGTGACGTTAGCCAATGTGGAATTTTTTCGTGAAACTCTCATCAACCACCTGGACGACAAGGGCAATCGCAAGCTCTCAAATAAACGTATCAACGGCATCTTTTGGCCGCTGGTCTCCATTTTAGGCCTCGCCGCAGATGAGCATCAATTTACCTACCCGCTTCGCCGCTATAAAACGCTCAAAGAAGAAAAAGCCGATTCTCACCCGATGACCATACAGGAGGTTCAGCATTTTCTGGTGACAGTACCTGTAGAATGGCGCGACTATTTTATTGTCCGTTTCTGGACCGGGATCCGCAGCTGTGAAATTCATGGCCTGCACTGGGAGCACATCGACTTTGACCACCGCCTCATTCGTGTTCGTCAGAACCTGGTCAATGGCGAACTGGGCGAAGTCAAAACCCCGAAATCACGCCGAGAGCTTAAAATGTGTGACACCCTATTGGAGGTATTCACCCGTCTAAAAGCGCAAAAAACGGATGACTCCCCCTTTGTGTTCACACACCAAGGAAAACCGCTCGACACCCACTTCGTGAGCAAAAGCCTTTGGTACCCGACGCTCGAAAAAGCCGGGCTTAGACGCCGACGTCCCTATGAAACCAGACATACCGCCGCCGTGCTTCATATCGCCGCACACGAAAACCCGCTTTATATCTCTCACATGCTTGGCCACAGCGATACACGCTTATTATTCAAAGTGTATGCGCCCTATGTCGCCAATGCATCAAGAAGCGATGGCAGTGCGTTTAATGAATTGATGAAGAAGGAGGGTTTTCTATGAATGATGGCCTCTCATTTGAAGCGCAATGGGATAAACTCAATACTTTGCTTGATTTTCAACACGCTCACGACAATACGCTGATCATCATGGCATTAGGTGGGTTATCTCAGGATGTACAGCGGATTTGGTGGCAGTACGAAGCGCCTTTTGATTTACACCCTTCGGCGCTTTTACAAGACAGCCTGTCGCTTTATGCTCAGCGCAGCTGGCAACAATACCGAAACGATACCGCTCTATTTCACGCGCTCAATGACCACGTGACCGCGTGTTTTAGCTCTCAGAGCCATTACTATTTTGATCTTGAGTTACACCACCGCTATCCCGATTTGCCGTTGATTAAGTTTTGGCTTGCGTCGGCGTCATGCTGCTGCCGAGAATATCCAGTCAATCAGGGAGATTTGTGGCTACAACACCTTCGCTTGACTCAAGCCATGAGCCTCGCGATGGAGCAAAAGACATACTGTCCTGAACGACTCGTCGGATATGGCGAACAATGTGTCATCGTCATGGATGTTGAAACTCGGTGGGTGGTGATTTGCAGTGAGAAATCATTTTTACCCTTCAAGGCATTGGGATATCAATTTTGGCATTGTTGGTATCCTTCATAAAACTGAAGTGATATTGATATCCAAAGGTGTATAAATTAAGTACTTACTGGTGAACACTTACCCCTAAATAACCAAAAGCCCCAACCGCTATATCACGGTTGGGGCTCTGTCACTATTGGGGAGAAAACAATAACCTCAGAAAAGTGTCTCTACATTGTCTCACTGCAGAGACAGCATCCAAGGTAACGTTCTGTTAATGAAAGATAAAAAAGGATCACCAACGATCATTACCAAGGGTTTTGACTATTGGGAAAACACTTAAAAAGCCATCCAGACGTCTAAATCAACAGATAAAAAATCCACTTTAAAAATGACCAATCGTGACGTATAACAGTCAAAAAACTGAGTTCGAATGATGCATTTTTGCATCATTTTGAACGATGATTTTGTCGAATTTTTAGCAAAAACAAAGAACGATCGTAGCCAAAAAAACCGACCACACCGCGATGATTGACTCAACGCTTGGTTAAGTCCGTGCGCTTTCAAAACCGCCCTATTGACCAGAGTCAGCCCAAGCTATCGAATCACCGCATGAATAACCATCCAACCACCGCAATTCTGCCAGCAAATCATCGATGCGAAAGGGACCCTCTCAGCTAGCTAAGTGGAAAAGAGAAAAAATGGAAAATAATTGCGCAAACACTGGACAAGTGATCAGTATGCACTATAGTAGTAGAGGATATTTTGACCAATAGGTAAGCTTTTCAAGCCTATTGGCGAAAGACAATACGCAGTTGGGATAGGAAGGGTGCAACCTTCCTACCCCGTACCGGCTGCACCCTGTTTAACGAGACCCAGCCGATGACAAGATTCTAGCGAATTTCATCGGTCAGGGACAGATCTATTTACGATCTGAGAACCGATGGAGGCCATACTATGGCTCATATTCGCATTCGTCCAAATGGACGCATCCAGTTCGATCTTCACCTTTACGGCCAGCGCTTTCGCGAGGGCACCAAGCTTGAAGCCACTCCGAAAAACCTCAAACAAGCCAAAACAAAACTGGCAAAAATCAACGCTGAGATCACCTTAGGCACCTTTCAATATCGCCAGCACTTTCCCCACAGCAAAAAAGTCCCCGTTTTTGAAGCACTCGAACGTGAGCAGCATCCCGATCACCGCTACCCTTTTTTTAACGAGTACGCCAATGAGTGGTTTGAACGCCAAAAAGCCAAATGGAAATCCAGCTACCAACAGACCGTATGGCTTAACCTCAAGCGCTATTTGCTCCCCGAGTTTGGCAATACGCTCCTTGGTGAGCTGACATTAGCGGACGTCGAACACTATCGAAACCGTCTTATCGAACAAACCAAGCCCGACGGTCAGCGTAGGCTGTCGAATCACCGCATCAACAACATCTTATGGCCACTGGTGGCGATCCTAAGCCTTGGCGCGGACGAGTATGAATTCAATTATCCGCTACGCCGCTATAAAGCCCTTCGAGAAACACGAGCCGATTCCAACCCACTGAGCGCCGAAGAGCTCAAACGATTTTTTCAGGCACTCGATCCCGACTGGCACGATTACTTCTTGGTGCGATTTTACACTGGCTTACGCAGCTGTGAACTGCATGGCCTTCACGATGAACACTTGGATTTTGAGCACCGTCTAATACGAGTCAGACAGAACTACGTCAATGGCGAGTTAGGGGATCTCAAAACCACAGGCTCAAGACGCGATCTGAAAATGAATGAAGCGGTATTTGAGGCGCTAAAACGAACCGTCGCTCGTAAGACCATCAATACACCCTTTGTGTTTACCAACCCAGATGGCGCGCCGCTCGATACACATTACGTGAGCAAAAAACTCTGGTACCCGACGTTAGAAAAAGCCCAATTATCTCGCCGTCGTCCCTATGAAACGCGACATACTGCCGCGGTATTGCACATCGCGGCGCATGAAAATCCGCTTTATATCTCTCACATGCTCGGCCACAGCACGACCAAGTTATTATTTGAAGTCTATGCGCCTTATGTAGCCAATGCTTCACGCCAAGATGGCAACGCCTTTAACGCACTAATGAAGGAGAATCTATTATGAATATTTTCACCTTCCGTCAGCCTGAGGACTTTTTCGTCGCGACAGGTGACCAACGCCAACTGGCGGCGTTTGCGTTAGGCGCAGCACACCCAAGCGTTCATGCTGTACTGACTCAATTAGACGCTGTGCAAATCAGTCAAACAGCGAGCCTCGAACAGTTAACGTGGATAGCCCACACCTTGTTCGAGCAGCACCGCTCTAAGCCTGGCATAACAAAGACGCTTGAGGATTATCAAGCCCACTTGCAGAGTGATGACTCTCGTCAACTCAATGACGTCACTCATCATGAACACTACGCCATTTTACCACTCCTCAAATGGTATCAGGCCACACTCGATGAGTCGTATGATGTGGACATCTTATGGTCGCGTCACCTAGCACGCTGCCAAACCCTGTGTTTTGCCTTATATTGGAAACAACATTGTCCTCAAGCCTGCATTGCCTACAATCAGCTTGAACTCAGCCTCTACGATCCCGAACTCAATCAATCTCACTACTACACTGACACCGCCACTGAGTTTGAATTTAATTGTGGCACCTTACATTGTGAAGTAGGCGCATTTCCTTGGTCGAATGTGGTGAACCATGTCGGTTAACTTGCCATACTTCATTCATTGACCTATGAAAAAAAGCCGCTAGATATCCCTCTAGCGGCCTGAAGCAACCCAGTGGCTTTACCCCTTCATTAACGATTCAAGATCCTCTTTAATCGCATCTTGTAGTCCTATGATGTGAACGATTCACAACGAAAGGAGCGAGATTGCGCAAGCATCATGTTCAGACAGATACATTTCACTCCACTAGATTCTGTACAAACACACAATACAGACATACAATATTAAGTACATAATTAAGTACTCGAGGGTATTATGAAAACAAGTACCATTTATGCTGAAAAAGCCGTGTCATCAAGCGAAGCTAGAAAGCACTTTAAAGATTGCTTATCTGGGGATCCTGTCGTGATTTTGTCGAACAATGAACCGGCTGGTTATATGATGAGCGCCTCTTTTTTTGAAGGGCTGATAAAAGCTTTAGAGGATAAGAATGCTGGCTCTGTTTCATCATTTAGACCAATGAGTGCTCGCTTAGAGGTCATTACTCACCTGAACGCTCAAGCGTTAACAGAACTTGATGAGAAGACTTTGGGTGAGTTTCAAGAGTGAGAACGTCATTAGATATTCGAGTTTTTAAGCATAAGATCTTAATTGATGCACTGACTGAAAGTGAGCTTCATTCTTTGACTAAAGATTTTAGGTGCTATAAGGAGACGGGTGAAAAGCCAGATTTCTTTGGTCGTGATGAAGCTTATGATCATCCCAATACATTACCAATCCTAAAGTCAGAAGAAGTAAAGCACATTCACTTGGCTGCTAATGATGCTCCATTCTTAAGTTCTATCCAATTTTACCAAACAAGTGATAAGCACTTAGTGTATTGCCAAGGCTGGAATGAACCTAACTGTTTCCTGTTAATCGCGATTTTGGCACCTGATGCTCATGAGCAAGCTCGCAATAGAACCATCATGCATAATTTGGGCTTGATTGCTGAAAAATTCAGGCAGCATTTCTAAAATATTCTGTCCCAAAATATGACAAAAGGATGGCTGTGACAGGCTGGCGATGAAACCGTCATCGAAGTGGCTCACCTTCAGACTTAGCCAGCAGCACCACATGTCGCCGGCACTGAAGATCAGCGATCAATACTGCCATTCTCTCTGGACACACATACCAATAGACTTCATCACCTAGAGACTCAAGCAGCGTATTAAAACTCCATAAGCTTAATGACATCGGGAAAGATAAGGGATAAAAAGACGTATCCAATTCCAAATCCAGATCCGCTGAAACGCGATCTTGGTTAACACTAAAATGATACCCAGACTCATTAGGTTGCCTTGCCACAACTAGGCGCGCGCGCTTTTCATCATTCGCAATATTAAGCTGACGAACCAATCGAGACAGCTTCTCTGTTTTGAGTGGGTAGCATTGCGCTTTGGGTAAATTTAACCAGTTCGACATAAACGTTTGTCCATCCCATGAGGGTGAAGCCGCGAGAGTGAACGAGCATTGCCAACCACGCTTTTGAAAAATGAGGTGAGTATGGGTCAGCGTCACGATCACCTGCTCGGCAATCACACTCAATAAGCCAGCAAGGTGACTGGCATGACGGATACTCAGTCGTGCTTCGTAAAAACCGACCGGTTCAGGGCGTTCGATCAACACAGGCACTTCAAGGGCGCAAGACCACGTATGCTTCATCGCGTACACGGTCAAAACGGGCGGCGCCGACTCTCGAAGCTCAAGGATCAGGATCACCTCTTTGGAAGCGTTCGCATTGTTCTCCTGAGTCAGTTGATTTATGAGCTTAAACAATTGTGCCAGCTCTATCGCCACCACCTGAAAAGAGATGATCGGCGCCACAGCAGGAAGATGGTATTGCGAGAAAGGCGCATCCGCTTTCACTTGCATGCCATACGTGATCTCATGGGATCGCTCAAACATCGGCTCACTGTGTGCATCGTCAAAAAACTCAAGTTGCGGTGTAGCCTCTTCTTGATACGCCGCCCAGTGCACTTCTCTATCACTTTCAATGACAAGCCAAACCGGATCATGACGGTCGAAACGCATTAATATATTCACCAACCCCTGCGCGGGTAATGTGAGGCAACAAGGAGCCGTCAGGTTCGTATGGCGAATTGGCCACTCATAATAGGCAACGATACCGCTATGGGCCGCGACATGACTCCGAATCGTCAACCGCTTCGTCGCAATATCGATATCCACCAAAAAATCACTGTGCTCATGATCACTCGCGATCCCAACCTTGACGATAAATTGAAGAAAGTTCAGTCGAACATTCGCCTCAAGTAACACACTCTTAAATCTCTTATCGCTCATTCACTATCCATCTTTGATGCACAATCCGCGGCTTGTGACTCTGCCCACTGATACCAGTCCAAATAATCGCTCAAAAGCGCGATAATCGACCCAATTTGTGACCACAACGTCCACTGTAAGCGGTAAGGCCTAGTGAAAGCCTCTGTTTTACTCATACTTGCTTCTCTCACACAGTGCGCACCGGTTCGCTCAATCAGCTGTTGCCAATGCGCTGCACTGCTCGAGTCGTCACGTGCTTGAACCTTTATCGTTAGAGGCTGCAAGTTAAAATAACCATACACAGACAATAGGCATTGCAAGTCACGATAACGAGTGATGCTTTTACGTGTCAGTAACGCCTGTGCTTTTTTCAAGTGCGCATGCATTCTACGCAACCTTTTGCGCGGATACGTGCGCCACTTATCAGCCTGCAAGCATAATCTAAGCCAGGCATGCTCTTGATTTGGCTCGATACGAAAACGCAAAGGCGCCGCTTTCGATTGCGCTAGCCACTGAACCAACTCGGCAGAGCATGACGTCTCCCCCCCTCCTACCATCAATTTTTCTAGCTCAACCACAAAACGCGAAAAGCTGAGAGGTGACAAGTCCACCGCCGATTTGTCTTCATCGAGGCGAGAGCGTTTGCGATTCTGGGTGTCAACATGATGATGCTGAGCGAGTTTCCAGTCACGAATGATCCAGTCGCGCAGCGCCCAAGTAGCTAAGCTCCCGGCTTGCGAGCGGTCATTGGGCTTTTGAAAAAGCTGCTTTTGACGCTCAAAACCATAGTTGGACTCCGATGTCCAAAATCGAACCTGTGATTTTTTTACCTCATAAGAATGATAAGTCACTATCAATGACACCCAGTCGACCCAATGCCAATAGGTGCTCCACGCAGTCGCAGGCGAAGCATGACCAAGCTTTTCTGCGACCCAATCTAAAATAAAAAAGTGCGGTGTCAGATGCTGACCATGTAAATCGAACGCAGCGCTGAGTGCCTCTAACTGAGCTTTCGAAAATAACACGTGCTGCATAAAATACACCGCAGGCCACGCCCTACCTCGGAAGGCTAACATCGCAAGCAAACAGACCCAATTGTTCGCGGCGCAGTGACGAAAGGAGTGAGTCACGATGGCACCGTCTTTTAAGTAGCGTCGAGCAAAGTCAATAAACTGTGACTCTAGGGCTGAAAATGCCCAATGAGAAAACAGCGGCCGTTGCTCATAGGCGGTACCCCCCAATAAGGCGTGCTGCTCATCAATGTACCCTACCCACTGCGTGACGATGAATGTCGGCACCAACGTCAGAGGAATTTTTCGCACCGCATGGGCTGTCTTGCGCTTTTTGTCGTTGGTGATATACAAAAAGCCGGTATTAAAATCGATATCGCGCAGCTTCAGTGACAGCGCTTCATCTTCACGCAGTCCCATGTAATAGCAAAGCTGCATAAACACGATAATTTTCCGCTCATAAGCGCCCCCTTGCTCACCAAACTTCTCACAAATCTCATCAAACATCGCGGGTGGGACATAATGCGCTCGCACCACACCTTGTGAAGACACTACATCAAAGATATCTAAGTCTATCAAAGGAAAATGGGAGTACTGCTGACAAAATCGCAAAAATCGCGCAACCGTATATTGCTCCTCAGCATTCTCAAATTGATCCAACCCCACCTGGCAGCACGCTTCAAATTCATGCTCTGACACGGTCATAATATCGATACCCTGCCACGCCGCGGCAACAAAACGCTGCACAGTCGAGTGATACGTCAGCAGCGTCCCCACGGCTAATTTCTCTTTCCAAGCGGAGCCATAGATAAAAAGAGAGGCAATCCACTGGTTGCACAATGCCACGGCCCACGCAGTCGGCTCTTGCAGTATCATGTCAAATGCATGCTTAGCCTGCTGATAGGCGCAGCCGGAGCGATGCTCTTTTTTATCTTCTAATTGGTAATGAGATAAGATCTGCCTGACATAACGCGATACCGCCTTTGCTTGTTGTATCGTCTCTACAGATTGCGTATTCGATTGCCACACAATGGACTGCCCATTTTTGGCGGTGCGATTTCGCGCAGAGACGGGGGTGCCTGAATCGATGCAAGTGCCAATAAAGCTTCGTATAAACGTCGCATGATCGAGGGCGCTATTTTGTGACCATAAGTGTTCAACGCCTACGCTATTATCCAAAAAACCGATATATCGCAGCAGCTCGGAAGCAGACAATGAGGCAATGGCCTGACGCAGATGACCACTCACTTCAGTGCTCCAATGATCTCGCCACGCCAACACGGCCAACCTTACCTGCTTTTGACGCTGGCGAGGTGGCCACGCTTGCACTTGCGCCCGAGCTCGATGCAGAGCCAGTATCGCCTCCTGCCTCAGATACACGCGGCGATGCAGCGCCGGTAAATAAGCAGTCACCCAAAATTCATCAGAAGGTCGGCTATCGGTGGATGTACAACGTTGAAATGAACCATATTGAACAGGCGCCTCTTCAAATGAGTGACTCTCACACGACAGCGTCACCCACTCGCTTTCGTCTACATTCAATAGCGCCAGCAGCTCTGTCATACGAGTTAACCCCGCACGAAACCCTATCAGTAAGACGGCCTGACCTATCGCGGCCAGATACCGTGCATCCGTCTCGTGCTTGGTCCCTTGACTATAAGGACAAGCCGCATAGAGGCCACACCGTAAAGACTCAATAATACCTAACGAAGGCGTCGCATCATCGATCAATGGCCGCTCTGGCTGCAGAGGCAAAATAGACGTTGGGGCAATCAGCTCAGAATTGAGATCGTAATGGTAGTCATAAATCAGCTCAAAAGCGCTCGCGGTGACAGTAAGCTCCGCTTGGGTTTGCGCCAACAACGAAATGGGTTTGACCGCTTTACTGATCGCGTTTTTGGAGCTGAGCTTGGATGAGCCAAGCAGCGCTGGCACCTCCGTTTGGAGACGAAAAAACACCGGCTCTATCGCCTCTCGGATCGCCTTGGGTTGGAGTGCAAGCCGCTGTTCACACTCAACTATCCAGTCATCAAGCGTTTTAGTCATTGCCCCACTCCTTTTAACGACCATGATTGAAGCAGCGTTTCAACTTTCGCATCCCAATGCGCAATCGATCGCCAAAGCGATGACACACAAGGATGATAAGCCGACTGACCAATCCTTTCTTGAAGCGATTGTTGAACCTCAGCCATCTGACGGATAGAGCATAAGGCATACTGCGACAGTGGGTTCTGCCCCCGTTTAAAGTGATTCATCCGCATATTTAACTCACTTTGAACAAAGCTAGGATGGGCTTTAAAAGCCTCAAGCAACACTTGGTGCGCAGCGTTATGACGAAAACAGCCGACTTCCAATCGGTCTAGGTAGCGCGCCAGTAAATCTTTAATCATCGCTGGCGATAAGGGCTGCCAATCTTGGCCATCAAATACACTTAATACAGGTCTCGATTGAACAAAATATTGCGGGCTCATGGTGCAGGCATAAGCTTGATAGCGCTGTAATAATGACGCTAACTCATAAGACGGTGTCACCAATCTGCGCGCTTCTTTATGATGAACGCGCTTGTCTTGCAGCGACCAAACTCCCGCTTCCCACGCACAATCTTGATCGGCTGGATAAGGCGAAGACACGGGCCGCAACCCCAACTCAACAGCCGTTCGTATATGCAGGTAAAGCGCTAAACGCTCACTGCTTTCAACAGATAAAGAAGCAGCCAGACCGATATCTTGGTGAAATAAAGGCTTTAATAGCGCCTCAAAGGCGCCTGGCAATAGTGACTCTCTTAACGTAATGGCACTGCCACATTGCTCATGATAAGTTTCCCCACTGATGGACGCACTCGTGGTTTCGCTATACCAACCTTGCTGAGGTTGGATATTCATCGCCGATAAAAAGGCATTCCAATGTTGGTGTGTTGATGCCGTCATCGCGGCGCCTTCTAAATTCGCATAGTGCATCTGCACGCTGCCTTTACCTGCAAGGAAATCGGCACTCACCGACGGCATTCGCTGCGAGCTGTAACGATGAAATACCTGCGTTAATCGCGCGGGTGTCACTTTGAAAGAAAAATGATGACGACTTTGCGCGATTTTCTCTGTTAGCCACGTTTGATGCTCGCGAGAAGTAAGAAGCAGACCTTGTTCAAGACTCACCAAATGACGCTGATGCGCAGGCACCGCTCTTAAAATGAGATTCAAAAGTGACTGCATTGGCCAAGGAAGCGTCACTTCAGTGCTTTTTTGTGAGGTGAAGTACTGCTTACTTCCCTGTGGGGGCTTCGCGCCTTTAAATAAATCCGTATCTAATATCAACGTTGCATGGCATGCATCTCGGCGATCGAGCTCATACACAAGACACGGAGCGGGCGGCGATTTTGCCCTGCGACTACCGAGGTTAAGCAGAGGCTGCTGAAGATTAAGGGTGCCACAAAACATTCGCAAAAACAGTAAAAACCAATGGCTCCGCTCCTTCGCGGGGATGCCCAATAAATCTTGCTCTGCTAGAGCCGGACAATGGAACTGGAACCAGATCGCAAGCTCAGAAGGCGATAAGACGTCGTTACTCATTGGATGCGCTCGATTGGCCCTAGCAATGGCTTGAGACATACCGACTTTTTGCCGTAAAAATTTTTGCCGAGCCTGCTGATGAGTGAGCTCAGGCTGACGAAGCAAACCGTATGTGGAATCGGGCTGATCGGCGCGGGGACGCTCTTCGTTTGAGGTGAGTAACGGCTCAACGACATTATCGGCTTCAAGCACCGGCATAAAGGCTTCCATAAAAGAAGACTGCGTTTCACCTTCACGATCCGTCGGCGTGATAAGGTTGACCTTCAACTCATCACCAATAAACATCGTCTCCTGGTGTGCATTATCACTTTTAAACGGGTAGGTCTTCAGCCGTGAAGATCTCTGAGCTCTTTTTGCCGAACTGAAATAAGGGGCGAGAGGGGCCAAACCAACCTGCTGCTGGCATAAAAGATAGAGCTCCGTCAGCGTGGCATCTTTTAAAGTCGTCAAGCAAATTGGGCAATGTCCATAGTCACGCCGGACTCGGTCAAAGCTCAAGCAAACCTCATACGTTAGCGTCCCCACCGCCTCTTGCAGTCGTGCAAAAAACCACAGCCAGTGATTAGCGTGTATCTTATCGACTATCGATTCAATAAAAAGCAGCGTGACATAGGTGGGATAAAAAGTCAGCATTGAACGAAGCTTGAAGCGATCCAACTCCTCAGGGATCCGCAGCTCATCGCTTTGCGATGCATTGAGAGCGATCGCCTTGATGGCTAACTCTAGATGATTCAACGCATTGCGTTGCCATTGATTAACAGGCGCGGTTAACGCTTGGTGAACCTCAAGCCATTGCTGCAATATGTGGATGGTTGATTGTGGATAAACAATGTCAGGGGGCAAAGCGCAGAGTTGCCATAAATGGCGACAAGTTTGTTGTCGCTGAGGCAAAGATAAGTCAAAAAAAGACGGCTCGGAGACGGGATCATTAGTGAAAATTTGAGTAGGCTCATCGCCAAGTAAGAACGCATAAATTCCGCGTTCAAGAACATCTTCAGGAGCTAGGGAAAGTGAATCACTTAAAAACCACATAACACCCCCTAGTCATCGCTGCTAATATCAGACGATTGAACAGAAGGTAGCTCACCGGGCATTAAAGAAGGGATATGCTCGGTGTGTTGTTCCCATGAAAAATGGCGGTTTGTACTATCGGGTATAGAGACAGTACATTGTTTTGGCGATGTCTCTTGAGAGGAGAGTAACGAGGAATAGTGGCGATTTAGTGAAGAACGATTGCAGCCAAGCATGGCTGTATAATCTTTTTGGGAAAGCAAAGGGGAATAAGAAGACGTCGATTGCCAGATTTGTTCAAGCCCATACAAATCTTTGGATGAGACATCATCAAGGCATCGCAGATATTGCCGTTGATAGAGCGCCTTTTTGACAACGTCAACGTTGTTCGTCGATTGAAGGATGATAACATCAACGTCCAACTCCGGGCAGCACTCCTGTAGCCACATAATTTCATCAACCCATTCAATAGGATAGAGCTTTTTTCTACACCGAATGGTTTTTATCGGTATCAGGCTATCCAATAATAAAGGAATAAACGGAGAGGAAGCCTGCTCGGCAAGGTAGTACAGCCGCTTGTGTAGACGTGCGTTATTTGGCACTAGAGGAAAGCAATGAAGCTTGGAGATAGAAATAATACTATGCTCGATAACGAACTCCCATTCGCTTTAATAAAAAGAAGCTAACCGAAAAATAATAAAATCATACCGTCAAATGATGATGTAATAAGTGCTTCATTTCACAATGTATAAAAATACAACCACTGAACACTCTAGAAATTACAGGCACTCATTGACGCTTTACCTGATACCCAAGCCCTTTTGGTGTGTAGCGCATAACTTTCCAGTTCTTTAGCAGACCCAACAGCACAGCGAAATTTGCCCCCAAAGCTTTCTGAAAGCTTCAGCCACTCTTCGGCATTCATATTTAGCCGTTCAAGAATCGTATTATCACATGGCGGAATATAACCACGCTTGTTTGGCCGAACCACTTGGCCTAATGCTTCTACTAGCGCTAAATAATCCAACAACGAAAACTCTATTCCACTTATTTGGGAACAAGCCGATGGCTGCATTTGTCGTTCATTTCCTAAAAAACCAGCCAAGCCTTTTGCTGGCAAAGAGGCAATCTCACCATTGCCTTTATCTTGCCGACTCGCTACTGAATGAATACGTTCATAGATAGAAGTAAACTCGGAAGCTTCAAGCGATTGAGCCATGTCAGCCCGAACGGGATTTAAATCCACATATGCCATACAGCTAAGTAGAGCCTTTTCATCGAGTAAGGCTTGAGATTTAAACCGCCCTTCCCAGAAGCGACCTTTGCAGCCCTCTTCTTTATTGGCTTCACGGGCAACATACTCATTGAGGTTACGCATAAACCAAGAGATATTGGTTAAGCGCTCACGCCATTCGTCAATAAGCGCCAGAGTGTTGTTGATTTCTGCCTTAGATTTTAAATCACCATCAAGCCAACGGCTGACCAACAAAGGTGCTTTGTATAACGTCGTCCAACGCTGCGCAACCTCTTGGTGACTCCAAGACTCGGCGGTAGCCGTATTCACATGCAGCACTAAGTGGTAATGATTGGACATAATGGCATACGCGCACACATCAATGGCAAACACCTGACTTAGCAAGCGCATGCGTTCGACCAACCAAACTCGGCGGTGCTCAAAGTTTTGCCCTGAATAATGGTCTTCACCACACAAAAAAGCACGGCGCACACACCGTGAAATACAGTGATAATGCGCCGTGTCTTGAAGGGATACTTGAGTTGAGCGAGCTTGAGTCATCCTAACCACCAAGGTGAACAAAATCTAAACAGATAAAGTAAGCCTAGTTGGGGATTGCGAGAGTGTCAAATATATGGGTGTCCTGTTTATAACCCCGAGATCAAATAGCAGGTGAATCATCGTCATTTCACCAAGTTATTTAAGTTACTTGCTGCTGGTTATTTATTTAATGGTTATTGAGCAGCAGACTGCTTCCACTGTCTTACGACCTTCGCCATCTTAAACGAATGTGTCATCGCGTAAGTGTGGAATAAGAAACACGCCACGATGGTGTAGAACATAATGTATTCCGGCACTTGGAAGTATTCACCCAATAAACCTAGCGTTGAATACACTAACTGCACCAAACAAATCACGACTAAAGATTCACGCGGCGTGAAACCAATGCGTTGCATAATGTGGTGAAAATGCTCTCGGTCAGGTTTGAATGGAGAGTGCCCTTTACGAATACGGCGGATCATGATCGCCATCATATCAATCAAAGGCACTGCAATTAACCACAAGGCTGTCACAGGTTGAATCACATAGTGGCCGTATGCCGGCTGAGTCCCTCGAATTAAAATCCAAATAACCAAAAAGCCGATCATCATGCTACCGGCATCGCCCATAAACACCTTACGCAGCTTACGCAGCTTACCAAAGTACCCTAAATTAAACAGTACAAAGGGCAACAAGATCACTACCATCACGGCCATAAAAAAGGTATAAAACTCGAGTTCATAGGCGAAGAACACCACACCTAACGATGCAAACACCACCATGCTCAAGCCACCCAACAGCCCATCAATACCATCCACCATGTTAAAAGCGTTAATGGCAGCAATGACGGCAATCACAGTAACAATACTATCGACCACGACAGGGAAATCCAATACACCCAACCCAAACACATTACCCACATGAGAAAGGGTCAACCCCGTATAGTTCATGATGACCAGGGCTAAAATAGCTTGTACGCCCATTCTGAGCTTAAAGCTGATGTCAAAGCGGTCGTCGGCCACCCCAATCAGTACCAGTATCGTTAAGCACGCTGCCTCTACCTCAACTCTATTGAACTTATCTGCATTCACGTAAAGGAAGTACAACAAGGTAATGCAGAGAGAGATCCCGCCCACCAGGGGAACAACACCTTCATGATGTTTTCTGGCATTCGGTTTATCGACTAAGCCAATGGCATAGCCCACTTTACGCATGCAATACAACACTGAAAAGGAGAGAAAGAAGAACATAGAGAGTTCGATAAGGTAATCAAACAGAGACATTGATTTAAGCCCTTTGGGATTATTAAATAAAAGTGATTCCGAGGGTGATGAAGCGACGACAATAAAAAGCTGCCATCGCGATTCACCGAATTTGGATAGGCTACACTTTCTCGGTTGCTGTTTTATCCATTTCGGCTTTGTTGCCTTTGAGGTAGACATTTTGATAACAGTAGTTTGTCGCCTCGATGTAACCATCGACGCTGCCACAATCAAAACGTTTACCTTTAAACTTATACGCAATCACACAGCCATTTTTAGCTTGTTCTAAAAGCGCGTCTGTAATTTGGATTTCACCGCCTTTACCCGGCTGTGTTTCTTCCAAAATATCGAAGATGTCCGGCGTTAAGATATAACGACCAATAATCGCAAGATTACTTGGTGCAGTACCTTGTTCAGGCTTTTCAACCATATCGGTAATGCGAATCAGGTCATCACTTAAGTGCTCACCGGCAATCACACCGTACTTATGCGTTTCAGATTCTGGTACTTCTTCTACCGCGACAATAGAGCAGCGGAACTGACGATACAAAGCGGCCATTTGTGCTAACACGCCTTTGTCATCATTAATGCAAAGGTCATCAGCCAGAACAACCGCAAATGGGTTATCACCCACTAATTCTTTGCCCGTTAATATGGCATGCCCTAGCCCCTTCATTTCGCGTTGGCGAATAAACGTATACTGAGCAGAATCAATCAGAGAGCGTATATCATCGAGCAAAGGCTCTTTATTCGTGCCTTGAATTTGATGCTCAAGCTCATAGTTCTTATCAAAGTGGTCCATTAACGAGCTTTTACCACGGCCAGTAACAACGGCCATGCTGGTCATGCCCGCTTGAATCGCCTCGTCAACGCCATATTCAATAAGCGGCTTGTTAACGATAGGCATCATCTCTTTTGGCATGGATTTAGTAGCAGGTAAAAAGCGCGTGCCATAACCGGCTGCGGGGAATAAGCAGTGTTTAATCATTATTTATTTCTTATGTTTTATTAACTGACGAATATGAAGATTCCCCCGGGCATGCCCGGGGTACTTACCGCGACAACGCTAAAGCGTTGACCAAAATTACAAACAGCTTACGCTGTAATTTTGGAATTGGCATTCATCCACGGGTAAACCCATGGTTTTCTGTATTCACAGAATAAAAATATTGCGGATGATATTGAAGCATTTTCGCCCCAAATAGTGCCTCGAAAACAAGTTAAACTGAGGCACAATAATAATTAGAGTCTGGGACTAATTGAAACTATGGACGGTCTAAAGTAATTCATATTTGAGGCACTACTGGAAAGAGCAGAACTAATCGTTTCCGAATAAGTCTCGGGTGTACACCTTATCAGCAACATTTTGAAGTTCTTCAACCATCCGGTTTGAAACAATCACATCCGACATCGCTTTAAAATCGGTAAGATCTTTAATAACAGCAGAATGGAAGAACTCTTCGTCTTCCAGTACAGGTTCATACACAATCACTTCAATGCCTTTCGCTTTGAGGCGCTTCATGATGCCTTGGATGGAAGATGCGCGGAAATTGTCGGAGCCTGACTTCATGATCAAACGATAAATACCCACGCGCTGCGGGTTACGCTTGATGATAGAATCTGCGACGAAGTCTTTACGGGTAGTATTGGCATCAACAATCGCGCCAATGATGCTGTTAGGCACATCCGCGTAGTTCGCGCGCAGTTGCTTAGTATCTTTTGGTAAGCAGTAGCCACCGTAACCAAATGACGGGTTGTTATAGTGCGAACCGATACGTGGGTCTAAGCCAACACCTTCAATAATCTGACGTGCGTCTAGGTTATGAGATTCAGCGTAAGAGTCCAACTCATTAAAGTAGGCAACGCGCATCGCTAGGTAAGTGTTCGAGAACAGCTTAACCGCTTCCGC
Source organism: Vibrio sp. A1-1 (assembly GCF_021728175.1). Classification (NCBI taxonomy): domain Bacteria; kingdom Pseudomonadati; phylum Pseudomonadota; class Gammaproteobacteria; order Vibrionales; family Vibrionaceae; genus Vibrio; species Vibrio sp. A1-1. The sequence goes on from NZ_JAKKCL010000013.1 coordinate 154,610, forward strand.
TTCCGTTGAATCGGTAAAAAAGACTTCAATATCTTGTTTAATTGCCCCCTCAACAAGAAGGTTAGCAAACACTTCAGCACGCTCACTTTTCTCACCAACAATAATACGAGATGGGTGTAAGTTGTCGTATAGTGCACGGCCTTCTCGTAAAAATTCAGGTGAGAACAATAAATTTTCACAACCCAACTCTTGTTTAATACGCGCGGTATAGCCAACAGGCACGGTTGATTTTATCACCATCACTGCATTTGGGTTAATCGCCATCACGTCTTTAATTACTGCTTCAACTGAAGAGGTATTAAAGTAGTTCGTCTCTACGTCATAATCGGTAGGGGTAGCAATAATCACATAATCGGCATTTGAATACGCCAACTCTTTATCGAGTGTCGCGGTGAAGTTTAATGGCTTGTTCGCCAAGAAGTCTTCAATTTCAGCATCAACGATTGGAGATAATTTATTGTTCAGTAATCTTACTTTCTCTTCGATAATATCGACCGCGATAACATCATGATGCTGTGACAATAGCATCGCATTAGATAAACCAACATAGCCTGTACCGGCAATTGCAATTTTCATAAATTAACCATAGTAAAAATTAGTGAGTTCTATTTATTAGTATCGTTTACATACGTGATGAAGTGAACGGCATATTCAGAATGGGGGGGACGTAAATAATTTAAGATAATTACAGTTTAAAACAATGCCCTTCAAAATAGCTTTAGTAAGTAAGGGCAATCGTCATTCAATTGACCTATAAATAGTTAAAGCTAGTTATAAGCTCTCGCGATTTGGCCTTTTCCTTTATACTTATATTCAGCAACGCAATAAGGCACGAATATGGAATCGCCAGCTCTAAGCGTAATTAATTTTGAGCCCGATATAATGTCAACGACACCTTCGATGCAAAACACTATTTCGGCACTCCGTACATATAATTTTTTTTCGGAGCCTGTAACTTCAACAACATCAAACTTGAAGTCATCCACTGGTACTGGAAAATGTGAAGTACCTTCTTTTTTTAGAGGCGACAATAATAGCGCATCAGGCGAGATAGGCTCAAATCGAGTATTGACAACCAACTCTTCCACATCGATGTGTTTAGGCGTTAGCCCTGCTCTTAACACATTATCTGAGCTTGCCATAACCTCAAGAGCTGTGCCTTGCACATATGCATGAGGCGTTTCTGCGTGTAAGAACATCGCTTGCCCTGGTTTAAGTTCTACAATGTTCAAAAACAAAGGGGCGAATAACCCATTGTCACCCGGATAGTGCTTGGCAAATTCTTGGCTATACCGAAGCGCTTGTTTCGTACTTGCAGAAAGACTCGTCAGTACATAACATTGTTCAAGATCTGCAAGAGCTTGTTTTTGCTTGCTTCCCGAGAGTTTCAGCATAACTGTGAAGAAGGTTTTTAACCCTTCGGCATCCTGATTTTTTTTAAGCGCTGCGACATCATCGCTAAGCGCATTGATGCCGACTTCTTCAAACATGACAATAATGTCTTCAATTGGCCTAAAGCCATTCATCGCTTTATACGAAGTAATTGCGTATACAAGCTCAGGCTTATGGTTCGAATCTTTATAATTACGATTGCCTGCAGTGAGTTCAATCCCTAACTGGTTCTCTCGCTCAAAGCCAAGCTCAGAGTTACGCTTGTTGGGATGCACTTGAATAGAAAGCGGGGTGCGGGCAGCAAGCACCTTAAACAGATAAGGCAGCTGACCATAACGATCAGCAGTGTACTGCCCTAACGCACTCTCACGGTGTTCATTCAAGTAATCGGATAAAAACACATTCTGGTCTTCCAACTGAGAGCATCCATTCGGATGTGCCCCCATCCAAAGCTCAGCTTGAGGTTCATTGTCAGGGTTGTCGACACCAAATAAAGTACTCAGTGAATCGGTACTTCCCCACGCATAGTTTTGAATGACGTTGTTAAGTTTATATATCATTGTATTTATTATTTGAAATTAGGAACCTGACTAAAAGGCCAAGGTTTGCACTTTAGACAGTACTGAATCCACAATCGTTTGTGCTTGTGGCATTGTGTCAGACTCAGCATAACAACGAAGCTCAGGTGCATTACCTGAAGGACGCAAATGAACAATGTCACCACCATTGAGCGTAATACGCAAGCCATCTGTTGTATCCACTGCTTTCACCGTATTAGTAAACTCTAGTTCATCAATGAGAGCCTGAGGGGTCTTTGTGCCTTTTGCTAAAATGGCCAAACTGTTTTCTGTTGCAAAGTTTTGGATGCGGTCGCTATGACTAAAGCGCTGTGGTAGATCGCTTACAAGTTTTGCGATACTGGTATTTTTAGCCGCTGACAACAACATTAGTGCTGGCAGTACTGCATCACGTGTAGGCAGTGCTTTTAATACTTGACCGTTAATCATGGCGTCGCTACCAATCAGGAAACCACCATTGGCCTCAAAACCGGCAATACAGGTATATTGTTTAGATAAAGTATCGAACTCAGCAATGACATATGGCGAACCAATTTTGGTTTTCGAGACAGTTTTGAATGCACTTGATTGTTCAATAATCGTATTACAACTAACAGGAATCGCTAACGCTTCAATGCCCATCTCTTGCGCACAAAGCAGACCTAGAATATCACCGCGAAGCCAGTCGCCATTTTCATCTGCAACAAGCGGTCTATCACCATCGCCATCGGTGGAAAAAATGAAATCTAGGTTGTACTCTGCCGACCAAGTTTTTGCTTTGGCTTTATCAACCTCAGCCACGGCTTCTGTATCAATAGGAACAAACTCGTCAGTGCGTTCTAGTGAAACAACTTCTGCACCCAAAACCTCAAACAGCCCTTGATATAAATCACGACCAGCGCTCGAGTGCTCATAAATACCAATACGCTTGCCGGCAAGTAAATCTTTTTCAAAAAGTTCCGTGTACCTTGCCACATATTGTTCAGCGGCTTTGTTTAAAGGTTGCAATACTTGCAACTCCGGCATTTCAAATTCGACTTCAGCACTTAAAATAGCTTGTTCATCTACCTTGGTAATTTCACCATCGGGACGATAAAACTTAATGCCATTACGATCAAAAGGAATGTGACTACCGGTGATCATAATACAAGGAATATTATCTTGCATTGCGCAGTAGGCTAATGCTGGCGTTGGAATTACCCCATAATAGATAGCCTCTAACCCCATAGATTGGATAGCGCTAATCGTTGCTTGTGCCATCACAGGGCTACTTGGGCGATTATCGATCGCCACTGCGACCGTGTCGAACTCAAACTGCGTTTTTATGCCGTTAATGAACGCATAAGCAAAGGCTGCACATACCTCTGGTGTGAACTGCTCTACCAAACCGCGAGCACCGCTGGTACCAAACTGAATACCAGATTCAGCAATAATGTTATTAGATACTAACATTGACTACCTCTTAAAAAACTGTGGGATCTTTGAAAAATTCTTAATCAACAAAGCTGATGGCCAGAAGAGTCGATTATTTTTTAATGCTTGAACGTCTTCTTTTGTCTTTTCAATGATGTTGGCTAAGCTACGATTACTCGCTCCGCCGACACGCATTTTGGTGACGACTTTTGGTAAGTAACTCGCTGTAATGTTATTGCTCCACAAATAGCGAAGTAATGAATCATAGTCAGCTGCGATCTTAAGGTCTAAATCAAACATCCCATGTTTAATGTATAAGTCTCGCTTCATGAAAAAAGTAGGATGGGGTGGCATCCAACCACTACGCAGCTTTTGTTTCTCAAATGCCCCGGATGTCCATTTCCGAATAATCTTCGAAGTATTATCCTTTGATACGTACTCCAAATCAGCATAGACGGCTTGAGTCTTTTCACGTTGCAGTGTTTCAACTAATTCCTTGATAGCATCTGGGTAAGCCAATAAATCATCGGAATGTAAAAAGCCCACAATATCACCGGTTGCAGCACTAATTCCCTTATTCAACGCATCATAAATACCTTTATCGGGTTCAGACACTATACTCGCAACTTTAGGGCAATGCTCTTTAATGACCGATACGGTATTATCGGACGATCCACCGTCAATGATAATGTATTCGATATCAGTGTAGGTTTGTTCATTTAAAGACTTAAGTGTGTCTAATACTGTCTTACTGCTATTGTATGTCGCAGTAATTACTGAGACTTTCATCAATAACCCACCCCATACTCTTCCAAACGAACAATATCATCTTCCTCTAAATAACTGCCCGAACGCACCTCAATTAAGTGAAGATCAACTTTACCTGGGTTTTCGATGCGGTGTGGCGCACCAAGAGGAATATAAGTAGATTCATTTTCACTTAGCAAATAACTTTTCTCACCATTGGTGACCTTTGCGGTCCCTTGCACGACCACCCAGTGTTCTGCTCGGTGATGATGAAGCTGTAGCGCGGTTTTTTCACCGGATTTTACACGCAAGTGTTTTACATGATAACGACTACCTTGAGCGATTTCATCATGAGAGCCCCATGGGCGATACACTTCTCGATGTTGCAAAGCCTCGTTTCTGCCTTTATCTTTTAGAGCATTAACAATGCTTTTGACATCCTGAACTTTGTCTTTGTCTGCTACCAAAATAGCATCTTTAGTCTCAACTACGACAAGGTTACTCACCCCAACTGTGGACACTAATTTATTTTGCGAATAAATATAGCTATCCGTTGTTTGCTCCATCAAAACATCACCTTTAGTGACATTGCCATCAGAGTTCTTATCTGAGACTTCCCACAATGCGCTAAACGAACCTACATCGCTCCACCCAGCATCCATTGGCACAACCAATGCGCTGTTAGTTTGTTCCATCACGGCGTAATCAACCGACTCATCCGGACAGGCACAAAATGCATCTTCATCTAAACGAATAAAATCCAAATCATTACGAGCACCATGCATCGCAGCCTCACAAGCTTCAAGAATATCAGGGCGAAACGCTTTTAATTCTTCAAGGTAGCGCGAAGCTTTAAACAAAAACATACCACTGTTCCAATAATACTCACCGCTAGCTAAGTATAACTTCGCTGTTTCTAAATTGGGTTTTTCGACAAACTGATCAACGTGATAAGCGCTACCACAAGGATGGCCTTGCTTAATGTAACCATAGCCAGTTTCAGGCTTGCTTGGCACGATCCCAAAAGTGACTAAGTTATTATCTTTAGCTGGCTCCACTGCTTGTTGTACCGAATCGATGAAAGCATTGGAGTCTTGAATTACGTGATCAGCCGCCAACACCAATAATAATGGATCATCTCCGTGTTGCACTGCTTTAAGAGCTGCAAGCGCGATAGCAGGAGCGGTATTGCGACCTACCGGTTCTAATATGATTCCACTACAATCAACCGCCTGCTGCCGAAGTTGTTCTGCAACTAAAAAGCGGTGCTCATCATTGCAAATAAGCATTGGGCTTGAGTGTTCTATTCCATCAAGGCGCTTTAGTGTCTCTTGCAGCATCGTTAGGTCACTGGCTAAGCTAATAAATTGTTTGGGAAATAGGCCACGAGAAAGAGGCCAAAGACGGCTTCCCGAGCCGCCAGCCATAATTACTGGAAGTATCATATTGTTACCTTTAAGGATATAAGCCGAGCACACTAATCGTGCACGTTTACTGACATTGACAGCGGTGGTGCCGCCGTGATGGGAAGATTTAGAATTGGTTATATTGGATTAGTGATACTTGTTGTAGATACCGATACAAATATTAGTACCTACAACTAGAATTCAGGAATACAGCAAACCGTAAAGGTTTAGCGAAAATAGGCCTTCGTATTATCATGCACTTGACTTGCGTCAAGCAGATCTTCAATATTCCACCAACGATAATCGCAATGCTGTTCAGAAGGTAAATCTGAAAGCTCACCGTTCCAGGTGATCTTATAACCGAGAACCACATAGTGCGTAGTGAAAGCTGCACCGCTGAAATTATCCGGGTATAAGTGTTCGTAAGGTCCCAGAAATTCAGCTTGAGACAGCGTATAACGCTCACCCAGTTCGATATCTGACAGACGTTCGAAGGCCATTTCAAATCGCTCATCTTTGAGAACTCGACCTCCCGGTACAAACCAAAAGCCCTGAGCGGGGCGATTGTTACGATAACCAAGCAGCACTTGCCCAGCATTATTTTGTACAATCAAATCCATTGAAATTAACGGAGTAGACGCCACAACCGTCTTAAAAACTTCAGTATCTAACTTCATATTCTCTCAGCTCTATTCCTAGGCCTGTTACTTTAAATCTACTTCTACTTACGGAAGTTAGCTTGGTTTGCCAAGAACCATTCGTACGTCGTTGTAAGACCTTGCTCAAGGCTGACACCGTAGTTCCAACCGAGACTCGCCAGTCTAGACACATCCATTAACTTACGCGGCGTACCATCTGGCTTAGTCGTATCAAAGGTAATATCACCCTCAAAACCCACAACCTTTGCCATCGTCTCTGCCATCTCACGGATGGTGCAATCCACACCTGTACCCACATTGATATGCGAAAGCATTGGTTCCGTATTCACCTCGTAAATGGTCTTATCCAGTTCCATAACATGAATACTGGCCGCAGCCATATCATCCACGTATAAGAACTCACGCATTGGAGTGCCTGTGCCCCAAACCAAGACTTCTTTATCACCATTAAGTTTTGCTTCATTGAAGCGGCGCATAATCGCTGGGATAACGTGAGAGTTTTGTGGGTGGAAGTTGTCATTTAGACCATAAAGGTTGGTAGGCATCACTGAACGGTAATCACGACCGTATTGGCGGTTGTAAGATTCACACAGTTTAATGCCCGCAATCTTAGCAATCGCGTAAGGCTCATTAGTTTCTTCCAAAATACCCGTCAGCAATGCTTTTTCAGTCATTGGCTGCTCGGCGAACTTTGGATAGATGCAAGAAGAGCCTAAAAACAGTAAATGTTGCACATCATTAGTGTGAGCAGCATGAATTATATTGCTTTCTATCATCAGATTTTGATAGATGAACTCAGCCGGGTAAGTGTTGTTAGCATGAATACCACCCACTTTTGCTGCCGCTAAGTACACTTCATCAATGCTTTCTTGTTTAAAGAAAGCATCAACTGCCGCTTGATTCGTTAAATCCAGCTCAGTCGAAGTGCGAGTGATAAGCTCAACATCATCACGGACTTCAAGCTGACGCACTATTGCAGAGCCGACCATCCCGCGATGACCGGCTACAAATACTCGTTTTTTCATTACTTGAGTCATACTGATTAGCTTTCCAAAGAAATAGAAACGTCAAAACCATGTTGCTTTAAGATTACATGCTGTTTAGATTTAGCCATATCTGCTTGAACCATTTCAGCACACATCTCTTCAACGGTAATTTCAGGAACCCAGCCTAGCTTCTCTTTTGCTTTTGTTGGATCGCCTAGCAGTGTTTCTACTTCTGCAGGGCGGAAGTACTTAGGGTTCACTTTAACAATCACATCACCGACAGATACGGCTGGTGCTTTATCTTCATCCACAGCTGTAACCGTAGCAATTTCATCAATACCAACACCTGTAAACTCAAGTTCAATGCCCGCCTCTTTTGCTGACATGCGAACGAATTCACGCACTGAGATTTGCTTGCCCGTAGCAATAACAAAATCGTCAGCAACGTCTTGCTGCAGCATCATCCATTGCATGCGAACGTAATCTTTTGCATGACCCCAGTCGCGAAGTGCATCCATGTTTCCAAGCTGCAGAACAGACTCTAGACCTTGAGAGATATTGGCAATAGAACGCGTAATCTTACGCGTTACAAAGGTTTCACCACGGCGTGGAGACTCGTGATTGAAGAGAATACCGTTACACGCATACATGCCGTAAGATTCACGGTAGTTCACCGTTATCCAGTATGCGTACATTTTCGCAACCGCGTAAGGTGAGCGAGGGTGGAACGGAGTAGTTTCACGCTGTGGAATTTCTTGTACTTCACCGTAAAGCTCAGAAGTAGACGCTTGATAAAAACGCGTTTTCTTTTCAAGGCCGTTAATACGAATAGCCTCAAGAAGACGGATGGTACCCATCGCATCAACATCTGCTGCGTACTCCGGGGACTCAAACGATACTGCAACGTGAGACATTGCGCCTAGGTTATAGATTTCATCTGGCTGAATCTCTTTCACTAGACGAATTAGATTCGAAGAATCAGTTAAGTCACCATAGTGAAGGTGAATATGGTTACTATCCTTAATAGCGCTATCGATACGCTCGGTGTTGAATGAAGATGCGCGACGAATAATGCCGTGAACTTCATATCCTTTTTCTACTAATAGCTCAGCAAGGTATGACCCATCTTGGCCCGTAATTCCTGTTATAAATGCTTTTTTCATGATAGTTATCTCTGTAAATCTATATGTCAGGGTGTGTTTCTAACACTATTGATATGTCTTTAACATACCTTTCTAATGAATAATATTTTTTTGCGTAGCTTTTATTATAACGGCAAACTTGGTTTAATTTATCAGGGTGATCAATCAAACTTAAAAGAGAAAGCTCAATTTCTTTTGTAGAACGCGTCCCTATTACACAACCAATATTAGATGTAACCATATCTGCTAAATAATTATGATTAGTAGTGATAATTGCCGAACCAGCAAGCATTGCCTCGATAATCGATATTGGTTGAGCTTCTGTTTTATAGAATGAAGGTAGAACAAATACATCCGAATCAATCAATAATTGATCTTTTTTTGTTCCAGTAACCGTCCCCATATATTCAACGTAAGGCTTATTTCTAATTGCCCTTTCAAATTCAATTTGAACATCATCTTTGTCTTTATATTCATCACCCATTGGTTCTCCAGCGATAGACAATTGAACCTTAGCGCCGGATTTTATTAAACTATCAACCGCTTCAATTAAAAGAAATATTCCTTTAGAGTACATAATGTTAGATAAGTATAACACTTTTAAATAATCTGTTCTTTTTCTTGGTAAATCAGAAATAGGCAAGGCACAGTTACTAATACTGACTACGTTCATTTGTCTATATATATCATATTGATCTTTCATTCTGGGTAAAAGCACAATAGATGTATCTATTTGCTCATAAACATAGTCAACAAACTTTCTAAACCATGGTCTTTTTCGAGAACGAAAATCTTTAAAATCCGCACCATGGAGATGATTAACGACTTTAATTGAAAATAGTTTTGCAGTAAGTACAAATAACAGGTCACGGCAAAAACCAAGAGTTGTTCTACTAGTCGTCAAATACAGGGTTTTTATACTGCGATGGGTAATTAAAAACCAGAAGAAACTAAAAAAGACACAAAGTGTCCCCCAGGAAATTAACAACAAATTCTGCGAACTTACCCCGTAATAAAAAACCTTCTTATCTTTATTATAATAACCACTAATAATATCAAATGCCAATGATTGCCCAGTTATTGGCTTCGGTGATGGGCCCACAAACACTATCATAGTTTAAGCTCCTCGATCATAGTGCTGAACCTTAATACCATGTCGTTAATATTATAAGAATTTTCAACTGTATCAAAAGCCTTTTTTGACATTGCTGCGTAAGTTACGCCGTCTAATGAGGACAACTCATTTACTTTATCCACAAGATCAACTAAGCAATCTTTTTGAAAACTAATGCCATTGATACCATTTTCAAAAGCGGAAAATTCAGGCATATGGTAAATTTCATTCGAGTGAACTATTGCTGGTAAACCATAATTAAATGCATGAATTAGGCTTAAACCGACAGAACCAGCATAAATAAATGCATGGGATGACAGCATAATTTTAGCAGTGTCCATTTCATTAAAGATCGCGCCATGCCAATGCACTCTGTCACTTATACCAAGTTCATCAGCCATCGAAGTGTAAAAATCAACCTTGTCTCCTGAACCGATTACATTTAAATGTATATTTTTATTAAGCTTAGTCATTGACTTTAATAAGAGTTCGAAGTTAGCCTTTTCAGTAATCCTACCAACAAAAACCAATTGAAATTCAAGAGGTTTCGTCAACCTTTCTATAGAAATCTTCTTAATACACTCTTTTATTTCAGACGAGTCCAATCCATTATTTAACGCGTAACAATTAGGTTTAGAAAGCAACTCCCTTTCTTTATCAGTATACACTAAAATAGCAGTCGCCAATTCCATCAACTTAATACGTATGCTTGCCATCAAACCAAAACTTCCAGCAGACCAACCGTGCCCCCACCAAATAGTTTTGATACCACGTACACGTAATAATACGAAAAGTAGCATATAATTTAATATTCTTGGATTACCATTAATTACAACAATATCATCCTTTTTGTAAGTAGAAAGAAGAGGTAAATTTCTATGCCAAAAAAAAACACCATGTAATGATCTAAAGCCGTGCGATAGAGTTTGGTCAAACTTATTATCGATGGAGGTAGACTTAACACCCAAGAAATCGCACTTTGTAGAAAATACATGTATCTTGTACTTTTCATTTAAACCATTAAACAGAGGCACTCTATATTTTGGTATAGCTGGTTGTAATATATATATTTTTTTCAAATTAGGCCCTTTACTTAACCCAATACTTACACATTATTGTCTCTAATTCTAAACCAAACTCATTGGACAATCCACCACCGGGGGTGAAAGTTAACTCGCCGAAATAAGGCCTACCATTACTCACATACCAATCGATTCGCACATAGTTAAAGTCCGACATCAATATTTCATTCAGTTTGATTATCTTCTTTAAAGCGTCAACATCTTCAGTTTCTATATTATGCTTACCTGCGCCATGACTAAAAAAACAGTTATCTAATGTATTGAGGAAGTACCCTCTTGATTCAACACCAAACCTACCATCAACAACTTGTAGAACATATTTAACAGACCCATCCAATTGATTAAAACAATGAAATTTATAATCTTTAGGTACTTTACCATCTATACAAAGCGATTCCTCAATCAATATTTTCTTTTCAATTCCTTTATATTGTGTTTCATTACTTCCGATATCATAATCTGTACTAATCCAGAGGTTAAACTTTTCAATTAAATAATTAATTCTCTCGTCAGAAGGTTTTGAATGAAAAATCTCTACCATCCCAGCACCATGATTAGACTTTGCAACAAACTTATCAAGTGATTTAATTTCAGTTATGTTTGGTACTTTTTCATAGCAAGAGATGAGTTTAACAAGATACTGCTCACCAATTTTATCCTTTATATATTCTCTAACTAAATATTTATCAGAGCATTTTGTATACATAAAGTTTTTATCATTATATTTCCTAAGGAACACTTTTTCATTAAAAATAAGAGGCGACGATGAAGAGGGGTATCGCTTAAAAATCACAATAAAACATAAATAATCAAACGCTTTTGAAGGCAAAGTTTTTTGCAATATTCTCTTAATTATTTTTTTAACCATCTTTATCTTCCAATTTTTTTTCCAAGTGTTCAATTTGGCTAAATCGATGAGTTTCAAACTTTATATTGTGCAAATGAAAATCATACTTTCGATTACTTTTACCTTTAAACAGGCCAAATGACCTCAGTATTTTAGAACCCAAAAGGTTCAAAAATACCCTTTTAATATCCATGTTTTGTCGGTGCACGTAATTTCGTGTTAAATTTAAAGGCTCATTGAATTTCATTGCTAGAATTTTATCTGTTTGAATTTTCTCTTCATCATCTAATAATGATAAAGTATTATTCTCGTAGCGAGTGTAATAATATTCAACTTCGATACTTTCGTTCAACGAAATCGATACAAATTTAGAAGTGTTATGCCACTTATTTTCAGTTTTAGATTGAAAGACAAAATTACCCAAACTATAAAATATATACTTCCCGTTATATATTTCATGATGTTGTGGAACATGAGGGTGATGAGCAATGACTAGCTCAACACCTAAATCGACAAATGCTCTGTAATAATTCTTCCAACTATTCAATGGCGTTAAGCTATTTTCTAGACCCGCATGGATAATAAGAATAATTTGTATATCCCTTTTTATGAAATCATTAAGATAAACAAAAAGGAATGGATCGGAAACAGAGATAAAACCTTTGCCTAAAATAGACTTTCGACAACCATTCTCCGACTCGGCTACATTTACAATTACTGTTTTATCATTTAGGAATTGAAAATCTTTAGAATAGTTATTTTTATCTACACCATGAACTCTAATATTATTCCTAATTAAAAGCATAGTGCTTTTTTTTGCAGCATCAAAACCATAATCGAAGTAATGATTATTTGCCAAACACACGTCAGTAATATTTAACAACTTTAAATTATCTAAAACAGATGGAGTGTGCCTTAAAGAAGCGCCTACTTTTTGAATAGGAACACATGGTTTTTGTAACACAGGAGCTTCCAAGTTAAGGATGTTAGCTTCAGCATTAGCAAGCTTGTCTGTTAACTGCTTGGTTGTTTGGATAGTTTTATCAGCATAAAAATCACCAAATATATTAACTTTCATCAACATCTCCCAAAATTGACAACCATTTTAATTTAACTTCCTTTTCGGTGAATTTATCTAATGATGCTACTGAATTTTTTGAAAGTAGACTCTGTAAGTCTGGTTTACTCAACAATAAATCAATCGCATCAGCTAATTCATTAACATCCCCTGTTTTCACTAATAGTCCGTTGACACCATTTTTTATAATAGTTTTAGGTCCCGCAGGACAATCAAAGCTAATACAGGGCAGCTTATGTGATAGAGCTTCAAGTAATACCATTCCTAACCCTTCATATCTAGAAGATAAGACAAATACTCTTGAAACAGAATAAACCTCATCTATTTGGTTAGAAAAAGGATATATGTTAGTTCTTGCAGAAACATTCCTAGCCTCAATTAGCTTTATTAGATTTTCTTTTTCTTCACCTTCTCCGTATATATCTAAAGACCAGTCATTATACTTCTCATAAATAAGTGACCATGCGGATATAAGCAAATCGAACCCTTTTTGATTTGTCAGTCGCCCTACACCAATGATACTATTTCTTTTTACTCTATCGACACTTTCCGGTTTTTTTAACTCAATAATATTTGGAATTATGTTTATTTTTGATTCATTTAAAATGTTTTTATATTTAAAGTAATCTTCATCCGTTTGGATTACCACACAGTGAACCCATCGATATAGAAACTTACGCAGCATTTTCAGAAATTTATTTGGGACATCAAATTCAAAATGCTCAATAACTATAACTTTAGTTTTTGTGCATAATGAAGCAAGAAGACAGAGTGCTGTCATTTTTATATCACAAGATACAATATAATTTAAATTGGTTTCTCTTATATGCTTCTTTAATTCCCTCGACTTTAACAACAAATACCACAAGTCAAAAAGATATGCAGTAACTCCTTTGTATTTACGATTGTAAAATGTAGTTTCCGCATGCTCTGTCAAATATCTAATTACAAAATCACCACTATTAAATAACTCTCTTTCTCTTGACTTACATAAACTTAAAACTTCAACATGAACATTATTTTTTAATGATTTTGCTAACTGAAAACTAACTCTCTCAATTCCACCAGTCGCTGTAGTGTCACCAAGAATTATGCCCACATTTTTGTTATTTCTCATATATCCCCTTTAAAGAGTCTAAAGAATGTTTTTTTCTACTAAAGGTCTTAGTTAGTGGTAAGGGTTCTTTGGTAATGCTTCTTATAAAAACGTCCACGTCAGATACGGTAGTTAAATCATCCATTGCAAAATGAATGACACCTTCTTCTAAGCAAATTAAATGTAAGTAGGAATCCTTTCTAACAAAAACCGGTTTCCCTAATTGTAGAGCTCGACCAAAAATACCAGAGGCCTGGTCATAGTCAGCATGATAACAGCACCAGACAACGTCAGATAAAAAATATGAAAACATGATTTCTTTATCGGTGATAAACCTATCAACACCTGTTAACAAATCGTTACAGTGCTCAGCGATACATTTTTTTGACTCGCTGTCAAGCTTTCCTGAATAAATAAATCTTATATCATTCTTATGGTAATTGTAAGATAACTTAATAAATTCAGGCGTTCCCTTTTTAAAACTTTGCTCTCCGATACTAACGACTTTCTTATCATTAACCTCATTTAAATCAAATTTCAAACTTTCTATATACTTAACAACATTACAATCTAAGTTATACCTTGATAAATTTTCAAAGAAAGTTAGTTCATCCTTTCCCAGATCCCAGAATTGAGGATCATATATATAATCAGTACAGATTTTTTTTATACGTGAATCAACATAGAAAGGAACAATAGAAACACTACTTATTCCAGGGATAAATTTAATCAATCTCAACGCATAATATTTTGCTCTGTACCTTTTATTGATGTGATTTAGAACTGGTTTAACGCTAAATACTAGGCCTAATGTCTTAAGCCCAAGTAAGGAACGTATTATTGCAGTTAACACATATATAAAAAACGAATCTTCTACCATTAAAAAAAACATGGGCTTGGGTGAGAATAGACAAGCTTTGAAATTCAAGTTTTTAGCATGCAACTCTTCTTCAAAAACTTTTGTATAAGAATTTCTATGACCATTTAAATTTCGAGAATAAATATTTATTTTAGTGTCCAAGTTAGTCTCCAAGTTAGTCTCCAAGTTAGTCTCCAAGTCACGGAAAACGCATGAACATCATCGTCATGTAAGGCTTTCCCAGAGCTCCCGCATGAGTTATAAAAACATTAAGAACACTTAAGTGCCAAACAAAACTCTCACTCGGAACTCTGTATTTAATGCGTATTTCAATTGCCGGCCACGGAAAAAGCATGAACATCCCCGTAAATAAAGGCTTGCCACAGGGTTCCCGCATGAGTTGCAAATTTGTTAAAACACCTTAAACCCCAAACAAAACTCTCTCTCGGAACTCAGTATTTAACGCGCATTTCAATTGTCGCCGTTTTAAGGTCCCTTTCATCTCTACAA
>NZ_JAKKCL010000014.1:0-132429 GCF_021728175.1 Vibrio sp. A1-1
GGACTTCAAGGCGGCAATAGACCAATTTTTTACTGTGACTCTTCCAGAGATCGCAGGCTCTTTGGCATCTCGAATTAATGATAATTTTCAGGTTCTCAAGCCTGCATCTTCAAGTTGATTCGGTATAGATAGATGTTTTCAGCAATCGTTAGTTCAGGGATCAAGTTCAATTCTTGGTGAATGATGCTGATGCCCGCTTCCTGTGAGTCACGCGGCCCTTTAAACGCGGCAGGTTGGCCTTGATATTGGATGCTACCCGCATCCATGTGATAGATGCCAGTCAGCACCTTCATCAATGTTGACTTGCCTGCTCCATTTTCTCCCATGAGCGCCATGACACGGCCTGGGTAAACATTCAGGCTCGCTTTGTCCAGTGCTTTCACGCCCGGGAACGCTTTCTCAATGTCGCTCAGTTGTAGAATGGCTTGAGTCATAATCTGTCCTCAATATCTCTGGCTTAAAAAACCACGCCCGCTTGAAAGATAACGTTCGCGTATGGCGAGCATTCGCCAGTTCGAACGACAGCGCGGCTTTGTGCCGTGCGTGCTTTAAATGCTTCATGTGACACGTAGCTGATCTCGATAGATTTACCCGTTTCTTCGCTCTCTTTGCTCAGTTCGTTAAGCAATGCTTGATGCAAAACAGGGCTTACATCAGAAAACTCTTCCGCAATGATGACCCCTTCGATTTGCGACTCAGATAGAATCACGCGAACAGTATCAAGAAAACTTGGTACGCCATGCGTTAGCGCCAAATCAATTCGCTGTACATGCTCAGGGATTGGCAGGCCAGCGTCACATATCGTGATCTCATCGGTGTGGCCTAGCGTCGCCACCAAGTAAGAAATATCTGAGTTAATTAGGGTACTTTTTTTCATCTCATCGACCTTTCGGTTACACGTTCATACAACCATGAGCGCCTGTTTTAAAGTGTTTTCGTTATTAACAGAAAACTCATCGAAACGTTTCGATGAAATAATAATTCGTTGTGGTAATTTGACCAGAGTGAGATCGATAAGGTGTGAGAATGATCCGTAATTAACGGGTCATCGAATAGTAAAAAGGTACATGAGTCACACTTTATCATCGAAACGTTTCGATGACTGGCTTAATCTACACTTGAAGTGAGGTTTTTAAAGACAGTTGAAAAAGAGATACGTCCCATTACTGAGAAACACTCTAGTTAATGAGATGGAAACCTTACACATCATCACAGTTCTTGGATGGTTGTCTGATTTTGGAGAACGCTCACCTTACAATCTGGTTACAATTTGCAAAACACATCATCCGTTCAGTACCTTATATGGTATGCGACGTTTGTAGGGACACAAACGGAAACTAAAAGCCATAATGAAGTTAAGCAATCGAGTCATCTTGCTTGTCGCGCCAGTGATCTTATTAAGCGCGCTGGTATCAAGTTATATTATTTACAGCATTCAAAAAGTAACGCTCATCAAGCGAGAAGACAGCTATATCCAATTGCAAATGGAAAAGCTCGCAGGGCAGTTCCGACAAGCCAACATATTCCTCAATAGTTATGCATACACATTAAGCAAAAGTGATGTATTGCAAGACTACTTGGTGAATCATAGCAATCCGTATCGTGAGCGCGTGTTATTTAACCGACTCGATGAAACCGCAGATGTGTTAAGCCATGGCTATACAGGCGATGCAAGCATGGCGATTCTCGACGGGAAACAAAACCTTCTTTATTACACAGAAAATAAATACTACGAATCTTCAGGTGTAGTCGACCCTAAGGTATTGGATTACATCTCGCGAAGCTTTAGTACGAGAGAAGCGTTTAACCATACTGGCTTTATTTACAATTCCAGCGGGCAAAGTATTCTTCTGCAATACGAACTGATCGACAAACGAACAGGGACACAACCTCTAAGTTTTGATCCGCAAAATGTCTTTTTCGTGGTGGTATCGGTATCGCTCGAAGCCTTCAATGAGATCAAGCACGAAATCGAGTTCGACACGCATAGCGTGATAACTTTTGCCGACAAGCCTATTTATCTCGATATTCCTCTCGCTCAGACGATTGAACTATTGCCACACTTTTATGCGGTACTCTCCCCCGCTGAATATTTGATGTGGAATAAAGTCGATAAAGTGTGGCTAGAACTGGCCCTTTCCTTTGGTGTGGCAGCGTTTTGCACCATCACCTTAATTGTTTTGGTTTTGTATCGTTATGTATTACACCCCGTTTCTCGCCTCGATAAACAGCTACAAGAGCTGGAAACAAATCAACGCGGCAACATTGAAAAGCTAGAAACAAACGATGAAATAGGACGCTTATCCTCACGCTTTTTTGATATGTATGAAGAGCTCAACGTCATATATAAGAAAACAAAACGCCTGGCTGAAACGGATCACCTAACGCAACTCGCTAATCGCCATCGTTTCCATGAACTTGCAACTCGTGAACTCGTCTCCCCTTCGCAGCATTTGTGGGTCATTTATGTCGATCTCGATAACTTTAAGTACGTTAATGACAAATACGGGCATGAACTGGGAGACAACTTATTAAAGGTGTTTTCATCACACATCAAAAATGTCTGTCAAAAATTCTCGTACGACTACGATAGTCCCTGTTTTGCAGCAAGATTGTCTGGTGACGAATTTGCTATTTTATTGAGCTCAAATCAGGATGCACAACGCCTACCCGACTTGCTGGCCTCAGAGTTGCTAAAACCGATTAGCAATCTCAGTCCATCTTGGAGTAATTCATTCCCCGTGACTGCAAGCGTAGGTATCGCTCAGTACCCTCAAGACGGTACAGACGTCGCGAAATTACTCTCCAGTGCCGATGCGGCAATGTATCAAGCCAAACGAGCCGGGAAAAACCAGTACGCTTATTACTCAGCAGCTCTCAATGTTGAGTCTCAAAGACGCAGTCAGCTTGAGCGAGCGCTCAGAAAAAGCAACGTAGAAGAAGAGTTCCATCTCGTTTTTCAACCCTATATGAATAATCGGGACAACGAGATTGAAGGACTAGAGGTATTATTGCGCTGGGAAGCGGAAGGCATTGGTCCCGTGCCTCCGAAAGAGTTTATCCCAATCGCGGAACAGGCGGGCTTATTTGATAAAATTGATCGCTGGGTTTTCGCCAATGCAACTGCAGAATATCACCAGCTAAGAAATATTTTTGGCAAAGACATTGTCCTTTCGATCAACCTCTCTTCAGCAGAACTTAACTCCATCGAAATGGCGAATTATATTCATGACCAAGCAAGCAAAAACGGCGTGAAGCCAGAATGTATTGAGTTAGAAATAACAGAAACCTTTGCCGCAGAACAACAAGGTACAGCATTACTTGATGAGCTGTCGAAGCGTGGCTATCGTCTCGCCATTGATGACTTTGGCTCTGGCTATACATCGCTGACTCAACTTGTTCAATATCCGGTTCAAAAGATCAAGTTTGACCGAGAGTTCCTCGTTACATTGATGAAAACCAACAACGGTCATGTGATCAAACCCATCATCGATCTATGCCACGCTCAAAATAAAACGGTCACCGCAGAAGGTATTGAGCACAATGTGATGCATGAATGGTTATCGTCCTACCGCTGTGACTATATGCAAGGCTATTTATTTGGTAAGCCAATGAGTAAGGAACAACTGAATTTGTGGTGGCAATCCGCAAATGACGATAGCCGCTTCGATGGTTCCATAGTAGGTTCAATTACTGTTCAAGGGGCATCTTATTAAAGATTAAGTACAGAAGCCATGTATGTAGCTGCTGTACTTATATAATATAGAAACAAGACTTTACCCTTAGTTTCAATAATATAAGCAACCACATAAGTTCGTACGTTAATTTTTGGTATTATTATTTTTCGATGAAATCTCTCAGTTATTTAAATATTTAATCAAAACGATAGAATTACTTTTTGGTAAGTTTAGTTCTGTTTTTACTTCTTTAATTGAAGACATAAGGAAATAAGTAAAAGCTGACAAACTTTACTTTTGTATTGCTGATCACCGACTTAAATGATTCGTGTAGAAGCTCATTTGTCGGCTCCACTTAGACTTAGCTTTATCACTTGTGAACAGGAAATGCCCTTCTTCTCGGTATTTCTCTACCTTTCTTATCCATCTTGTTGTTTACCCACTCACTTAAAATGCACTAACACACATAACGAGTTGACGTTACGATTTGTTACGAGTCAAATCACAAATCTAAACGCAGGCTGAATAGACGTACAAAAGACAAACACATTGAAATAAAAAGAGTTTCTAATCTAGAAAAAATAAAACGTCGTTTTTATAAATTCGCCATCTCACAAATATCCTTAAACACAGTTTTATTAATTACGCATATCAGATATTATTTATGCCGAAGTTTATCGAAACAATCGATTAACTTCATAATTTATTTGAGTTTCAAACAGTTAGTTTTTAACTTGAAAACTTATCGTTAACCCAATATTAAGTACCTAAGCGTACAATAAGAAACATTGGGAATAGAATTATATTGATGTGCATGTTGTTTTAACGAATGCATGAAGCAATCGGTAAATTTGTAACACCATAGAGTTTTATTTAGCCAAGATGAAAAAGTTAATTTTATTATTTATATGGACATTTCTGTCTGCCTCTCCTTTTGCCTTTGCAAAACAAGCAGATAACGAAGTCAAAAGTCACATACCACAGAATCAAATTGAACAAGTGTTCAAACAAGCAAAGTTAGATGGCGTAGTAGACTTTAAATTGTTTCGTGACGCTTATATCGCGTACCAAAAAACACCAGATAGAAAGAAATCAGTACTAACCATCATCGACTATAGTAAACCATCGACTGAAAAACGCTTTTATGTGGTTGATTTAGATAAAAAGAAGCTTATCTACAATACTTATGTTTCTCACGGTGTGAACAGTGGAAAGAAAACAGCGACGCAGTTTTCAAATGTGGTGAACTCGCGTAAAACATCACTGGGTACGTTTTTGACTGACACCACCTACTACGGCTCAAATGGCTATTCACTTCGACTAGATGGTCTAAGCTCAGGGTTGAACGATAAAGCTCGCGAGCGTTATATCGTTGTGCACGGTGCCGACTATGCTAACCCTTCTTTTATCAAGAAGAATGGTTACCTTGGGCGCAGTTGGGGTTGCCCTGCACTGCCAAAGAAGTTGTCTCGTGAGATCATTGACACCATAAAAGGCGGCAGTGTTATTTATGCAAGCGCATAACACGGGTGCAACTCATGTGGGGAAGAATGCTCTATTTCTTCCCCAACAAATAATCGGATTGACTCAAGCTTCCAGGCCTCATGACTCTCTTTCTTTACCTGTTTCTCCAGTTTTCGCTTGCTTCAACGCTAAAATTATTTAGGTATTAGCTTATACCTAAATAACATCAGAAAACTCTGTTCATCCCTCTTCCATCTCGTTAGTATACGCTGAGTTGGTCAGACACCGATTTTCATTGTTATCATAGTGTCACTAAGATTCCGTAGTCATAGTGATAGTCTATGACGTTATATGTTTAGGGTTACTTCTTGCGTTATCTACACCGTATATTATTGATGCTTTCATTGTCCCTATTTTCAGGGTTCATCGCTGCCTCATATGCGCATACGTATCACCACGCTAAACATTACACCTCTGAACGCTTGCTTAAACTCGTGCAACAAGACGACTTTGAACTAGCACGCAGCGAATTCCATACATTTGCCTCTCCAAGTTCTTGGGGCTCAGAAGGTTATTATCTGCACATAAAGCGCGAGTTGTTAGCGCTGGTTTCCTGCCGCCGAACATCCGCCACTGATGGTGTTTTATCATCAGATTTTACTCCTGATTATTTTTTACTTGTTGCTTTCTCTTCCCCACCACTATTGGAATTGGCAAAACAAGCATCTCGCTTACCTCTTGATGGTTATGGCGGGCTGATGAGTAAACGCTCTCTCTATCGACTCTCAGGAAGAAAAGAAGCCAATTTGATGTACGTCTTTACTCATGGTCGCAACGCCTTCCCTGTTGTTTAACTTTTTATGACATACAGAGAACACGGAAATGTAACGATGAGAACCAATACGCTCATTGTTACTAGAACCAATTTGAGGTCCATATAATGACAAAATTCGCTACGACTATCGCACTAGCATTACTATTTGCAACGAGCTCTGCCTTCGCTAACACGGAAGCAAAGCCAGAAGAAATGAGCAATGAGACTCTGCTAGAATGTGCCAATGTTTCTAATGCACGTATTGCGGTTCCTGAACACAGAGCGATGTTCAGACACTACCTAATGTCTGAAAGAAACTATAGTTTCAGCCAGTTATCTTCTGCTGAGCTTGAATTTAAAGCAGCAGATAAGAATGAATCCGAAGTAGAAAATATCTACAAGTCTCAGTGTAAAGAGGTTGGCGAGTACCTATATAGCATTGGCTATTAAACTCGAAACCCTAACGACACTCATAAAGAAAGGCGCATACATTGCGCCTTTCTTTTTACTGATAAAAACCAGCCGATTAGATGTCTAATCTGTATACAAGCTTAAAAGTGCAAATCAAAGTAAACTTACTGAGAAAACTCTGACACATCCTTGGATTTACAGAACGCTCGACGTGCTTTAACAAACAAGAAACTAAGCACCCCAATCACAAGAGTAATTATTGGGGCCGCCATTAATAGCATTGTGATCGTTTTGCTCATATTCTCTGGTAACAAGGGAAGCAATAAACCAAAACCGCATAATATCAGCGTCCATAAAATCGCACTCAGCCATGCAAAGTAATGGAATTTACTAATACCTTTCACTCGCAACCCCATCATTAATGGCAATAGGGAACGAACAACCGGAATAAACCGCGCACAAAAAAGCGCAATCAATCCATGTTTACTGAGTAATACGTCGACCTGTTCCAAACGCTTTTGAGGAACCGCGCTTACCCAGCCTTGAACCTTAGGTAAGCGATTTAGCCACTTGCCTTGTAAGTAAGCCGACCAACTTCCCAGCCCCGCACTAACAGCTATCACCAACATAATCATAATTGGATCAAGGACGCCAACCGCCGCCAGCGTACCGGATAATACGACGACACTGTCGCATGGGAATGGCGCAGCAGGAATAAAACCACTTTCCAAAAAGATAAGCGCAGCAACAACAAAATAAACCAATCCTGCACCGCCTGGTGCCATTAACGCCGTGAAATCTTGATGCCAAAAGGCACTCAAGACCTGAATTACCGAATCAAACATAAACCGCTCCTAAGCATAACTAACCAAAAATTGTAAAAACATGGAATGTGTTAGCGAGCATGTATAAAGCGGTATATAAGATTCGATTCTTTCCTCGCACCGATTCTGTATTTAGAATGAGTAAAAATACTTTCAACACAACGACCTAAAGCTTCATTGCCGATGCGTTTTAGCAGCCCCATCGAGTGAAATGCCGAACGATATGTCCACCATACTACAGCAAGCGTTTCAAAGCATTCGAGCTCTACATCGTCGTTCGAGCTCGTTTCCTTAGAATGGCTAACCCTCAATATATTCCGGCTGTTTAAACTCGGATAGTCTTGTTGTATTGGAGAGACAGGGTATTCTGAAAAGTGCTTCGACTTAGCGTCAACAGCAATATTCTGGTTATGAAAGGAAAGAATATTTGGGTATGAGTGCGCCAGACTCATGCTCGGAGCCAACAAGCAGAAAAGTAGTCCGAGTAAAGCAATCAGAGTCGTACGCACAAAGGTAACCAAAACCAAAATAATAAGTTCTTTTAACCCTGTGCGTAACGATTGGCAATTAGTATTCTTAATCGTTAAGAATACTAATTATTTTTCACCGTAAGGGTAGTTTTCAAACATTTTCGCAATTTCTTCTTCAATCAGAGATTCTCTTTTCTCAGAGCTCATAGACTCAGATAGTTTCCTACTTGAAACACCTTTCCACACAATCTGATTAGCCTTTGCATCAACAAGCTCTACCACCAGTTTGCCATACTTACGTTCTTTGTATCGTTCCGGCCTTGAAGTGATCACGCCAAAGCTATTCCAACCATAACCGAAACTCACCGAAGACCCAGAAGAGACAAGCTCGGACTCTTCGACGATATCATGATGAACGTAAAGGTCCCCACCACTATTCACTTTAATTAGGCCCTTGTCTTCAAGCTGTTCAGCCAATCCTTGTTCAATACGTCGACCATCAATACTCGTAGGGGCTTCTGCTTGGGCACCGAAATCAAACGTTCTGTAAGCTGAAAAATCGGCTTGCTTATCAACATCCGTTGTTACGGTTGTACAAGCAGACACGAGCATCATCACCGCCCCTAATATCAAACCTTTCCACATGTTAAATCTCCTTTGGTTAAGCTGACTGTTTCAGCGGAATTACGCTAGTGCTATACATACGCTTCAGCAGTAAAAAGTAATCATTTCAATATCTAGTCTTGACCATGAAACCTGACTGTTCAATAAACGCGATTAACCTTTACACTGACAATCTTGAATATCATCAATGCCTAAACGCTAGTAGACAGTGTGTTTGCCCCTAATTAGCAGCCATCGATTTTAGAAGCGGAATCTCTGACCCTCCTGAAAAACAGAGACAATGAACACTTTAACACCAAGACGCTACTTTTTTAGGCATCTGACAAACAATTGATGAGAAAAGACTTTTCTTTTTCGTTCAGTGTGGCATATTAGCTGAGTCCTATCGATGCGCGGGCATCGTATAATGGCTATTACCTCAGCCTTCCAAGCTGATGATGCGGGTTCGATTCCCGCTGCCCGCTCCAATCTCTTTTATCTCAATCTACTCAAAAGAATCCGATGGCGGAGCAAATAGACAGCGCCAACGTTGTTTCCACGTTAAATTTGGTCGTGTTACGTCATAAAACATATCTTTCCATTCTGCAAACGTCACACGAATGGGATTAAAGCTGTTTACAGGTTTAGAAATTCCATACCTAACGGTTTCCACTTCTGGTTCAAACGTTCCAAACATCCGATCCCAGATAATCAACACTCCCGCGTAATTTTTGTCGATGTACTGACGGTTTATACCATGATGAACACGATGATGAGATGGCGTATTAAATACCCACTCTAGCGGTCCAAGCGAGCGAATTGATTGAGTATGAACAAAAAACTGTAAGCCCAGATTAAACAGCACAACGAAGACGACCCACTTGGGATCAAAGCCAATAATCACCAAAGGCAACCAGAAAATCCACATTCCCGCTAACGGATACATCAAGCTTTGACGAAACGCGGTGCTGAAATTCATTCTCTCCGAGCTGTGATGGACCACGTGCGCAGCCCACATCCAACGAATACGGTGGCTAGCTCGATGAAACCAGTAATAAAAAAAATCTTGCAGGACGACAAGTAACAAAAACGCTGAAACGCTCATTTCGATATCAAACAATCGCCAATCAAACCACCACAAATATAACTGAGCAATCAGTAAACCTGTGAGTATGTCTGTCGCTTGGTGTAAGCCCGCAAGCACAAAATTACATACAACTTCCGGAATATAATACATCGCGCTTTCAGGCAAACGTCCCCTTCGTTGTCCAAACCAGTACTCTGCAACCATACATAAAAAGAAAACAGGCGCCAAAATCATCAGAAGTAATTCAGGGCGTTCCATCAACTGTGTCCAATCCATTGTGTTTCTACCATTTTGCATAGTGATCTTCAGTCAGACCTATGACTTCTTCTAACTGATGTTTGATACCATTCCCATCAACGATGTAGCCAGAGAAATAGCCGATATATTGACGAAAATTGCTTTTGAGAAACCAAAAGTTCTTCTTTTCTGAACGTCGGTTTAAAGGCGTGAACACTAGGTCAACCCGTTTATCTTCCGACGTTATATGCCATCTTTGTCCTTCATCATTTCGTGAAAATTGAAAATGAACAGACTGTAAAAAATGCCGTTCACCATTAATCCAGAATACATTTTCACAGTAGCCCGTTTCATTGACGCCTGCAGCTAAGTTCAGCCCCAACCGTCTGCCGCTTTCAAAGCAATTAATACTCGCCCAGCGCCAGCTTGTCTCCCGTCGCATGTACCCAGCGGAAAAGTCGTAACCAGCAGCCACTTCTGAGAGATCTTGTTCCTTTCCTAATATGAATAAATTGCCATCTACCTTTAACGCATTATGCTTCTGCGTATAAGTCCAACCCGCATAACCGGTTGGTGTACACAACATTAATGGCAAACTCATACTTTCTGGACGTAAGTAGAGATCAGCATTGACAGATTTCGTCACAAAGTGGACGTGCCAAATACCATTCTGAATAGAAAATTGAATACTTTTGTCAGCAAGATGGGCATGACTAGACCAACTGGAAGGCTGAGTTTGATAATCAATATTAAAAGGCTTTAACCACTGCTGCTCCACTAACTGATTATTTTGAATGTCAAACAGATAGCAAAAACCAGATGCTAAATACCTAATATCCGCAATCGCAACCCCAATCACGTAGTTAGGTGTGACCAAATTAACGAACTGAAACTGCTTATAGTCACAGTAACGGCGCCACATAGACGCCGGCTTATCCATCTCATCAAGGTAGGTAAACTTATCTAACTGTAGAGATGTGGGAATCCCATCAAGATGGCCAAACACTGGTAGACCGTTTTGCTGAATAAACGAGTCCAGAGTCTTAAGCTCATGCATATTTTTATCTTTTTCGAGTCAACACGCTCAGATGTTAACACTACGTTAACAAAAACAGTTTGCGTGACAGCACAACAATATCGACTAATTTGGCTTCTGCTCGCTATATGTGAAACCGATCACTCAACTATCCACTCATGTCACGCACTTAATCTTGCTCAATCAATACGAACAGAAGTTGGAAATTGAGCGTTCTCATCCGCAGGAAAGACCATTATAGCCATTGAGAATTGGTCAAAATCACTATTTAATGGGAATAAATTCATATAAACTGATTGCTTATTCACATCAAGGAAGAGATCTATGTCACACATACACGATACTATTGTTGCGTTGCAACACAGTAGCCCGGCTCAAAAAGAGTTTTACCAAGCCGTAGAAGAAGTATTAACTTCTCTCGCTCCAGTCATAGAAAGCAATAATAAATATAAAGAACAAGCGATTATCCAAAGAATCGTAGAACCAGAACGTCAAATCATGTTTCGAGTTCCTTGGGTCGATGACGCAGGGAATGTGCAAGTAAACAAAGGCTACCGCGTCGAGTTTAACTCCGCGTTAGGTCCATACAAAGGCGGACTGAGGTTCCATCATTCAGTGAACGCGAGCATCATAAAGTTCCTCGGCTTTGAACAGATTTTTAAAAACGCGCTTACTGGCCTTCCAATTGGTGGCGGAAAAGGCGGTTCAAACTTCGATCCTAAAGGAAAATCTGACGGTGAAATCATGCGATTTTGCCAATCATTTATGAACGAGTTATACCGCCACATTGGCCCTGCTACCGATGTTCCTGCTGGCGATATCGGCGTCGGTGCGCGTGAAATTGGTTATATGTTTGGTCAATATAAGCGATTGACGGGACGCTACGAAGGAGTACTTACAGGCAAGAGCCTTCTTTGGGGGGGCTCACTTGTTAGAAAAGAAGCAACGGGATACGGAACCGTATATTTTGCGGAATGCATGCTCAATGACCGTAATGATTCACTAAAAGGCAAAACTTGCCTCGTTTCAGGCGCAGGTAACGTCGCTATCTATGCAATTGAAAAGCTATACCACATGGGAGCAACCCCAGTAACATGCAGCGATTCTAGAGGCACGATTTATCATGAGCACGGTATTGATCTGCAGCTCCTCAAGCAACTTAAAGAAGTGAAAAGAGCAAGTTTAGAAGAGTATTTAGATACTTACCCTGAAGCAGAGTATACGCCGTTGGGTGACTATCCTAATGAAGGGCATGCTGTATGGCGATATCAAGCTGACACCGCATTTCCTTGCGCGACTCAAAATGAACTGACGTCAAACGATGCTCTTGCTCTTATCGATAATGGGTGTGTTTTGATTAGTGAAGGCGCAAACATGCCAACCACTCGTGATGCGGCCAATATCATCGTGGATTCCGAAATGGCTTATGGGCCAGCGAAAGCAGCCAATGCAGGCGGCGTTGCAACCAGTCAGCTTGAAATGGCACAAAATGCCAGCATGCAAAACTGGACCTTCGAGCAAGTCGATAGCCAGTTGCAGACCATCATGAAAAACATCTTTATTAATGCAAATGAAACCAGTCGAGAGTTTGGTCAACCTGGTAATTTAGTTTTAGGCGCAAACATTGCCGGCTTTAGAAGAGTCGCTGATGCGATGATCGAGCAAGGCATCGTTTAGTGCACAATAGCCAGCAGCCGGACTGCTGGCTTAACACTATTCGGTGGTACACTGCGCTTTGACACAGAGCTTCATTTAATCCGCAATAAGCGTCGTCACTTCAGTTTTAACCGAATTGGCGATAAAACAATTCTCATGAGCCATGTGGTGCATTTTTTCTAATTGAGATCGTGTCGGTTGATCATCACCAGCAAATGTTATCTTAGGGTTTAGTGTTACCTTAGACACCCATTCTTTTCCATTTTCACCTTTTGTCAGCTCTCCTACTGCTTCATCTAGGTAGCGATCCACAACGTAACGTCGTTTCGCCGCAATAGAAAGAAAAACAAGCATGTGACAACTGGAAAGTGCCGCAACAAATGCTTCTTCCGGATCAACGTTTTCTTCTACAGATAGTGGCAACGGCACTACGTGTGGAGATGGTGACGCAGGGACTTGCAACCCGCCATCAAACTTCCAAATGTGCGCCCGACTATACTGGTTATCACTGAATACTTCGTCAGCTTCGCGATGCCATTCGATTAAAGCGGAATGCTTACTCATTCTAACTCCCTGATTTTCTCATTGACGAATCAACACATCCATTCACGTCATAGTAAACCATAACGAAACAAGGTAAGGAACGTATGAACTCAGAGAGGTTACAAAATTTGTTGAGGATCGACGTTTTTTTTCTGTATGTCATCCAGAAGTCGATTAGCCTGATGGATGTTAACTTGTAATCGGTTGATTAGCATCTGTAACCGCTCAATTTCAGGAGTTTGCTTCGCTTTGAGCGTGTTTTCTAGCGCCTCCGTTTGTCCAGCTAAAATCGGCAAACCAAGGTTCAATGCCATACCTTTTGTTTTATGCAACGTGTCTTCTAGAGACGCGAAATCTTCAGCCATAAAATAATCAATAAGTTCATCAACCGATGATTCAAAATCGACAATAATACTTTTTAGTAGCTCATCTATCGCTTCCGGCGCTTCTTGCAAAGAAATGAGCATCTCTGAACTGGATAACTCTTCTTCTGTCAGCCGTAACTTCTCTATTGGCTTGCGCTGCAACTGGAGAACGTTGTTGTCATTCGTTAATGGTAAATTCTCTTTTGGTTCGAGCCTCGCAGCAAACTGTTTAAGAGCGTCCGAAAAGCTCTCTTGCTGTAGCGGTTTTGTAAGCACATGATCCGCTCCGGCTTCAATAAAGCTATCATGCGCCTCACGAAAGACATCTGCCGTATACGCAAAGAGTAATGTTTTGATACCTAACTCTTGTCGAATCACACGCGTCGCTTCAACACCATTCATCTCAGGCATGTGATTGTCCATTAGAATCAGGTCATATTCGTTATCTCTCGCCTTTTTAACCGCCACCAATCCGTTTTCAGCAACATCCACTTCATGTCCCAACTTTTCGCAAAACCCTTTCGCCACAATGGCGTTCACTCGGTTATCTTCAGCAAGCAATATCTGCAAATTGTGTGTTTTCTTGCGCGTTTTTGGTGGCTCTTGTGCCTTTGGAAGTTCGCATTCAACCCAAGGAATGGGCAGTTCGACGATGAATTGACTTCCGACGCCCTCCACACTTTTCAATGTAATCTTGCCATCCATCAAGCCAGTTAATTTTTTAACTATTGCCAAACCAAGCCCTGTGCCTCCAAATTTTCGGGTAGTTGAAGAATCGGCTTGCTCAAACGAGTTGAAAACATGTTCTTGCTTGTCTAGCGCGATACCAATACCAGTATCACTCACAATCATCACCAAGCAATGATTTACCTTATCAAGTTCTGTTCTGATTAACACATGCCCTTCACTGGTAAACTTCACCGCGTTGCCAGCAAGATTAAACAAGATCTGTCGTAAACGTGCGCAGTCTCCGGTAAATTCAATGTATTCAGGCACTTCATTTTCCACGATCAATTCGATATTTTTTTCATCGATGAGCGGTTTTATTGCGCTACACACAGGAGAAATGACTTGGTCTAAATTGAACTTAGCCTGCTCAAATTCCAGTTTGTTTTCTTCAACTTTAGAGAAATCCAAAATATCGTTAAGAATCGTCATCAAGTGTTGGCCAGAATCAAGAATGACTTTCACGTACTCTTTAGTCGTCGGCTCTTTGGTTTCCTCTGCAATCATTTGAGAAAGGCCTAATACACCATTCATCGGCGTTCTTAATTCGTGACTCATTGCGGCGAGAAAACTTGATTTGGCTTTTGCTGCTCGCTCGG
Organism: Vibrio sp. A1-1; assembly: GCF_021728175.1. Classification (NCBI taxonomy): domain Bacteria; kingdom Pseudomonadati; phylum Pseudomonadota; class Gammaproteobacteria; order Vibrionales; family Vibrionaceae; genus Vibrio; species Vibrio sp. A1-1. The sequence goes on from NZ_JAKKCL010000014.1 coordinate 14,513, forward strand.
CTTTATTTCGAGCCTCCTCGATTTCGAGGTTCAATTGTTTCAAGTTGTACATTCGATATTGCGACTGATACAAAAATGCACTGACTAACAACATCACGGCAATAAAAACAAACAACCAAGTGAAACGCGCTTCACTTTGGGCAATATTGAGTAGCCGATGCTCCGCATCCTCGATAAAAACAAAGTATCCATGATCAAGCAGTTCATTCGTGAGTAGTTCTATCCTTTTATCGCTCGCTTGAAGCCGATCTAAGAAATTGGCTTCACTTTCACTCTCAACTACGTTTTGTGTCAAAAGCAGTTGGTTGAGAAACTCAAAATAGTGATGCCCACTCAACGTCTTTCCGGTATCGGTAGAAATATCTTGCTGATATAAGTTGAATAGCATTAATAACGCGTATTGATTCTCTACCTGAACGCCAATCAACATATCGAGCTTCAGCGTTGTATCAAGCACACGGTTTTTGAATAGATTGAGCGTATCCTCAACTTTTTTATGATTGGGCGTCACAGGGAACCAAACTGACTCCCTTGATGAATTTAGCAAGTTCTCAGCTGCGACTTCTATATCTACTAAAGATGTCGTCAGTTCATAATTCTTCCTATCTTCAACCGCATATCGATTCACGATAACATCGCGCTCTTCAATCAACTTGTGCCCAATATCCGTCAACTCCGCGTGGAATTCTTGTGCACTTTTTGAATTCACATGTGACATATACGCCAATACACAACACGTCAGCATGGCAATAAAAAAGCAGAGATTAACCAGTTTGAATTTACTCATTTTCCAACACCTCTAAAATCACGGGTCTGGGTGCTGTCAAGGACTGTAAGAACGCTTCAATATCAGCGACACTTTCATCGCTCATCGTAATTCCGAGCTGCGTTTTCGCCATAATCTGTATCGCCTCAGATAACTGGTCAACTCGTCCGTTATGAAAATAAGGGCTTGTTAGGGCGACATTACGTAAACTGGCGACTCTAAAATAGAATTGTTCTTCACTTTCCGTCGTAATCAGGTGCCGTCCCGAATCCTCTACTACTGGCTTATCTTTGAAATAGGCGAACCTTTGTATCATCGCTCCGCCAATATTTTTGCCCTGATGACACTGTACGCAACCTGAAGACTGAAATGTTTTCCACCCCCTAATTTGCTGCTCACTGAGGACATGGGTGTAACCCAGTAAGTAGGCATCGAATGGTGCACCTGGAGTTTGGAGCCCTTCGACAAACTCCACAATGGCGGACTTAATATTGTTAATATTAATCGGTAGCTCACCATCACGACTAAATAGCGCTTGATAACGTTCGCTTCCTTTCACGTACTGCTCTATTGTTTGCCAGTTTGAGTCCATTTCTATTGGATTGTGGATTGGCCCATCAATCTGAGCCATCAAGGTGTTTTCGGTACCATCCCATAAAAAACGATAATTTAACGCTGCATTAAACACTGTGATGGAATTTCGAGTTCCATCACCTTTCACTCCTGTAGAGACGGGGGTATTTTCAGCGCCATTGGTTTGCAAGTTGTGGCACGTCGCACAACTGATGCTACCGTTTGAAGATAGCTGAGGATCACGAAAGAGATGCCAGCCAATTCTCGCCAGCTTAATATCTACGACAGGGTCACCTTCTATCGGCTGAACTAACGAAATATCACCTAGCACCTTAGCATTTCTTGCGATTGTTGCTTGGCTCAAAATGAGTGCCACAACAACTAATGTGATTATGCTGAATTGCCTCATCAACTGCATACCTTACACTTGCCATTAGTATGAAGTTAGTTGCATTTTTAGGTTTTTTCCATTAATGGAAAACGGTTACCAGAGCTGCACGCGGAGGGACTTTTATTTAAAGCTCACATAAGGAGCAAATGACGAAGGCGAGTAACGAAGAATTGACTCGCTTCGTGGAGTTATGTGTGCATATTTTAGCTTATAGAAGCCAGCAACCTTTGAACCCAAGTAATCTCACCATAGGAGATGAGATCGAAGATAGTAAAGAAAATGGCACAGATAATGGCCAGTTTGACCAAGCGTTGAACAATAAACATCATAATTACCCATCATTTTTTCGCAGTTTACTATTACAAAAGAAGTTTAGATACAGAAGAAAAGCACTAGTTACACTAATAGACTGTTTTATAAAAAGATTTATACCTTTACTAGCTGCACGATTAAACCGTAATTTGAATGCGCGGTACGTTATTGAGCATTTTAATTGCAAACACGAAAATCTAGTAATTAGGGCAAACGTTTCACTTACCATATCAGCTCAGCAAATCCTTCATTTTATCTCTATAATTTGAATCTATATCAACAATTTCTGTTAGAACATGTCGTACACTTTCAGTGAATTAACATCTATAACTATTTTTTAATGAAAACACTTCGCTTGTTTAACTTGAATCTTCGCTATAAAACCGCCCTATACTTTTCATTAGGACTGCTGGGCATGGTCATCAGCTTCCTTTTTATTAGCCGTTATTTTTTCCTGTATAGCTTAGATTAGCTCGAAGACATGGAAATTAACCATGCGAATCAGCAAGCACTCGCTGTCATCGACATGATGGTGAGCCAGCAAGAAAGCGCCTCATACGACTGGGCGTACTGGGACGAAACGTACGATCTGTTTGTTGATCGTGATATTGCGAAATATACCGAGCGAAACCTTTACACAGAGAGCATTGATGCGTTAAACCTCGATATGATGGCGTTTATCACGACTAATGGGCAAACTCTGCTCTCCTTAACTCGTGAGGATAACCCCGACACTTCTTCAGAACTCACCGCTAAAATGGCGAATCAACCTACTCTTCAAGATTACATCAAGTCCATGAATCACAAGCTTGATATCCATAGAGAGAGCATCTCAGGGTTGTTTAAAATCAACGATACTATTTGGGGTCTTAGCCTCAGCCCAGTTAGAAATAGTGAAGGCGACCGCCCTTCTAACGGATGGATGCTTTGGGGAAGAAACCTATCTTTGCGCTTTCCTGGAGACTTTAAATCCATTTTAACTGCGGAAAACTCATTAGAGACGCAGATGGTAAGTGGATCAGACAGTGGTGAGATGCGGGATATAGAGAAGACCTCGCGGTCAATAACAAAATGGGCCTCACTCTCTGATTTATCTGGTGAACCAATCGCATGGCTAAAAACGAAAACACAGCGAGAGCATTATGCGAAAGGTAATACGCTATTCATGTACCTGTTTGCAACGGTTGGCGTTGTGGCATCAATCATCGCTGCGGGTACCTACATCACGTTTAAAAATAAGGTCGCCACTCGCTTTAATCATTTTGCTGAAGGAATAAGCGAAATCGCCTCTCAATACCAGCTTGAAGGCTTGCACTCTGTAAAAGTAGACGAATTAGAGTTAGCGACAAAACTGGTACAAAAGCTCTCTGAAAATACATCGTTAACCCAACTGCAATTGAAAGACTCGATGGAAAAGTTTGGTGCTCTGTACCATAGCTCCTCACTGGGCATGCTAATTGTTATCGATCGTAAAATTGTCGATGTCAACCAACGAGCGTTAGATCTGTTGAGCTACAGCAAATCGCAATTGATAGATCGTCCTCTAGACACCTTGTGCCCATCGGAGGACGATGAATGTCGAGTTGACGCAATGTTCAGAGAGCTGAAAAACGGTAAAACACAATTCGAAGCGCAGGTGCTCGATAGCAATACAGAAGAAATCGACTGTTTGATAGAAGCCACGCTCATTCAACATCATGGTCAAAGTGCACTGATGTTATTGCTTCAGGATATGAGAGAGACAAAACAGCAAGCAGAAATGATCCAAAAACTCACCGACTTTGATCCGGTATCCGGTTTCTGTAACCGTCCTGTCATTCTCAATGCTCTGCACGAACTCGTAGAGACACGGCCAAACCATTTTTCGTTTGTGTACATTAACAGTAAGACTCTCAAACAAATTGCAGGGGTATACGGTCACCTCATTTTTGATGAAGTGATTCAATACATCGCATCCGCTATACGCGAGCAATTAGGGGCATTCCAAATAGGCCGAATTAGTGAGCATGAATTTATCGTTTTGATTCCAGATATCGAGCACCACCAAAAAGCGATAGATGCTACCAATCGATTATTGAATCATTTGTCACATAAGGTCCAGCTCTCCGGGATCATGATGTCATTAGACAGCAAAGCGGTGATGATGGATCTAAACATTACTCACCAGTCTGTCGAGCATTTGCTGCTTGCAGCACGTTTCTCATCGCAATCCGCTAAGGGTCGTCACTCTCACGAAGTATTAGTCATTGATGAAGAACTATCAGAGCAAGCGGAAACCTCTATGGTGATCAATCGCGATTTAGAAAATGCCATTAGACAAGATGCGATTAAACCTTTTTTCCAGCCTATCGTGGATGCTAAAACCACTGAAGTCATTAGCTTCGAAGCACTTGCCCGTTGGCAACATCCAACATTAGGGATGATTTCACCAGAAGTATTTATTCCGATGGCAGAACAAGGAAAACTTATCGTCGAATTGGGAGAGTCCATTCTCAAACAATCGTGCGAATTTATCAGTCGGCTCAACGGAGTTCGTCATGCGCAAGGTCTGTCGATGTTAAGCGTGCATGTGAACTTAAGCGCGCAGCACTTTTATCATGCAGGACTGATGCCCTACCTAAAAAAAGTGATGGCTCAATACAACCTCTCTGCGGGCCAGCTTGTGCTTGAAATTACTGAAAGTATGTTGATGGGCGGAGAAGTAGAATCTATCCAAAGCATTCAAGACATCAAGCGACTTGGTGTTGGACTCGCTTTGGACGATTTTGGTACTGGATACGCATCATTCAGTAGCGTATGTAATTTTCCATTGGATATTGTGAAGCTGGATAAATCTTATATCGACGAGATTGAAACCAATGACAGAGCGAAAACACTGGTAAGAAACATTGCCAACATGTCTCAAGAATTAGGGTTAACTATTGTCGCCGAAGGTGTTGAAACCGCGAGCCAAGTACGCAAGCTTAAAGTTTGGAATATTGATGAGTTGCAAGGGTTTTACTTCCACAAACCGATGCCTGCCGAGCAAGCGCTCGTTCAATTTTCTCGCCACGTAAACAGTTAGTCTCTCTCCTCTAAGACACATTAGGAAGGCAAAGTGATTACCGTCACTTTGCCTTTTTGTTGAACCTTTTCACACCAGACGCCCCACGATTCGTGACTACCGATATTCATATTAAGGCCCGTAGCCTCAGATATGCCATGATAAATGCTGATATGACTAATTCGAGTGATCAATTACTTATTTGCACTAGTATTACTGCGTATATACTTGAATTAGGTTTTCAAAAAGTCCCTGTGACCGCACAAGGAGGACTGCATGAAACGACTATGGATATGGGTCTTACCTTTACTTTTGTTTGCTAGTCAAGCACTGGCCAATACTGTCTGGATTGTTCCCGTCAAAGGCGCTATCGGTCCTGCTACCAGCGACTACTTGTCTCGTGAGATAGAAGAGGCACAACTCAACGGTGTCAGTTTAGTGATCTTAGAGATGGACACTCCTGGCGGCTTAGACAGCGCAATGAGAGATATTATTCACGCGATTACCACCTCCTCCACTCCAGTTGCGACTTGGGTTGGCCCGTCAGGCTCAAGAGCGGCTAGCGCAGGGACATACATTTTACTCGCCAGCCACGTTGCTGCCATGGCTGAAGCCACCAACCTTGGCGCGGCAACACCCGTCGCGTTAGGTGGTGCTCCTCAGCCCCCTTCATCGGATGATGGCAAAGATCAAAACGCGGAAGAAACGTCAGAAGGAACCAACGAAAGTTCAGAGAAAGTTCCCGCGAAAACCGCGATGGAGAAAAAGGTGATTAATGATGCTAGAGCCTATATTAAAGGCTTAGCAAAGCTTCATGGCCGAAATGCAGATTGGGCAGAGAAAGCAGTGAGCGAAGCAGCGAGTTTGGACGCCACAGAGGCATTGGAGTTAAACGTTATTGATTATATAGCCAACTCACCAGAGGATTTAGTCAAAGCCATTGATGGACAAACTGTTAAAGTTAACAATCGCGATGTGACATTGTCACTGAAAAATCCCGTATGGATTGAAAGAACACCCGATTGGCGAGCAGAAATGCTAGCCGTTATCACAAACCCAAACGTCGCCTACATCCTGATGCTCATTGGTATCTACGGTTTGCTTCTTGAGTTTTACAACCCAGGCATTGGCTTACCCGGCGTGTTGGGTGGTATTTGTTTGCTCCTCGCCATGTATGCATTACAAATGATGCCTGTGAACTACGCTGGGCTTGGTCTGCTGTTACTCGGAATTGCACTGATGATCGCAGAAGCATTCAGTCCGAGCTTTGGCATTTTGGGCTTAGGTGGCGTTGTCGCCTTTGTGCTCGGTTCCATATTCCTCATGGACAGTGAGTTGCCAGGGTTTCAGATCGCCCTTCCTTTAATTTTCGGTATTTCTATCTTTTCTGTCGCGCTGATCGTGTTGACGGTCGGCCTGCTGCTCAAAATACGACGACGACGTGTGACAACAGGTTTAGAAACTTACCCAGGGAAAATCGCTGTTGTGAGCGATGACTTTATCGATGGCGAAGGGCGCGTTCAACTTGACGGTGCGCTATGGAGAGCCAAAACCAAAGACCATCAACAACTCAAACAAGGTGATCATGTCACCATTGTGAATGTGAAAGGGCTGACCTTAACCGTGATGCCTGATGACCGCCAAAATAAATAGGAGGCGCTTTATGATGCTCTATACTGTTGCGGTGATCGTGGTGCTGTTGTTCGCACTTGCGACCCAAATGTTTAAGGTTTTGAGAGAGTATGAACGTGGGGTTGTATTCTTTCTTGGTCGCTTTCAAGAAGTAAAAGGCCCTGGCTTAATCATTCTTATCCCATTTATCCAACAAATGGTACGGGTGGATTTACGTACTGTCGTTTTGGATGTGCCGACACAAGACTTGATAACCAAAGATAACGTGTCTGTACGCGTCAATGCGGTTGTTTATTTCCGCGTAGTCGATCCTCAAATGGCAATTAACAACATTGAAAGTTACAGCGATGCCACCAGTCAGTTAGCGCAAACCACGCTGCGATCAGTATTAGGTCAACATGAACTGGATGAATTACTATCAGAGCGCGAGCGTCTCAATAAGGATTTACAATCCATCCTCGATCAACAGACTGATGACTGGGGCATCAAGATTGCCACGGTTGAAGTCAAACATGTTGATTTAAATGACAGCATGGTCAGAGCGCTAGCGCGTCAGGCTGAGGCAGAACGTAACCGTCGTGCGAAAATCATTCACGCTACCGGTGAGTTAGAAGCTTCTAATAAATTAAAAGAGGCAGCTCAAATGCTCAACGAAGCGCCGAATGCGCTGCAATTGCGTTACATGCAGACACTCACGGAAATCACGACAGACAAAACATCGACTATTATCTTCCCTATGCCGATCAACCTTGTCGAAGCCGTCAGTGATATCGCCGAAGCGGTAAAAAAGAATAAAGAGACACAAGACAAATAAAAGCCATACTCAAGGAAGTAAGCTGTTTACACGTTACTTCCTTGCTTTAACTTGCTTGTTTTCGAAGAGCATTTAGTTTCTCTTTTAGTGTTTGGAGCACTCCCGCTTCATTACCGACAAACCTGTGTTAAAACAAGCTCTCCACGCTGTTTCGACATCATCGTCGTATTCAAAATCACACTCTTGAACCGTTTCGATAAGGCTTTCAAACCAAACATCAATATCCTGTGGTTCAATGCCAATATCGGAACTCGCATGCTTCTTACCATATTTCTCCACCATCTTGTGCGCCTCGTTAGAGGTATCGGCCATCATAAAAAACACGATAGATCCTCTAAGCATTCGCACCTGTTGGTGCATGTCGACACCATCAAACTTTTGTCTGAAGCTTGTACTTTTTGACCATAAATTCCTGTAAAACAAGTCGAAAAAGCCTTGGTTCGCGATACAACGTTCATAACTATCGTTGAAAACTTGAATCACGCTCATGTTGCTCTCCATTACTCTCTTAATACGAGTGTAATTTAATAATCATCAAAAGCATCTAAATGATGATGCCTAACCCTATGAAGCACACCAATTTTCAATAAAAAGTAAAAAGTGATTCAAATAAACGCCCTCTTATCAATGAAAAAATATCCCGTATTATGAATCCATATTCGAGGTACGCATGGTTGTCGATGCTAAGCGCATCCTCATTTGTCACAAAAATAAAAAGGATACAAACGTGTCTCATCAAATCATTACTGATCTAAACAGCCGCTACACTGCTAAAAAATACGACGAAACTAAACGCGTTTCTCAAGAAGATATGGCAATCATCAAAGAAGCACTCCGTCTTTCAGCGTCTTCGATTAACTCGCAACCTTGGAAATTCATCGTGATTGAAAGTGATGAGGCCAAGCAACGTTTCCACGATACATTTGCAAATATGCACCAATTTAACCAGCCACATGCTAAAGCCGCGTCACATACGATTCTGTTTGCGTACGATCCAAACTTCACCAAAGAGAAGTTCGCGAAACGTGTGGATGCCGAAGTAACGTCTGGCCACCTACCGGCGGAAATGTACAACAACTTTATGGGCGCCTACGCTTTTGCCGATGCAAATACGGATGAAAATGGCTTTAACGGAAACTGGACAAAAGCACAAGTCTATTTAGCGCTAGGCAATCTACTACACACCTTGGCTCGTCTGGGTATTGACTCAACGCCGATGGAAGGTGTAGATCCAACACTGATTGGAGAAGTATTCAAAGAAGAATTAGAAGGCCATGTCTGTGAAGTTGCACTGGCGATTGGCTACCACAAAGACGGGGAAGATTATAATCATGGCCTACCAAAAGCTCGCCTTGCGATGGATGATGTAATTACGACTCTATAGTCGACCGTTTCCTTAGCTTAACTACTTAACTCATTGTTTAAAACCAAAAGAGCCGCACTAATGTGCGGCTCTTTTTTAGCTAGGCTTCAACTCTACTCTAACTTTATGCCACTTGCTCAGACTTAAAGTTACCAAGCAATGCATCGTAAAGCTCGTTGTCGCTTAACACACCAACTAACTGGTTGTCCTCCACCATAAGCAGAGGCTGATTGCTGCGCTGCTTAAGCTCAATCGCTTCTCGCATACTGATTTCCGGGCTAACCTGAACCAGAGAATTTTCGTTTACCTCATCAAGGTTCGAAGAATCGCTCTTCCATTGAACCAACGACTTATCTGTATCCGCTAAGCTTAAGCCTTTGCTCTCTTGGGTCACCCAAATACCTTTGTCAGGGCAAATCAGAACACGCTCATCTTCACGAACTAAGTCGTCACGCATCAAAGAGCGTCCCTTAAGTACGTTCAATGGATTAGTGTGGGCTACAAAGTCAGCCACATAATCGTTTTCTGGAGCAAGAATGATCTGCTCGGGCTTGCCGTGTTGAATCAACTTTCCTGATTCCATAATGGCGATGTTGTTACCGATTTTTAGCGCTTCATCCAAATCGTGACTCACAAAAAGAATGGTTTTGTTTAGCTTTTCTTGAAGCAGAATCAATTCATCTTGAAGCTGAGCACGAATCAATGGGTCAAGCGCTGAAAACGGCTCATCCATTAACAAGATATCTGTGTCCATCGCGAACGCTCGCGCTAGGCCAACACGCTGCTGCATACCACCAGAGAGCTCGTGCGGGAATTTCGTTTCCCACTCAGACAAACCGACCATTTCGAGCTGTTCACGCGCTTTTTTACGGCGCTCTGTTTTGCCAATGCCTTGCATTTCTAGACCAAACGCAACGTTATCTAATACCGTTAACCATGGCATCAATGCAAACTTCTGAAACACCATGGATACGCGGTGAGTACGAAGGTGGCGCAACTTCTGTTCGTCACAGTTAGAGAGCTCAACCATGTCGTCGCCGTCTTTAATTTTCAGAGAGCCACGAGAAATTTCGTTCAACCCGTTAACTGTTCGCAGCAAACTTGATTTACCCGAGCCTGAAAGCCCCATCAAAACACAGATCTCCCCCTGTTTCACGTTCAGCGAAACATTATCAACCCCAACCACTTGGCCAGTTTCGTCGATGATTTCTTGTCGAGACTTGCCTTGGTCTAGTAGTGCTAACGCTTGTGACTGCTGCTGACCAAAAACCACATCAAGATTTTGAATAGTAATAGCGTCCATGATTAAGCCTCCTTCTGGTTTGGTGCTTTACACAAGCGGTCAAGAATGATGGCGACGAGTACAATCGCTAAACCCGCTTCAAAACCTTGCGAGATGTTTACGGTATTCAGTGCGCGTACGACTGGCTTACCAAGTCCATCAGCACCAACAAGTGCCGCAATGACCACCATAGAGAGAGACAACATAATACATTGCGTAACACCGGCCATAATACTTGGTAATGCCGCAGGTAATTCCACCTTAAACAGCAACTTCATGCGGCTTGCACCAAATGCTTTGCCCGCTTCCAGTAGCTCCTCCGGCACTTTAATAATACCGAGGTACGTCAATCGAATTGGCGCAGCGATAGCGAAAATGATGGTCGAGATTAGGCCAGGGACAATACCTAAGCCAAACAGAACCAAAGTTGGAATTAGGTAAACGAATGTCGGTACGGTCTGCATCAAATCGAGGATTGGTCGCAACAAGGTGTATAACCAAGGACGGTGTGCCGCCATAATGCCCAACGGCACGCCAATTAATACGGAAATCGTTGTCGCTGCAAACACAAGGACAAAGGTTTCCAGCATTTCTTGCCAGTAACCAAGGTTGAGAATGGCGAGCAAGGCCAACACGATGAATACAACAAGCGGAATGCTGCGGTGTAAGAACCAAGCAATTGCCGCCGTCATAATGATTGGCGCTGCAGGTGGCATCCATTTAAAAATGTCCACCACGAAAAGAATGATCGTTTCAAGTGTAATAGAGATTGCATCGAAGAAACCCGATGCATTGATGGTTAACCAATCGACGCCAGTTTCCATCCATTGGCCCAACGGTAGTTTGTTGTCCGTAATAAAATTCAAAATAAAACCTTTGTGTTAATGAAGCGGGCATGACTGCCCACTTTCTTTTTCAAAAAAACGCGCTTAAAAACTGCTTAATTAAGCGTTAGTTTTTAAATAGTTTGTAATTGCTGTTACTGCGTCTTGACCATCCACCGTCTTAACGCCTTCTAGCCACGCTTCAATTTGTTCTTGGTTGGCGTTCAACCATGCTTGCGCTGCTTTCGACGGTTTCTGCTTCTGGTTGAGAATCGCTTCCATCAATTCGTTTTCCATTTCTAGGTTGAATTCTAGGTTTTTCACTAGCTGACCTACATTTGGACACTCAGCAAGGTAGTTTTTACGTACGTTTGTGTACACATTCGCGCCGCCGTAGTTAGGGCCGAAGAAGTCGTCACCACCCGCTAGGTATTCCATTTCAACGTTGCTATTCATTGGGTGCGGGGCCCAACCTAGGTACACAATCCATTGGTTGCGGCGCGCAGCACGTGATACTTGAGACACCATGCCAGCTTCGCTGGATTCAACTAGGCTGAAGTCTTTTAGGCCGAATGCGTTGCTATCAATCATTGACTGAATTAAGCGGTTACCATCGTTACCTGGTTCAATGCCGTAAATGCGGTCTTTAAATTTGTCGGCATGTTTTACTAGGTCAGCGAAGTTGGTCACGCCTGCGTCATAAACGTATTTTGGAACCGCTAGCGTGTATTTTGCGCCGACGAGGTTCGCTCGTACGGTTTCAACGGTACCTGCATCACGGTATTTCGCGATGTCACCTTCCATTGTTGGCATCCAGTTACCTAGGAAAATGTCGATATCGCCATTGGCCATAGAGGAGTAAGTTACAGGCACTGACAGAAGATCGGTCTTCGTTTTGTACCCCAACCCTTTTAGCAGCTCAGATGTCACGGCGGTGGTCGCCGTAATGTCGGTCCAACCTACATCTGCAAAACGTACCGTTTCACATTGGTTGGCATAAGCGCCTGTTGCTAAAGTACTTAGTGCGATTGTTGAGAAGATTTTTGTCATCTTAGACATATTGAATTCCTTGTAATGATTACTGACTTTTTTCGTTTTTATGAGATCGAATCGAGATCTCTTTTTGGCGGATGCATTCGTTGCATCTCTTGCCAGTTCGGTGCAATCCAAACTGGTGCGTTGTTCGACGTTTCCAGGGCGTTATCCAAAATCATGTCCGCGGCGCGTTCTGCCACCATAATAGTTGGCGCATTTAAATTACCGTTCGGAATGGTTGGGAAAATAGAAGAGTCCACCACACGCAAGCCTTGAATACCACGTACTTGGCATCGCTCATTCAAAACCGCTAATGGGTCATTGTCTGCGCCCATTTTGCAGGTACAAGATGGATGGTAAGCACTCTCGACATTCTGCTTCACCCATTCATCAATTTGCTCATCCGTTGTGATATTCAGACCCGGCTGGATCTCATCACCACGAAACTCATCCATGGCTGGCTGATTGAGGATCTCGCGAGTAAGGCGAATACAATCACGCCAATCCTGCTTATCTTGTTCAGTGGAAATGTAGTTAAACTCAATCTTCGGCTTATCATTCGGATTCGCAGATACAACTTCGACCGAGCCGCGACTTTCGGGCTTGTTAGGTCCAACATGCACTTGGAAACCATGACCGTCAAAAGCAGCTTGTCCGTCATAACGCATTGCCGCTGGCAAAAAGTGATATTGAATATTTGGCCACTTTAGTCCCTCACGAGAACGGATAAACGCACATGATTCAAAGTGGTTAGTAGCCCCAAGGCCTTTGCGAGTTAATATCCACTCAGTGCCAATCAAGCCCTTGCTCACCAAACCTAATTTGCTGTTGAGCGTGATAGGTTGCTTACAGTGATATTGGAAGTACACTTCTAAGTGATCTTGCAGGTTTTTACCTACCCCTTCCAACGGATGTTTCACCTCAATGCCCGCTTTTTCTAATACTGCTTTAGGGCCAATGCCTGAAAGCTGTAGTAGCTGCACAGAGCCTACCGAGCCGGCACTCGAAACCACTTCATGGTTCGCAAAACATTGCTGAACTGAACCTGACTTTTCGAATTCAACACCAACCGCTTTCTTGCCTTCTGCGCCTGTTTCTTCTAGTAATACGCGATGAACTGTCACTCGCTTCATTAGGGTGAAGTTTTTGCGTTTTTTAGTACGGCTTAAGTATGCATTAGAGGTTGAAGCGCGTACGCCTTTGTCAACGGTCATATGCATTGGACCAAAGCCCTCTTGCTGATAACCGTTGTAATCTTTTGTTTCTGGGTAGCCCGCTTCTTTGCCTGCATCAATAAAAGCTTGATACAGCGGATTGAGCTTCATATCGTTGCCGTTACATGTGCCGACTGGGCCATTATCGCCTCGGTATTCATCTGCGCCACCGACCCAAGACTCTGCTTTACGGAAATAAGGCAAACACGATTGATAATTCCAGCCTTTCGCGCCTTCCTCTTCCCACTGGTCAAAGTCACAAGCGTGTCCACGAACGTAAACCATGCCGTTGATAGACGAACTACCGCCAAGAACTTTCCCGCGAGGACAATGAAGTTGGCGACCATCCAACCCTTGCTCTTCAACCGTCTCAAACTGCCACGCGTATTTTTCAGTGTTCATCGGGTAAGAAAGCGCCGTCGGCATTTGGATAAAAATACTTTTATCCGACCCACCCGCTTCGAGTAATAGGACCGAATATTGACCACTTTCACTTAAGCGATCCGCTAACACACAGCCGGCCGAACCCGCACCGACGATGATATAATCGTAGTGTTGTTGCATTTGATTCTCCTAGGAGTTAATACCAATCACAGTAGATAAGTGAACGAAATTAGCGTAGGAAAAATGCTTGAGAACAAGGCGGAAATTTTCGATAAGTAGTTAGCCTACAATCAAAATTGACAACGCAGTTATCGAGCATTTTAACAAGCTAAAGTGGTCAGTTATCTACTACGATTGGTATCATTTGTAAGGGCTTTCGAAGTCGCTTAGCTGAACCAGAACACTCTTCGTTTGCGTGTAATGTTTAAGGGTTTCGACACCGTTTTCACGGCCAACACCTGATTGTTTGTAGCCACCAACTGGCATTTCCGCAGGTGAGTCACCCCATGTGTTCACCCAACAAATACCAGCTTGAATTTGATGAATCACGCGGTGAGCACGAGATAGGTTTTGAGTAAATACGCCTGCAGCCAAGCCATAATCGGTGCCATTTGCACGCGCAATCACTTCCGACTCATCGCGGAATTTCAGCACTGACATTACCGGACCAAAGATTTCTTGCTGAACGTGGCTCATGTCATCATCGCAATCGACAAATACGGTTGGAGCAACAAAGTTACCATTAGCTAGGCCATTGTCTGTTACTTTGTAGCCGCCAGTTAGTAACGTCGCGCCACTCGCTTTCGCGGCTTCAATCGCTCCTAGTACTTTCGATTCATGATCTTTAGAGATCAGCGCGCCAATTTGCGTGTTCTCATCAAGCGGATCGCCGACAACTAACAACTCAGTTCGAGCTTTAAGTTGTGCGATAAAGTCATCATAAATACCTTCATGAACAAACACGCGTGTACCGTGCGTACAAACTTCACCTTGCGTGTAGAAGTTCGCCACCATGGCCGCAGAAACGGCATCGTTTAACTTTGCATCATCAAAAATAATCAGTGGAGACTTACCACCCAGCTCCATCGTTACTTGTTTTAGTGTCTTAGCGCTGTCACTCATGACGACTTTACCGGTGCCTGATTCGCCCGTGAACGATACTTTTGCGATGTCAGGATGCGCCGTTAGCATCTGCCCTACTCGGTAATCCCCTTGTACGACATTAAATACGCCATCTGGCATGCCCGCTTCTGAATAAATTTCTGCTAGCTTAAGCGCTGTTAATGGTGTTTCTTCTGATGGTTTGAAGATCATAGCGTTGCCCGCAGCCAGTGCCGGCGCCGATTTCCACATCGCTATTTGGATTGGATAATTCCAAGCGCCAATACCTGCGCAAATGCCCAATGGCTCGCGACGTGTGTAGAAAAACTGGTCTTCGCTGAGTGGCTGCTGTTCACCTTGCAAGCTTGGAGCAAGACCCGCATAGTACTCAAGAACATCGGCACCTGTTGTTATATCAACCGCGATAGCTTCTTGAATTGGCTTACCAGTATCTGCCACTTCTAATGCAGCCAGCTCGTCATTACGCTCACGTAAAATGGCAACGGCTTTGTGTAAAATACGGCTACGCTCGATCGCAGTCATTGCTGACCATGCAGCAAAACCTTTCTTTGCCGACTCAATCGCCGCTTCGAGATCGTCTTGGTTCGCTTGTTTAATGTTGGCCAATGGCTCACCATTCGCCGGATTGTAAGTGGTGAAGTGCTCATCTGAACACCCGTTGTACATCGCACCATTGATATAGTGTGCTTTCATTTCCATTTTGAAGACCTGTGACTTTTATATTTTTTCAGAATAAAACGTAAGTTGTTTGTCGAGATAGTCGTTGATGATGATTCTCGCTCTTTCTGCATCAATGCCTTGCGGGTTGAGCGTTCCGCGCAGCCAAATACCATCGATAAGTGACGCAATACCATGAGCAACCAGTTCGGCCTGCTCTGCATTTAATAATGCTTTGAGTTCTTTTCTTAGGTGGGACAATAAACGTCGTTCATTGACACGCTGCAAACGCTTAAGCTGTTCGTCATGCATTGAGTACGACCAGAACGCTAGCCAAGTCTTAGCAACTTGGTTTTCTGCCTGATAGCCGACAAAGTTACCGTCAATGATGGCATTAATTCTCTGATGATGAGCATCGCTTGGCAGCTCACGCAACTTCTGCGTGATGGTGGACGAAAGCTGACGCAAGATTTCGCGCATCGTTTCCTCCAGCAATCCGTGCTTACCACCGAAATAGTGGTTGATAATCCCCGTTGATACTCCGGCTTCTTTACTGATCAACGAAATACTCGCAGCGTGTAAACCGACTCTATCAATCACTGACATTGTCGCTTTCACCAGCTGTGGTTTTCTGATTTCAGGCATCCCCACCTTTGGCATTTTGCGTCCTTGTTATTTTTAATTGAACGGTTAGTTAAATATAAAATGCCTGAAAATTAGTTCGAACTCAAATCATTTTTTAAGAAAAGGGTTATTAACAAAGGAAGGAAAGTTGATGGTGTACGCAAAATTTCTATGCGATAACTTGTCGTAAAAGTCAAAGATGTGTTTAAAAATCCAAATAAAAACACAAATAAACCAATAATTTATTGAAGTATCAATTTTTAACACACCTTTCAGAGAATTGTTTTTCGTGCCACAAAAATCCACACCAGAAAAATTTTACATCGACCACTAATCATTTCACCTGTATCGGCTTTGTTTGTATAAAAAACAGACATACTCGTGTGTTATAGCTTCGTATAAACAAGTGACATTAGTACTTTGAAAATGGGGGAGATAAAACGAGTAGAAAATACTGAACGCTATGAGTATGTAATTCGATACTCTTAAGCTAAGCGATTTTGAAGTAATCAGTAGGAAGGATGAGTTCAGGCTCACCGTTTGATGAGCCTGCATTCTTGATTTTATTAGGTCAGCTTGCGCCCTTTCACGCAGTTACGTCCATCCGCTTTAGCTTGATAAAGTAATTTATCTGCCTGATCACAGAGTGATTTAAAATTCATCTCACTATCTTCAGTCGTCACAACACCAAAACTACAGGTCACTCTCACTTCTTCATTCTGTTCCGTGACGAACCCATGTAAGGATAAAGCGCTACGTAATCGTTCAGCGGTAATGAGAGAGTATTCATGATCGGTATTGGGCATCACAACAACAAACTCCTCACCACCAAAGCGTGCAACAATGTCATTTTCACGCACCGTCTCTTCTAGCACTTTGGCAACGCCTGTTAGTACGGCATCACCGAACACATGCCCATAGGTATCATTTACCTGTTTAAAATAATCTACATCGATTAGCGCTAAACTTACCGGCCCCGACTGCGGCTTCTTTGGCACCATTTTCTGTTTATCGAGTTTGCTATCCACCCATTTGTTTAAAGCTAGGTAGCCGTACTTAACTTGCTCGACTTGCTCAGACACAAAATGCTGCACCTTTTCTTGCTTAGATTGAGGCGTCGGCTTTTCTTTGCGTTCACGTTTCGTCTCTACGGGTTTAGTGAACCAATCTTCTAAAAAACGGCGATTAAATAACCCTGTCAATGTATCTGTCTTTGCTAGGCGGCGCATTCTTAAACGTGATCGATTCACAACAAGGAATACCACTGCCATCAAAAAGAGAACACCAATGAGTGCTAGTAGCGCTTCACCCAATAGATAAAAGGTACGACGGTTATTTTCCAGTTCCATACGCTGCAACACGTTGTTCCAGTTGAGATCTTCGTTCTCATATTCAAGTCTTTCTAGCTCAAATAGCGTCTGCTGACGCTCAAGATTTTCAACTTCTCTTTGGTTGCTAAATTGGATGAATTTATCGTGATAGTTGCCGTAAGTTTTATACGCTAGTTTAAAGTCATTGCTTCCCGCGTAGGCCATGGCTGCCACTTTTAATAGTTCCATTTGCTGTTGCTTAACATATCGGCTCTCGATAATTTCCGGCAACATAGGCGCGATCATCGCTAGAAGTGTCTCAAACTGCTTCTGTTCTAGCATATATTCGGCTTGCAACAGCTTAAATGTAGCTAAGTAGGCGCTAGAAGTTTCTCTATATTGTAAGTTCTCCGCCAACTTTAAGTGGCGAACCATCTTACTTTCTTGGTTCGTCTCACGGTATAACGCAGCAAGCTCGAGGTTAACTCGAAACCTAAAGCGCCCGTCACCAATGATTTGCGCGAGCTTTAGCGCTCTCTGATACGATACAATCGCCTCTTCGTATTGGAACTGTGCCTTATGAAGCTTTGCTATCGTTAAGACGCTCAGCAGCTCATTGAACGACATGCGTCTATCCCTAAAATAACGGTACGCTTGCTCCAACAATGCTTCTGAACGGTCATAGCCCTGAATTTTGACCAGTACGTCACCAAGCTCTAGCGCCGCCCGTTCGACCAATCCTTGAACGCCAGAGGACTCAGCCGCATCCATTGACGACATAATTGCGGCATAGGATTTTTTAAACTCGCCCTGCTCATCGTAGTAACGTCCTTTTAGCAACAGGATCTCCGACTCGAGCTGCTTATCGCCATTTTCACGCGATGTTTCCAACAAACTATCCAACGAAGACAGCGCGGTATCGATATCGCTCTTTCCGACCATAGTTCGCATCTGAATCAACTTAAATAAGAGATACTCATGGCTTTGTGGACGCACAAGTTCCAACCCTTTTTGTGCGACGTTTTGGCTCTCTTCCGCGCGCCCAAGTAGCTCTAGAACCGTGGACTTTGCAAGCCAATAACGTACCAGTAGCTCTGTTGGTTGATTTTGTAGTAGAGAGTCTTCTTCTAACGCCTCAATCAAAGCCAAAGAGCTCTGAGGTAATGCGTAAATTTGATTTTCAATGCCTTCTAGCGACTGTAAAAACTTACCTTCTTGTTCAACCTTTTCTGCGGATGCCTGAATAGAAAGACACAGACACCCCAATAGTAGTGGCACCGTCCTAAGCGAATGAAATAGTGACATTATTGCTCTTCCCTAATGGGTAGTTACTTCAGTGTAATAGAGAATTCTGGTTATTTTATTATTAAGGTAGCTGAAGGTTATTCAGCCAGCCTCATATTCCCATGTATTTTGCGCTGAATAATAAATCACCATCTTTAGATGTCGAAATGGTTTTCGGTCACAATATAATCAATAAGAGTGTTTTTCATACCCCAAGAAGCAAAATCTCATCAATGAGACAAATAATTGTCTTGATTGTGAATTAATGTATTTACATAAAAATTAACACGAGAGCACTTATTCATACCAAAAATACAAAAGAGTTGTAAATGTAATCGGTACAGCAGCCGTTGCTAAAACATCCATTAAAAATTATCGATAGAAACAATATAAGAAAGGAGGAAGGAAGCGGACAATCAAGCTCGCTCCCCTTTTTAATATGAGGAGGGGCTACATTCGCATTCCGCCATCGACTTCGAATACTCTTCCAGTCACGAACTCATTGGTTAACACGTATTTGATGGTCGAAGAAATTTCATCAGCAAGACCTAAGCGTCCGACAGGAATCATTTTAACTAAACGCTCCATCGCTTCAGGTTTTATTTGGTCCGTCATGGCAGTCTTGATGACACCCGGAGCAATCGCTACTGAGCGAATTCCGAAACGCCCTAACTCTTTCGCCCACACCGTCGCCATGGTGGCTACCGCCGCTTTGGATGCAGAATAGTTAGTTTGACCAATATTCCCCGCACGCGCGACGCTAGATATGTTGATCAGAACGCCTTTGCTATCGGTGTTCAGCATTACCTTGCTCGCTTCGCGGCCACACAGAAAAGTGCCTGTCACATTCACATCCATAACAGACCGAAATTGTTCCAGCGACATCGCGTTAACCTGACCATCTTTAACTTTGATGAACATGCCATCGCGCATAATGCCTGCGTTATTGATCACGCCATTGAGCTGTTTGAAATCCGCTTCAATTTGCTCAAAAGCAGCGCACACTTCTTGTTCTTCCGTCACGTTCGCTACATAAAAACGAGTGGTGACGCCGAAAGATTCACACTCCGCTTTCGTTTCAGCCAGTTGATCTGAATTGAGGTCGATAAGCGCAAGGTGAACACCGCTTTCCGCTAGCGACAGCGCCATTTGTTTACCAAGCCCCTGCCCGGCCCCCGTGATCGCAATAACCTTATTTGCTAGATCCATAAGCACTCCTTAGGCCTGATTTTGCTTTTGGTAGAACTCAAACAAGCTTGAAAAATCTTTTTGTCCGTTGCCCTGACCGTTGTGAAAATTAAACAGGTTACGAGCCAAGCTGCCCATTGGCGTTGATGTTTGACTGGCAACCGCCGCTTCCATCGCAAGACCGAGATCTTTCGCCATTAACTGACTCATAAAGCCGCCCTGATAACCATTGCTTGCAGGCGTGTTTTCCATCACACCTGGGCACGGGTTGTAAAGCTCTAGCGCCCAGTTACGGCCTGAACTTTGCAGCATGATGTCAGACAGCACTTTGGGATCGAGTCCGTTTTCCATGCCTAAATTGAGTGCTTCACAAGTGCCGCTCATCAAAATGCCCAACATCATGTTATTGCAGATCTTCGCCACCTGACCGGCTCCGGCATCACCTGCATGGAAAATGTTTTTGCCCATGCGGCTAAGCACCACCTTGGCTTGAACAAAGTTCTCTTGTGAGCCGCCAACAATGAAAGTCAACGTACCTGCCGCTGCGCCCGCAACGCCACCAGATACCGGTGCATCAACAAAGCTGATGCCAAGCTGCAGCGCCTTTTCGCCAACCAAACGAGCGGTCGCTGGATCGATAGTCGAAGAGTCGATTAGCAGCGTTCCAGAATCTACGCTATCTAAGATCCCGTCTTGACCAAGATAAACACTTTGAACGTGTTGGCTAGCAGGTAGCATGGTGACCACCACGCTCGCACCTTGAACGGCTTGTTTTACCGAATCTGCACTCGACGCACCAAGTGCGGTAAGTTCTGCCACAGCGTTTGGATTCAAATCAAACACTTCGACGTTCAAGCCCGCTGTGAGTAGGTTCTTAGCCATAGGCGCGCCCATGTTGCCAAGGCCAATAAATGCAATTTTATCCATGTCGTATTTCTTCCTTGTCTAAAGTGCCACAGTGGCAACCGAGGATGCGGTCAGTGGGTATTCTGCTGAATCAATTGGCGCGAAGAAGCGTTCCAAAACTTGTGGCGTTACGTCAGAAACCGTGCGATGTTGCCAAGTCGGTTGATTGGTTTTATCGATAATCAGCGCACGAACCCCTTCTCTAAAATCACCTTCTAAGCCGCAACGTAACGTCAGATTAAATTCCATATCAAAACACGCTTTCAAAGAGAGGTTTTGATACTGCGTTAGCTGCTGATAAGTGATATTGAGCGACAACGGACTGCCATAATTCAATGCTTTTTGCGCATTGATGAACCACTTATCATCAACGTCGGCACTGCTGATTGTGCGAACAATCGAATCTAAATCACCCGAACAAAGCTGCTCAATCAATCCCGCATATGGCATCAACATCCCTTCGCTTGGCTCGTCCACTTGTACCGAACGTAGCGTAGTAGCGATTTTTTCGTTGATGTTCGCTTCACCTTTCCAACTTACCGATGCGAGTAGATCCAACAGTGCTTGTTTGCTTTCTGGCTGTGCAATCCATTGGCTTAATCCCAACGCTTTCATGTCTGTCGCGTTGATTTGGCAAGCCGTCAAACTTAAGAAAAGTGCCAAATGTTTTGGCAACTGATTTAGGAAGTACGTCGCGCCTACGTCTGGGTAAAGGCCGATTTTAATCTCTGGCATCGCAAAGCGTGTGGTGGTTTCTGCTACGCGATGACTTGCGCCCATAAATAAGCCCACACCGCCGCCCATCAGATAACCATGCCCCCACGCGATGATCGGTTTTGGATAAGTGTGAATAAGATGATCACAGCGATATTCGAGGTCAAAGAAGGTTTCCATCGCTAAAAACGCGGAATCAAAGTCTTGCTCTTTGTTTTCAAGTGCACGGTAAATCGCTTGAATGTCACCACCAGCACAAAACGCTTTTTCACCTTGAGCATGCAAGAATACCGCGACGATGCTGTCGTCCGTTTGCCATTCATTAAGCTGTTTGTACAACTTCTCAATCATCACGTAACTCAACGCGTTGAGAGCAGCTGGATTATCAAGTTCCAGCACACCAATAACAGAACCATCAGCGCACTCAAGTTTTGAAACATTTACTGTACCTGTCATTTGGCCTCCGCTAGCTGTTTGTCCATTGTGGCTTACGCTTTTGCAAGAAGGCGTTTACACCCTCAGTCTGATCTTGTGTATTGAACAGCTGTAAAAACAGTTCACGCTCCAAAACCAATCCAGAAGCGTGAGTTTGGCTGCGTCGACCTTGAATGAGCGTTTTGCACGCAGACACGGATTTCGGCGATTGGCCAGCAACACGCTGTGCAAGTACTATCGCCGCTTCTAGTGCTTGGCCTTTCGCCACCACTTCTTCGACTAAACCAATTTTTTCCGCTCGCTCGGCCGTCACTCGTTCGCCACATAGAATCATACGCTTCGCCCAACCTTCACCTACCAACGCGGTCAGGTTTTGCGTTCCACCCGCGCAAGGCAACAAGCCGACCGATGCTTCAGGAAGTGCCATTTGTACTTGTTCTTCTGCGATGCGAATGTCACACGCCATCGCCACTTCCAGACCACCACCCATCGCATAGCCATTAACCGCTGCGATAGAAACCCCATCGAACGCTGACAGCGCTTCAAAGGCTTCACCAAATGCGAACGCCATATCTGCTGCTTGTGATTTATCACCCGATGCAAAGTTGTTGAGATCCGCTCCAGCAGAAAAGAATTTCTCGCCTTCGCCCGTCAGTACCAACGCATAAATAGAGCGATCATTACTGAGTTCAATCGCCAACTCTTTGAGCTGATTTAGGGATTCAAGCGTCCAAGTGTTCGCCGGCGGATTACTAATCGTGAGTTTGGCGATATGCGCTTCGCGCTCCAATTTGATTTGTGCCGTCATAATCTTTCAGTCCTTTTTAATGTCTTTAGGTTAGGCTGCGTCTCTCCTAAAGCAGCTCAACGCCTTCCGTTAGTAATCGTCTTGCGACGATCAGACGCATGATTTCGTTGGTGCCTTCAAGAATTTGGTGAACACGAACGTCTCGGAAATGGCGCTCGACTGGATATTCTTTGATGTAGCCATACCCACCGTGAATTTGCAGCGCCTGGTCACAGACCTTAAAGCCCACATCAGTGGCAAAGCGTTTTGCCATGGCACAGTACGCACTCTTTTCTGTATGTTGCGCATCGAGTTTGGCGGCAGCGAGTCGCACCATTTGACGCGCAGCAACCAGCTCAGTTGCCATATCAGCAAGCTTGAACTGCAACGCTTGAAATTGCGCCAGTGAACGGCCGAACTGTTTGCGTTCGGTCATGTATTGCTTGGCTTCGTTCAGTGCTTGTTGCGCAGTACCGACGGAACAAGTGGCGATATTGATTCGACCACCATCAAGGCCAAGCATGGCGAACTTAAAGCCTTCTCCCTCTTCACCCAACAGATAGTCAGCCGGAATGCGGACATTTTCGAAGGTGATCATGCGCGTTGGTTGGCAGTTCCAACCCATTTTGGCTTCTTTCTTACCGTAGCTAATGCCTTCGCAATCAGCAGGAACGACGAACGCAGAAACGCCTCCCGCTCCTTCGCCGCACGAACGCGCCATCACGACGAGAACATCTGTATCACCCGCGCCAGAGATAAACACTTTTGCGCCATTCAGGACAAACTCATCGCCGTCACGCACTGCACTGGTCGTCAGTGAAGCGGCATCAGATCCGGCATTAGGTTCGGTTAAACAGTAGGAAGCGAGCTTTTCACCCGAAATTAGATCCGCGCTAAATTGCTGCGCCACTTCGGCTTTGGCAAAGCTGGTGATCATCCACGTCGCCATATTGTGAATGGTCATAAACGCAGTAGTCGCGGTACAACCCATAGCCAACTGCTCGAAAATGATCGCCGCATCCAAACGAGACAATCCCAAACCACCATGCTCTGGCGGCGTATAGATGCTCAGAAAGCCAAGTTCACCAGCTTGACGCAGTACATCTTTAGGGAAATGATGGTTTTCATCCCACTCGGCCGCGTGCGGCGCTAACATTTGGTCTGCAAACTGCTTTGCTACTTCGGCGAACGCGAGTTGATCTTCGTTTAATTCAAAATCCATCTTGAAGTCCTAAGGTCTAATTCGTTGCATTTTTATCCGAGCCAAGCCCTCTAAAAGGAAGAAGGGCTTGGCTAGAGGTGTCGCTAATCCATTAATTAGCTAAGTTGAATAGTCATGTTTGGACCGCTTGGAATGTCATCTTCAAACCAACGCGCGGTGACAGTTTTCGTCTCGGTGTAGAAGCGAACCGCTTGTTTACCGTAAGCATGCAGGTCACCGTAGAAACTGCCTTTCCACCCCGTAAATGAGAAGAATGGCAATGGCACCGGAATCGGCACGTTGATGCCTACGTTACCTACTTCGATATTGTGTTGATACTTTCTCGCGGCAGCGCCGTTCGCCGTGAAAATAGACGTACCATTACCAAAGCGGTTTGCATTGATCAGTTCAATCGCTTCATCTAGGTCATCCACTTCCATAGTTAACAGTACAGGCCCGAAAATTTCTTCCTTATAAATCGACATGTCTGTGGTCACGTTGGTAAACAGTGTTGGTCCCACCCAGTTACCGTTCGGGAAGCCAGGTACTTGACAGTCGGTACCGTCCAGAACACAGTTCGCACCAGATTTTTTGCCTTCATTAATTAAGTTCACCACACGTTGTTTCGCTTGCGGGCTAATCAGCGGACCATAACCGGCGGTTTCATCATCCCACGCGCCAGGTTGAACCTGAGCTAACGCCTCTTTAAGCTCTGGAATCCATTCTTTGGTTTCGCCGACAAATACCGCCACCGAAATCGCCATACAGCGTTGGCCTGCGGCACCGACTGACGCGCCAACTAGGTTATTGATGACTTGCTGCTTGTTTGCATCTGGCATGATGACCATGTGGTTCTTAGCACCTGCAAATGACTGCACGCGTTTCAGGTTGTCTGTACCTGTTTTGTAGATGTACTCACCAACGGGCACTGAGCCGACAAAAGAGATCGCACGAACGACTGGATCAGTCAGAATGCGATCGACTTGCTCTTTGGTGCCGTGAACAATTTGCAAAACACCTTTTGGTGCACCTGCTTGTTCAAACAGCTCCGCCAGTTTCATTGCCGTTAGTGGCACTTGCTCTGACGGCTTCAAAATAAAGGTGTTGCCACAAGCGATCGCCATTGGGAACATCCACAATGGAATCATCGCAGGGAAGTTAAACGGAGTAATACCCGCACAAACACCGAGCGGTTGAATGTAAGAGTAACCATCAATATTGGTTGCGACGTTTTCCACCGTTTCACCCATCATTGAGCTACAAATGTTCGCCGCTTGTTCTACGACTTCAATCCCGCGCCAAATGTCACCCTTTGCATCCGCAAGAGTTTTGCCTGTCTCACTTGAAAGCAGTATCGCCAACTCATCGTGTTGCTCTTTTAGCAAGTGTTGGTAGCGCAGCATCAATCTCGCACGCTCCGGAGCGGCAACTTCTTTCCAACGCTTGAACGTTTCCGTTGCGCTAGCAATCGCCGCATTCATTTCCGATTCCGTGGCACAAGGTACTTGCGCAATCACTTCGTTGGTTGCCGGGTTAGTTACATCTAGCCATTGTTTTGAGTCGGAGATGGCAAATTCACCACCGATATACTGCTTTACTTGTTCTGTCATGATGACATCCTTGTATTTTTCAGCTTGTTACTGACTACTGTTATGTAAGTGAAACTTTGTTGAGAATGAATTAGCAGATTTCAATCGCGATGGCGGTAGCCTCGCCGCCACCAATACAAAGCGATGCAACGCCACGTTTACCGCCTGTTTGTTTAAGAGCGTGAATCAAAGTCACGAGGATTCGGTTACCACTCGCACCAATTGGATGCCCCAACGCACAAGCGCCGCCGCGAGGGTTCACTTTGCTCTCGTCCAATTCGAGTGCTTTCACCGCGTATTGAGCGACAACGGCAAAGGCTTCATTGATTTCCCAAAGGTCCACGTCTGATTTGTCCCAGCCCGTTTTTTCCAGCAGCGTTTCAATCGCGAATACGGGTGCGATGGTGAACTCATCAGGCTGTCTTGCATGCGTGCTGTACGCGACAATTTTGGCTAGAGGCTGAAGGTTTTCCTGACGGCCAAATTCACTATCAACCAATACCATTGCCGATGCACCATCAGAAATAGAACTGGAATTTGCCGCCGTTACGCCGCCATCTTTGGCAAACGCAGGTCGTAAGGTGGGAATTTTATTGACGTCGAGTTTGCTCGGTTGCTCATCGTCTACCACCAAGGTTTCGTCGCGTCGACTTTTTACGTTAACAGGCACGATCTCTTCTTTGAACAAACCTTGCTCAATCGCTTGCTGCGCACGAGTCACCGACTGTTGCGCCCAGATATCCATACTTTCACGGCTGAACTGATACTTTTGCGCGGTTTGTTCGGCAAAGACACCCATCAATTCGCCTTGGTAGGCATCCTGCAAACCGTCATAAAACATGTGATCAAGCACTTGCTCGTGACCTAAACGGAAACCATCTCGCGCTTTCTTAAGTAGATAAGGAGAAGAGGACATGTTTTCCATACCGCCAGCGATAACCGCGTGCGCATTACCAGATTGAATAAGATCATGTGCCATCATGACGGTTTTCATGCCCGAGCCACAGACTTTGTTCAGTGTCGTACAACCAATCGATTGTGGCATTTCTGCTTTTAGGCTTGCTTGTCTTGCAGGCGCTTGTCCCACTCCGGCGGGTAAAACGCATCCCATCAACACTTCGTCTATTTTTTGCACATCGAGTTGGCTTTCGGCTAGTGCCCCTTGGATGGCTTTCGCACCGAGTTCCGTGACATCTGTTGAAGCTAATGCACCTTGAAAAGAGCCGATAGGCGTTCGCTTGGCGGCAACAATCCATGTTTCATTTTTCATTCCATTAACCTTTTATTGACGTTTACGTCATAACTATACTAACATTTACGTTAACGTCAAGTTTGAGGTTGTTGTTTGTTCGAGTGATTATTTTATTTCGAGTAAATGCGAGTGATATCAAGGCTCAAGAGTGGATGTTGTTTGTTTACTTTAACGTTAACGAATTGTATATTCGTATGAATGTTATACGAAAGTCGTAAGGTTAAGGAATGAACACATTTAAGATCAGCGAGCTCGCGAAAGAGTTCGACATTACTACCCGAAGTATTCGCTTCTACGAAGATTTAGGTCTCCTAACTCCGGAACGTAAAGGCAACACACGAATCTACAATGGTCGCGATCGAATTCGACTAAAACTGATTTTGCGAGGTAAGCGATTGGGCTTTTCTCTTGCAGATATCAAAGAGTTATTTGAACTCTACGATACCGATCAAAGTACTGAGCAGTTGAACTATATGATTCGGTTGATCGAAGAGAAGAAGGCAGCATTGCAACAGCAAGCAAACGACATTCAAGCGGTAATGATGGAGTTAAACGCGGCACAGTTGCGATGCCAAAACACACTGAGATCCATGAAAGGCGAAAAAGTCACCTAACACCTCAACTCTGGGATGTAGGTGACGTAAAGGCAAGGACACGCAATGAAATCTACCTACTCTTCCCTGAACTTTGTTTATGACGAAAATACCGATTTGCTTCGCGAGCAAATCAATAGTTTTGCTGCAAGAGAAATTGCGCCGCTAGCGCAATCTATCGACCAATCTAACGACTTTCCAAACCATCTTTGGTCCAAACTGGGTGACATGGGTCTTTTAGGCGTGACCACCAGCGAAGAGTTTGGTGGTGCAGACATGGGCTATCTCGCCCACGTTGTCGCTATGGAAGAGATCAGCCGAGCTTCCGCTTCGGTTGCATTAAGTTACGGCGCTCACTCCAATCTTTGTGTCAATCAAATCCACCGCAACGGCACACAAGCACAAAAAGAGAAATACCTACCAAAGCTCATCTCTGGCGAACATATTGGCGCACTAGCGATGAGTGAGCCCGGCGCAGGTTCCGATGTGGTATCCATGCAGCTCAAAGCCGAACGTAAAGGCGATATCTTCCTGCTAAATGGCAACAAAATGTGGATCACTAACGGTCCGGATGCACATACCTATGTTGTCTACGCCAAAACCGATCCAAGCCAGCATTCTAAAGGCATCACGGCCTTTATTGTAGAACGTGGATACCCGGGATTCACTCAAGCGCAAAAGCTCGACAAACTAGGCATGCGCGGTTCGAACACTTGTGAATTGGTATTCCAAAACTGCGAAGTCCCTGCTGAAAACATTCTTGGTGAAGAAAACCAAGGCGTGAAAGTGTTGATGAGCGGTTTGGACTACGAACGCGTTGTGCTTGCCGGCGGCCCGCTTGGCATTATGCAGGCATG
The DNA here is from genome assembly GCF_021728175.1 of Vibrio sp. A1-1. Classification (NCBI taxonomy): domain Bacteria; kingdom Pseudomonadati; phylum Pseudomonadota; class Gammaproteobacteria; order Vibrionales; family Vibrionaceae; genus Vibrio; species Vibrio sp. A1-1. The sequence goes on from NZ_JAKKCL010000014.1 coordinate 42,665, forward strand.
TATGGATATCGTTGTGCCATATATCCACGACCGTAAACAGTTCGGCAAATCCATTGGCGAATTCCAGCTTGTGCAAGCGAAAATCGCGGATATGTACACACAAATGAATGCTGCTAAAGCCTACGTATATGCTGTGGCAGCCGCTTGTGATCGCGGTGAAACCACACGTAAAGACTCCGCTGGTGCGATTCTCTACAGCGCGGAACTGGCAACCAAAATGGCATTAGATGCCATTCAGTTACTTGGCGGTAATGGCTATATCAATGAGTTTGATACTGGTCGTTTACTACGCGATGCCAAGCTGTATGAAATTGGGGCCGGCACTTCAGAAATTCGCCGCATGCTTATTGGTCGCGAATTGTTTAACGAAAGCGCCTAATCATCATACCTAGGCGTTCTAACTCGAAACAACTTCCTTATTCAACCTAAATAAAGACGGGGGTTGTCACCCGTCTACCGAATGGAGATCGGCTATTTATGGCTTGTTTGACGACCAAAATTAATACCCATTCAGAGCAGTATCAGGAAAACTACCGCTCTATGGCGTCGCTTGTAGATCAACTCTATACCGTGACTGAACAAATCGAAGATGGCGGCGGTGAGAAAGCCCGCGAGCATCAGCAGAAGAAAGGTAAACTTCCGGTTCGTGAGCGCATTCTTGCCCTACTCGACCCCGGTTCATCTTTTTTAGAAATCGGTCAGTTTGCAGGTTGGGATGTGTATCCAGATTACGTTCCATGTGCGGGCGTAGTAGCGGGTGTTGGTGTGATTGACGGCACCGAATGCATGATCGTCGCCAACGACGTAACGGTAAAAGGCGGCAGTTACTACCCGCTCACGGTTAAAAAGCACTTACGCGCACAGGAAATCGCAGAGAAGTGTCAGTTGCCGTGTGTTTACTTAGTCGACTCTGGCGGTGCTAACCTACCCCGTCAAGATGAAGTCTTCCCTGATAAAGACCATTTTGGTCGTATTTTCTACAACCAAGCCCGTATGTCGGCCAAAGGCATTCCACAAATTGCGGTGGTCATGGGGCTATGTACCGCTGGCGGCGCTTATGTTCCTGCGATGTGCGACGTATCCATCATAGTCAAAGAACAAGGCACGATTTTTTTGGCAGGTCCACCTCTGGTAAAAGCAGCGACAGGTGAAGAAGTCAGCGCGGAAGATCTTGGTGGCGCAGACGTTCACTGCCGTACGTCTGGCGTAGCCGATTACTATGCTGAAAATGATCACCACGCGTTAGAACTGGCAAGACAAGCTGTCTCTCAAATCAACCACTTGAAACCCGTCCAACTCAAGCAAAAAGCGCCACAGGAACCACGCTTTACTGCGCAAGAGCTGTACGGCATCGTCGGAACCGATCTTAAAAAGCCGTTTGATGTCAAAGAGGTCATTGCCCGAATTGTTGATGATTCACAATTTGATGAATTTAAAGCCTTGTTCGGTGAAACCTTGGTCTGTGGCTTTGCTCATATTCACGGAATGCCGATTGGCATTGTCGCTAACAACGGCATTCTATTTTCGGAATCGGCGCAGAAAGGTGCGCATTTTATTGAGCTGTGCGCACAGCGCAAAATTCCTCTGCTATTTTTGCAGAACATCACTGGCTTTATGGTCGGCCAGAAGTACGAAGCCGAAGGCATCGCCAAGCATGGCGCGAAAATGGTGACCGCTGTTGCGTGTGCAGACGTACCGAAGTTTACCGTGGTTATAGGTGGATCGTATGGTGCAGGTAACTACGGTATGTGTGGTCGCGCTTATGATCCAACCATGATGTGGATGTGGCCAAATGCACGTATTTCCGTAATGGGTGGTGAGCAAGCGGCTGGCGTGATGGCACAAGTGACCCGCGATATTAAAACGCGTAAAGGAGAAAGCTGGAGCACTGAAGAAGAGGAAGCGTTCAAACGTCCTATCGCGCAGCAGTACCAGACTCAAAGCCATGCTTATTACGCCAGTGCTCGCCTGTGGGACGATGGGATTATTGATCCTGCAAAAACCCGTGATGTTGTGGGTATTGCTCTATCTGCTGCGCTTAATGCACCAATACCAGACAGCAAATTTGGCATCTTCCGTATGTAGTCGGATACAAAGCAAAACCCTAACTCCTCGCTATCCATCAATGATGAATAAAGTGCTGATTAGCGAGTATTGGAATATCAGACTGAAATGTCAGACAAAGGAAGTCACATGACCGGACTACTGCTTGAAAAAGACAGCAATGGCGTTGCCTGGTTGAGCCTGAATCGGCCAGAAAAACACAACGCGTTTAATGACGCATTGATTGCCTCACTAATTGAGACACTAGAACAGCTCGAAAAGGACGATTCTCTCCGTGCACTGGTGTTAAGTGCACAGGGAAAACACTTTTCTGCGGGAGCAGATCTGGGCTGGATGCAATCAATGGCAACCAAAACCGAAAGTGAAAACCTGCAAGATGCACAGCAACTAGCAAAACTGTTGCATACGCTGGATACCTTCAGTAAACCAACGATTGCCATGGTGCACGGCGCAGCATTTGGTGGCGCGCTTGGGCTGATCTGTTGCTGTGATATCGCTATTGGTACACCTGAAAGCCGCTTCTGTTTGAGTGAAGTGAAGCTCGGTTTGTTACCCGCCACCATCGGACCTTACGTAATCCGAGCGATTGGACAAAGACAGAGCCGACGCTACTTTTTAACCGCGGAACTGATTGATGCCGAAACCGCACTATCGATGAGTATTCTTCATCAGATAGACTCTCAACCACGTGAAGCCGTCAATCGCACCATTGATCACCTGCTTAACAACAGTCCACAAGCCATGCAGGCAGCAAAAACGCTCTGCTTACGTTGTGATAGCCAACCTATCGATCACTCATTAATTGAATACACCAGCCAAGCGATTGCAACCGCCCGCGTGTCCAGCGAAGGACAGGAAGGACTGAGTGCATTTTTTGAAAAGCGCGCCGCCAATTGGAGGAATCATGTTTAAAAGAATACTGATCGCAAACCGCGGTGAAATTGCATGCCGAATTATTAAAACCGCAAAAAGCATGGCTATAGAGACGGTTGCCGTCTATTCCGAAGCGGATCGAAGCAGCTTACATGTAAAACAGGCGGATTTTGCTGAATTTATTGGCCCTGCTCCGGCGAGTGAATCGTATCTTGATATCGATGCGATTATTGGCGCTGCGAAAAAATGGCAAGCTGATGCTATCCACCCCGGGTATGGTTTTCTTTCCGAGAACCCAAAACTAGCCAAAGCGTGCAGCGAAAATGGCATTGTATTTATTGGCCCTTCCACCAGCGCAATTGAAGCAATGGGTTCGAAGTCGCAAGCCAAAGCCATCATGTCAGAGGCGAACGTGCCCTTGGTTCCGGGCTATCACGGCACAGACAACAGCGTTGAGCACTTATTGGCTGAAGCAGAAAAAATCGGTTACCCAGTGATGCTTAAAGCAACACAAGGTGGTGGCGGTAAAGGCATGCGAGTGGTCAACAGTGCAGCCGAAATGCCGTTGGCCATCGACGGTGCGCAGCGTGAAGCGCTTTCAAGTTTTGGCGACAAGCAGCTTCTTATCGAAAAATGTATTTTGCAGCCGCGCCACGTTGAAGTTCAGGTGTTTGCTGACCAGCATGGCAACTGTGTTTACCTGTCTGACCGCGACTGTTCCATTCAGCGTCGTCACCAAAAAGTAGTCGAAGAAGCACCTGCACCCGGTCTTAGTGATGAACTGCGTAAACAAATGGGTGAAGCCGCGGTTCAGGCCGCGCAAGCAATAGACTACGTTGGCGCTGGTACGGTTGAATTCTTGCTCGATAGCCGAGGTCATTTCTACTTCATGGAAATGAATACCCGTCTGCAAGTTGAACATCCTGTCACTGAATTGATCACCGGCGTTGATTTGGTTGAATGGCAATTCAAAGTTGCGGCTGGCGAGCATTTACCGATCTCGCAATCCGAAATCACTCATAACGGTCACTCAATCGAGCTGAGAATTTACGCCGAAGATGCAGACAATGACTTTATGCCGTCGACTGGACGCATTGATTACTTAAAAGAACCCGTATCAGACAGTAATGTGCGCCTAGCTTGTGTACGTGTTGATAGTGGTGTTACTCAAGGCGATACCATCAGCGAATACTACGATCCGATGATCAGCAAACTGATCGTCTGGGGCCAAACACGTGATATCGCGCTCAAGCAGCTTAAGCAGGCGTTAACTCAATATCACGTACGTGGAGTCACGACAAACATTGGTTATCTGCACAGCATTATTTCGCAGCCAGCCTTTGCCAATATAGAACTTGATACCGACTTCCTGGTTAAACATCAGCAAGGCATTAGCGCTCAGCAAAGTGTGTCAGATTCTATCTGGCTAACGTTGGCGGCGGTTGCTCGCTGGAACAAACTCACGTTGAAATCTAGCGATTCGGCATTACCATCCCCGACCAAACAAGGTTTTAGGCTATCGGTTAACAATGTTTATCGATTTAACTTCACGGATGCCAATGCCAATCATCAAGTACGTTTGCGACAAGCATCGCAAGAAACAGGGGCTCAGCATCTGAACCACTTAACTGTCCGATGCGGCGAGGAGTTGCATCAGGTCATCCTGCTTGAAAGTGGCAACCAGTTTATCGTCGATATTGATAATGAGCGTTACACCTTTAATGCGCTTAGCGACGAACAAAAGACAACGCTGTTTTATCTTGGTCAGCAACGCACTTTCGCTCATCAACCAAGTTTTGAATCCGCAAAAGGTCAAGACGATGAACTTAGCCCAACCGCACCACTGAACGGTGTGATCTCGGCGGTCATGGTGAATAAGGGAGACAAAGTAGCGGCTGGTGATCCGTTGTTAGTGCTCGAAGCGATGAAGATGGAATACACCATTACCACTCCGGTAGCAGCGACCGTTGATGAAGTGTTTTATCAGCATGGAGAGCAGGTACAGCACGGTTCCATCCTGCTGCATTTAATTTCTACACCCGATAATGTCTGTAAAGATAAGGAGCACGAATATGCTACCAGCGAAGGTTAACATCGTCGAAGTCGGCGCACGCGATGGTCTGCAAAACGAAACAGCAGTGACGCTGGTTGATAAAATCCGTTTGATTAACCAACTAAGCACCAGTGGCTTAAAACACATTGAAGCAGGCTCTTTTGTCTCTCCAAAGTGGGTACCTCAAATGGCCGATTCCGATCAGGTGTTTGCTGGTATCACGCAAAAGCCTGACGTGGTTTATAGCGCGCTCACACCAAATATCGCCGGGTTAGAACGTGCGCTGGCAAGCGGTGTAAAGCAAATTGCGGTATTTGGCTCCGCTTCAGAAGCGTTCAGCCAGAAGAACATCAACTGCAGCATTGCGGAAAGCCTCTCTCGCTTTGAGCCCGTGATCGAGCTCGCAAAGCAACACAACATTCCTGTGCGTGGGTATTTATCCTGCACCATGGTTTGCCCCTACGTGGGAGAAATAAAACCAGAGCAAACCACCGCGGTAGCGAATACGCTGTTTGATATGGGATGTTATGAAATTTCGCTTGGTGACACGGTCGGCAAAGCAACGCCTAATCGCGTTATCGCCATGCTGGATTCGCTGTTAACGCAACTGCCAAAAGACGCGCTCGCGGTACATTTTCATGACACCTATGGACAAGCGTTAGCCAATATCTACCAAGCCTTGCTGATGGGGATCAATACCATTGATAGTGCCGTTGCAGGACTGGGCGGCTGCCCTTACGCGAAAGGTGCCAGTGGCAATGTTGCAACGGAAGATGTGCTTTATCTTTGTGAGCAACTTGGGATTGAAACAGGCATTGATCTTAAAATAATCAACCAAGCAGGTTGGCAAATTTGCCGAGCCTTAGGTAAACGGCCGATGTCGAAAGTGGCGTTAGCATTGGGCGATCCAAACAGCTTGTAAATTGCTCAACCCACGATACACAATTACAAACGAGCATGTTTAATAACATGCTCGTTTTTTTGAGCCGATTTAATCGAACCGAAACACTAAACAGAGGCGTGCTTTTCCTCTGTAAGGGTATGGCATCCCCACTTCGCGATCATATTAAGCAAATCACTTTTCTGAACTGGTTTTGTCAGGTAATCATCCATACCTAATGCGATACTTTTTTGTTGCTGCTCTTGCATCGCATGTGCGGAAAACGCGACGATTGGACACCAAGGAAACGCACCACTTTCCTGTAACTCACGAATGTCTTTTGTCACGCCAAAACCATCTTTGTTTGGCATAGAAATATCGGTAATCACCAAGTCCGGAGAAAGCTGTTTATAAAGTTCAACGGCTTCAACACCATCTTCCGCCAACGTCAGTTTAACACCTGTGTCTTGCAACATTTTTTCAATCAATATTCGATTGATATGGCTGTCTTCTGCGACTAATAGGTGCAGGCTAGAAAAGTCAGGATTCTCATCTGAGGCAAGTTCTCGACGCTTTTGTGTCTTAGTAGAAAACAGAGCTTGCAGTTTATGCTGCGTGACCGGTTGCGGCAATAAACGATCCCGCTCGCACGACCATGCCTGCCCTTCCTCCATCACGCAAGGTGCAAGGAACAGTACCCGTTTGGCAGCGGATTCTGTCGCATCAAGCTCATAGAGCTCATCTCTATCTTGAGCATTGTTTACACTCGCGAGGATACGATCAAAACCATCCAATTTTTTACCCAAAGACTGCGCAGTTGACCAATCGTTGGCATGAGTAACTTCAATGCCAATCTCTTGAGCTAAATTTATCAAGTGTTGCACGCGCGGTTGATAATCATCAATCAACAATAGTCGATTTGCACTCAGCTCTATCGGTTCGGAAAGAAGCTGACTTTGCTTAGGCAACTGCAAACTAAAGCTAAAACACGACCCTTTGCCAAAATCCGAATGCACACAAAGCTCGCCGTTGTACATGCTGATCAAACGTTTTGAGATTGCCAACCCCAAGCCTGTACCTTCATGGCGTCTTGTCGCGGAGGTATCGACCTGCTCAAACTTATCCATAATATGAGCCAATCGATCTTCGGGAATACCAATGCCCGTATCACTCACGGAAAAATCAAAACCGTGCTCACTTTCTCTGACTTTGAGTAGCACATGGCCTTCATCTGTGAATTTCACCGCATTACCGATCAAGTTAAGCAAGATTTGATTAATCCGACCTTTATCACCGACCACGACCGTATTCATGGCCAATGGCATATCAACCAACAACTTGAGGTTCTTTTTATCCGCCTGATAGGCACACAAAGCGGTGCAGCTCTCGACGAGTGAACGCAAGTCAAACTCCTCTTCAACTAACGTCAACTTGCCCGCTTCTACTTTGCTGTAGTCGAGGATGTCATTAATGATGGTCACAAGGTTGTTGGCAGATTTGTGCAGCAAGAGTAATAACTCCCTTGGCTCTCGACGGTTTTCGTTCTCAAGCAATATCTCGCTGATCCCCATGATCGCGTTCATTGGGGTACGAATCTCATGGCTCATGTTCGCCAAAAATTCCGATTTGGCTTGCATCGCCTTTTTCGATTTATCTAAAGCAGACGACAGACGCCTCTCCATCCTGCGCCTGTCGGTGATGTCACGCTCTACCGCAATAAAACGTAACAGCCCGCCATCTTCATCAAACACAGGAGAGAGCTCCAACTCGACCCAATACGGGTGCTTCGACTTGGTATAGTTGAGTATTTCAACCCTAATAGGAGAGTGCTTACGGACACTGTTTGAGAGCAATGCCACCGTATTTGGGTCTGTGTCTGGCCCTTGGAGTAACTCGCCCGGCGATTTGCCAATGACTTCTTCCAACGTATATTCGGTTAGCTGTTCAAACGCAGGGTTTACCCATGCAATAGTGCCGTCAGGGTGAGTAATGATGATGGTATCACGCGCATGCTCAGCAACCTCAGCAAGCTGCGATATTTTGGCCGATAACTGTTGCTGGGTTTGATGCTCTTGCTGAAGTTTAGTTTGCGCTTGCGCTAAAGAGCGTGACATTTGGTTAAACGCTTCGCCAACACGTGTAACTTCGTCATTGCCTGAAATCGAAATTTGCGAACCCGGACCTTGCTGTGAAACCTTGATTACCCCAGTACGAAGAAGATCGAGCCGCTTCATCAAATAGCTACCGAGAGCATACGAAAACATGGCCACCAGCGACATTTCAATAAAGGCGATAACCAAACTTGCATGAGTCGCAAATGAAAGAACTTGATGTACATGTTCAACATTCACACCCATTTCAACCTTACCGAAAGCCTGCTCTCCAAGAGTAATCTCTTGCGCAACATCGTAAACTCCATCGGTCACATCAAACGGTCTCACACCAGTATCAACACCGCTGTAATCCCCCTGTAGCGTCAGCTCGACGCCATCTTGATTAACAATACGAATATAAGCCAGCTCGTGCTCACTCACGACAGAACGAGCAAAACTGTCTAGATAGGCTAAGTCCGTCGCAATCACCGCATCTCTCGACGCCTGAGCAAATACACTCACCAAGTGTTGGCTCCCAACCTCGAGGCTAGTCTCGTTGGAACTTTCCAACCAATTAAGCCCACTAATGATGAGTACACCGAGCGCAAGGGCCTCAATAAGAGCAATGCCAAGTATCGTTTTCGAACGCAGCGTCATAGGACAACCATTTATCTTGAGATTCCCAATTGAACAACATCTTGCCAATCTTGGTCTTGTGCAAGCTGTAACCCGTCAATGTTGAGTAAAGTAAAACTCTCCTGTGCTTTTGGATCGTCATTAAGTTGCGAAATTGCCTTTCGTAAGGCAAGAGTAATCTCTTCATCGACATTATTTGAAACCGCAATAGCATGAGGCGTATAACCAGCAGTTGTATAAATGATGCTAAGTTGGTCTTTTATTTCACTCGGTAAGCTCTCAAAGGTACGCTTCACGCCACCACCAGCAATGTACAAACCTTTAAGTACCCCCAAATAGACTGAGTCGTGCGAACCGACGTATTTAGGCGTAAACTTGATGCCTTTCTGCGCCAACTCTGATTGTGTGATGATAGAAGCAGCAAATGCTCGTGGGGCAGGAAAAGCGATGGTCTTGTCTTGCAGCTCATCAAGGGAAACCGACTTCCCTCGCCTTGCTACAATAATGCCTGTGATGCGCTTATTCTTCGCTCTTGCTAAAGCCGTATAACCTGGGTTTTGATTCACCAAGGTAAAGTGATATGGGTTCATGTATGCAATGTCGTAGGCTCCAGCCATCAAGCGAGCTTCGAATGTGGGAATATCACGTGCCGTGGCAAACTTAATCTCAACGCCAGCAAGATCTCCCCAGCGTTGCAGTAATGGCTGCCATTGTTGCACTAGTTTGGTCGCCGACTGTTGCGGTACGACACCAAAAACAATGGAAGGTTGAGCAACGACAGAAGGTGACCATATGCATAACACCATAAGCAACGTAAATATTCGCTTGTGAAGCCGCCAAATCAACGTCTTTAATTGGGAGTTCAACAAAATCATCTCCTTCTGTTTGTCTCTCGTTAAAGATAGATAGCTATCTGAAAGATTGCGAATTATCGGATTAAATTGCCTCGTGTCTCAGATACCATTTATACTCAAATGAACACCTAAAACAGGAGCAGGTAAATGCTTATTACATTTCGTTGCCATAGCCACTCGAACGTCACTATGTTTGGCGATATTGCGATAAAGATGATCAAAATGATGGGCCATAGTGGCTCAGTACCAGGGTCAATTTCCGCTCAAGACACCCCTGATGCTCTATCTAGATTGACCTCCGCTCTCGCAGCACAAGAAGCGATAGAGCAGAACAACAGTCAAGCAATGGAAGAAGATGAGGAGCAAGAGGAACAAACGGTCAGTTTAGGACGCAGAGCATTTCCACTTATTGAGCTTTTAAAATCGGCTATTAAAGAAGAGTGCGAAGTGATGTGGGACAGCCAATAAATGCTCCAAATCAAGCTGTGGAGAGGAAAGCAACATCCAATCTATACTTTCCTCCCCTGCTAAAAGGAACTTACCCAATTCACTTCACTTCTCTATTTGAATGACTCTTAACGAGTGCTTACTCAAAACTAACCTATTGAATATAAATCAGTGATAAGCCTCTGATTTCATAATAAAAATCCCCTATTGACTGAAACACTCACTTATCATTGTGGCCTCAACTGCAAACCATTAATGGAATGATTGTTATGTCAGAACTGACTCGGATGCGCTCTAGAGAAACCTATAATTGCCTGGATGAAGAACTAAAGCTAATGCGCGCCAACACTGCGCAGCTTGTCTTCCAATTTAACCACGAGCCAAACCCAGATATCCGTAGACAACTATTGGCGGAAATGGGCGTCCAATTAGAAAACAGCGCCTGTATAGAGCCACCGCTTCAACTTACCTACGGTTGTCACTTGTCCATCGGGGAAAACACCTACATCAACTGGGATGCCAATATTCTGGACAATGGACAGGTTGAGATTGGTGCGAACGTCATGATTGGGCCTAGAGTGCAAATTTACACAGCCGCTCATTCACTCGATACACAAAGACGCTTAGCCGGAGATGAGATCGCCAAACCGGTCAAAATCGGCAATAACGTTTGGATTGGTGGGGGCGCAATCATACTGCCAGGCGTGACTATTGGCGATGAGGCCGTCGTCGGCGCTGGCTCTGTCGTAACCAAAGACGTTGCGCCAGGCGATCGAGTTGCTGGAAATCCGGCGCGCTCCATTAAACCAAAAAACTGAAGAAAGTCGCTATTTTGCCAAATGTTCGCGAATAATGTTGGCAAGCAGATTGAGAGCATGGACGTATTTGTCATTGAGCTCAAAAGAAGCGTTAAGACGAATACAGTGATCGTATTGTTCTGTCAGGCTGAACATCTTTCCCGGTGCGATGCTGATATTATCTTTTAGCGCTTCTCGATATATCTGCAAGGCGTCGATATGCTTGGGAAGCTCTAACCAAATAAAGTACCCGCCGCTTTGGCTTAACACTTTGACTTCTTCAGGTAACAGCTCATTAAGCCGATCCGTCATCTTACTTTTACGTTCAAACAGCTTTTTCCGTAACTGCTTCAAATGCGATTCATAATTGCGGCTTGTTAAATAATGCACCAATGTCATTTGCACTGGTGCGCTCGTCGCTAATGTACTCATTAACTGTAACTTTTGTACCTCTAGCGCCCGCTTTCCCGCCGCAACCCAACCAATACGTAGTCCTGCGATTAATGATTTTGAAAACGAGGAGCACAACATGGTATTGCCCGTGTCATCAAACATTCTTAGTGGGTAAACCGAGTCATTCCCGGCATGCAGTTCGCTGTACACATCATCTTCAATCACTGGCACGTTATATCGCTGTGTCAGTTCAATCAGCTTTTGTTTTTTCTCGTTGGAGAGCGTAAAACCCAGAGGATTTTGGAAGTTCGACATCAGCCAACATGCTTTCACATCGTGTGTTTGCAGCGCTCGTTCCAATGAGTCTAGGTCAATGCCCGTGACAGGGTCTGTTCTTACTGAGAGCGCTTTCAAACCTAACCGCTCCAAGGATTGCAATGCGCCATAGAATGCAGGCGACTCTACAACCACCCAATCTCCCGGTCTTGTGCAGGCTTGCAAACTGAGCGTTAACGCCTCCAGCGCGCCTGCCGTAATGACAATTTCATCGGGTGAAATTTCAATGCCTTTCGCAGCATAACGCTTCGCGATGATGGTGCGTAATTGTTCGTTTCCCGGCGGTAAGTTATCAAAGGTGGTGGAAATCGGCATATTGCGAGCGGCTGCGCTCATCGCCCGATTCACGTGATAGCGTGGATACAAGCTTGGATCTGGATAGGCAAAGCCAAAATTGATCATGGATGGATTTTTACTCGCCTGCAGCACATCAAAGATAAACTCATTGATGTCTACCTGCTCTGTCCACGCAACCGCTGCTGGCGCTTGGGGTTCATTTGAACTCTTAATATTGGGAGCAACGCGATAACCAGATCGCGGCTGTGACGTTACCCAGCCTTGAGATTCCAGAATTTGATAGGCATGCAACACCGTCATCAAGCTTAAGCCCGAGTGTTCAGATTGGCGACGCAGAGAAGGCAGTTTGTCACCCGGGTGCCATATCCCCGATTTTATCTGCCTTTTAAGCTGTTCCACTAACTCTTGATACTTCGCCACACGCGGATCCCCCTCCATAAAGCTGAATTCAAAATAATAACACTTCAATATTTAATCTGTTATAGGTTTATAGTCACTGTCTGTACCTACTTCCCTCATTCCGCTCCTTTTAAAATAGCTCTCTCATAAAACTTAAAAGATCAAAGGAAGTTTAATGTTTGGCCTCGACGCATTTATGCTTGCACGGATACAGTTCGCCTTTACGGTATCCTTTCATATTATTTTCCCCGCTATCACCATAGGTTTGGCCACCTACCTCGCCGTGCTAGAAGGCTTATGGCTAAAAACACGTAATCCCGATTACCAAAAGCTCTATCACTTCTGGTCGAAAATTTTTGCGGTTAACTTTGGGATGGGCGTTGTATCTGGCCTTGTCATGGCCTATCAATTCGGCACCAACTGGAGTGGTTTCTCCGACTTCGCTGGTTCTATCACTGGCCCATTACTGACTTATGAAGTGTTAACGGCTTTCTTTCTCGAAGCCGGATTTCTTGGCGTGATGCTGTTTGGTTGGCGTCGCGTCGGCGAAAAGCTGCACTTTTTTGCAACCTCGATGGTGGCGTTAGGCACGATAATTTCGACCTTCTGGATTCTCGCCTCCAACAGTTGGATGCAAACGCCACAAGGTTATGAAATTGTTGACGGACGCGTGGTGCCAACCGACTGGTTTGCTATCGTTTTCAATCCTTCATTTCCTTATCGTTTGGCGCACATGAGCGTCGCGGCTTTCGTCAGTTCAGCACTCTTTGTAGGCGCGTCAGCCGCTTGGCATTTATTGAGAGGCAATCAATCGACTGCGGTAAAAACGATGTTTTCGATGTCGCTTGGGATCTTAGTGTTCCTTGCGCCACTCCAGGCCGTGATTGGCGATGTGCACGGGCTAAACACCTTAGAGTACCAGCCCGCCAAAATCGCTGCCATCGAAGGGCATTGGGATAACAGTGATGGCAAACCAACCCCATTGATTTTGTTCGGCATGCCAAACATGGAACAAGAACGCACAGACTATGCCTTAGAAATTCCTGTTTTAGGAAGTTTGATCCTACGCCACAGTTTAACTGAGCCAATCCCGGCGCTGAAAGACTTCCCGAAAGAGGAACGACCGAACTCACCTATCGTCTTTTGGTCATTTCGAATCATGGTCGGGCTAGGACTTCTGATGATTTTTCAGAGCTTCTACAGCATATGGTTACGAAAAAAGAACACGCTTTATACCTCGCGTTGGTTCCTCAAGTTTTCATTATTTATGGGGCCATCTGGTCTTATCGCAATACTCGCTGGCTGGTTTACGACAGAGGTTGGTCGGCAACCTTGGGTCGTGTATGGCGTACAAAAAACGCGTGATGCGGTTTCTGCACATGGAGACCTACAAATGAGCATCAGCCTGCTGTGTTTCCTTGTTGTATACAGCTTGGTATTTGGTTTTGGGTATTACTACATGATCCACCAAATCAAGAAAGGCCCCGATGCAATCGAGCACGATGAGCACGACATGACGACCGTTTCAGGCCGCATCTAGAATTTGTCACAAAGTGAAGGTAGAAGATATGCATTTTGATTTATCCGTGATTTGGTTCGCGATCATCGTTTTTGCCACTTTGATGTACATCATCATGGACGGCTTCGATTTGGGTATTGGAATACTGATGCCCTTCATCAAGGATGAAAAACAAAAAGACGTCATGGTCAACAGTGTCGCGCCAGTTTGGGACGGCAACGAAACTTGGATTGTGCTTGGAGGCGCATCTCTATTTGGCGCTTTTCCCATGGCTTACGCGGTGATTATTGAAGCACTAACCATCCCTTTAACGTTGATGTTGATTGCTTTGATCTTTCGTGGCGTAGCGTTTGAGTTTCGCTTTAAAGCATTGGAAAGCCACTTAAAGTTCTGGGACCGCTCTTTTATGGTCGGCTCGATTTTAACCACATTTTTCCAAGGCATCGTTGTTGGCGCGGTAATTCAGGGCTTTGCGGTGGAAAACCGCGTCTTCGTAGGTAGCCAACTAGACTGGCTCACCCCTTTTCCCATCTTTTGTGGTTTGGGTTTAGTCGCAACGTACGCACTGCTTGGTAGCACATGGCTCATCATGAAAACGGAAGGTGCACTGCAAAACACGATGTACCGCTTCACTAACAAAACACTACTGGCGATGATCTCCGCATTAGTCATTGTGAGCGCTTGGACCCCACTTGCTTACCCTGCCATTGCGGAAAGATGGTTTTCTCTGCCTAATTTGTTCTACTTATTGCCCGTACCTGTCATTACTGGGCTGGTATGTTTGAAGATTGCCGACTCCGTTAAAAAGCGAAAAGAGCGCAGCCCTTTCGTGATGGCGCTAGTGATCGTGATTCTCGGGTTCGCAGGGCTTGGCATCAGTATCTGGCCAAATATCATTCCTCCTAGCATATCAATATGGGAAGCAGCGGCTCCTGCAAGCAGTCAGCGCTTTATGCTCGTTGGAGCGGTGATCATCATCCCGATAATTCTGGCTTACACCTTTTGGAGTTACTACGTCTTCTCTGGAAAAGTGAAAGAAGACGAAGCGTACCATTAACGAGTTGATAAGGAGTGAGTATGAAAATCAAAAATTGGTGCCGCCAATGGGCGTGGATGGTTGGGATCTGGGCGGCCAGTGTGCTAGCTCTGGGGTTCGTATCAATGCTGTTTCGCGTCATGATGACCGCTGCAGGGTTAAAATCTTAGCTCTGCACTTATAGGACAATCAAAAAATCGACCGCCTCCGGTTCTTGGTCAGAGCTAGAGGCGTTTAAAGTTAAGTGCGACTTTTTACGTGTGCAGACAATACGATAGTAGATTCTGAACCACGAGCCACTTCAAAATAACCACCAGCACGAGATAGCTGGCGAGCCATCAGTTTTTCTTTGCCTAGCTTTTCAAACCAATAAGGCGCCAATGAGCACTGAGCTGAGCCTGTGGCAAGATCCTCTGAAATACCGATTTTAGGTGCAAAGTAACGCAGCACATAGCCACTATCAGAGCTTTGAGCCGTCAGGATGACAGCATGAAACGCATCAATTTTAATCAGCTCATCAAAGTTAGGTTGATAGCGAACAACATCATCTTCGGATTCGAGAACAACAACCAAATCACGCGTTGTAAAAGCATCTACGGGGCGATTGGAAAAGCCTGAAATATCCAAGGGGATTACATGAGGCTTTGCTTGCCAACTTGGCATCACTATCCGATACATTCCATCCAGTTCAGTAACGGTAATATGACCATATTGGCTTTTTAGAATGACCTCATTCTGATGATAGTTGGAAATGATTGCAGCGCCTGCGCCCAAACTTCCGTGTCCGCATAGGTTGATCTCTCCTTCTAGGCTAAACCAGCGAATGTGGTAGTCACTGCCAGACTGAACCACAAATGATGTGACAGGTTGAGCGACCTGATGAGTGATTTGAAGTAACTCAGAATCACTCAGCCAGTGATTTAGTTCGACAACACCACAAGGGTTACCTTGAGCCAATTCATCACAAAATACATCATATACTTGCGCTTTAATCATCCATCATCCTTGCGGTTTAACGCTGCACTAAGTTGTGAATAACGCTATCATTAACCCGAAACCAAAAAATGACAAGCCTCGGGAGTCCCTCTTAAATGCTTTGTTAGTCTTTTTATGCATCTATCTTGGCTAGTTCAACCGTAAAACCCATGTTTTGTAACCGTCTACTGTGATGACGCAGGTTTACTTTTGAAAAAAATGGCAAGTGCACTTCACCTTTCTTCTTGTTTCTTAGGGTTGATTATATCGGCCTCTTCGTAGCCTTCTTTGATCAAATATGCAACGACATTAAGCTTCATTTCATCCCTCACCACTCCTACACATAAGCAACTAATGTCTCATCAAAGTTCTCCATATGGTATGACATCTGTCATAAATATTACCAATCGTAATGAATAGCTTTATCCTATTAAATCCACTAAATGGCTTTCATTAAACTCTGATAGCTTTTGCAGCTTTAGACTGGCTTCATTAAACTCTTGGTAGAACTTATCAGGTTGAGGTATCACGACTGTTTTTATGTTTGCTCGTGTTGCCGCAAGCATACCCGAATAAGAGTCTTCAAAGGCAATACAGTTACTTGAATCTACACCTAGTTTATTGATTGTTGAAAGGTAGACATCTGGCTCTGGCTTGCCCTGTTCTACATCGTCTGACGATGATATCGCGTCAAAGTAACTGGCAATACCGAGTTTGTTCAAAATGGTGGGAATGAGTTGATAAGGTGAATTAGTAGACAGCCCTATCTTAAACCCTTTTTCCTTAAGCAATTTGAGTGTTTCTGTAACACCCTCTAATTCGCATCCTTTTTCAATTATTAATGTCTCCACTTTATCCACAACAGCATTCTCTACTTCCTCTAGGCTCTTTTCTTGCCAAGGATTACGTTCATACCAAAACCTTGTTACTTCACCTGTCGTCATCGTCGCAGTCTGCTTTGATAATACTTCGGTCACTTGGACGCCAACTGATGAAAACACCTGCTTTTCCGCTTCCTTCCACAAAGGTTCTGAATCAATCAGCAACCCGTCCATATCAAAGACCGCAGCGTATATCATTGGTACATCCTCAGTAAGTTCTATTCGTTGAGTAAGATTTGTCTATTCAACCAAAGCATAGCTTTGCATATAACGAGGGAGAGTATCACATTTGCCTGTGGCTATCAGAGCCAGTTCGATGACTCATCTTTAAACCTCAACATGACCGATGTTCATGGCTACTTTCAACGCTTGTTTATTGAGATTAGATGCCTCCCAAGCAACAACAACACGACTAGTGAGAGGGATATCATCAATCTCGGCGACTGTCGCAGAATCATCGAGATGTTCAGCCAGTGAACGCGGAACGAGAGCAATACCTAACCCAGCCTGCGCCATGGCAATCGTCGTACGAAGTTGCGGTGCTGCAAACTGTGGTTCGAGTCTTACTCCTGCGTCGGCAAAAAGTGTGCTCATGCCATCAAACAATGCAGGTCCAGTCTCTCGTGGAAACAGTAAAATTTTATGGTCTCTCAACTGTTTCATCTGGATACAGGGATACTTTGCCAGCTCGTGCCCCGCCGGAATCACCGCGACAAACGGGTCGTTAAACAACACCTTGTGCTCAAAAGGCTCACTGGCGTAGCAGGGTAGCCGCATGATTGCGAGATCAAGTTGTTTGCTTTTTAACTGAGCGGCAAGCTCTGGCATTGACAGTTCCGCCGCCTGTAAATGAACCCCACTCTCTTGAATACGCCCCACCCTCTCTAATACCTTAATGCAGGTTGATGTTGACGTCGCGAACCCAATTTTAACCTGCGTATTTTCACCACGGGCAATCTGTCGGGCTTTTGCTTTAGCGCGTTCCACATCAGCAAGAATATTTACCGCATCCGTATAAAAGACTTGCCCAGCATGGGTCAGTTCTACCCCTCTAGACAAGCGCTTAAATAGGTCCACACCAAGCTCGTGCTCTAACTTTTTGATTTGTTGACTTAAAGGAGGTTGCGCAATCCCTAACTGTTCAGCGGCTCGGGTAAAGTGACGAGTCTCGGCGACCGCGACAAAATACTTCAGGTAGCGAAATTCCATATATTTTCCATATCAAAATAAATCTTTTTTATATTGGATTTAGCACCGTGTAGAAGTCAATCTAAATATACTCTTCATTGCATAACTGGTCTTACTCATGCGTGGATTTTATAACCCTCTATGTGCTTGTTCGCTTGAAGTAGCGAAAGAATTTTCTGAATACCATCACGTTACCGGAGATGGTGAGATTTATCAGACTTCGTTAATGAGTGCTTTGATCGCTGGTGTTTACGAAGGCTCAACAACCATAGAAGAACTCCTGAAACATGGTGATTTTGGTTTAGGTACGTTCAATGAATTGGATGGTGAGTTGATTGCGTTTGATAAGGAAGTTTTTCAACTCAAGTCGGATGGCTCCGCAAACCCGGCAGATCTGGCGCAAAAAACGCCCTTTGCTGTCATGACTTTTTTTAAGCCTGATATCGAGCTGCCACTAACATCGCGCATGTCACGTCATGAAGTCCATAGCCTCATAGACGACATGGTTCCAAGTGACAACCTATTTTGCGCAGTGCGCATTGATGGCGTTTTCGATTCAGTTCGTACTCGCACCGTACCTAAACAAACACGCCCTTATCGGCCAATGCTTGAAGTGGTCAAAGAACAACCGACATTCCGCTTCACGCATAAGCAAGGCGTGGTCGCCGGCTTTCGCAGTCCTAAATATACGACTGGCATCAATGTACCCGGCTATCACGAACATTTTATTACCGATGACCGCCAAGGAGGTGGTCATATCCAGGATTACAGCATTTCGTCAGGATTTCTCCAGATTGGCAAAGTCTCACGGCTAGTGATTGATACCCCAGTATCGACAGACTTCCTCAACGCCAATTTGGCTCCGGAAGATATAAATACCGCCATAGAAAAGGCGGAAAAGTAACAAAGTCAGGCAAATAATAAGGACAACAAATAATAAGGACAACAAATGCAATCCAAACCTTCAAATAAAAATGGAGCTCAGTTGATCGCTCAACAGCTAGAGTCTCTCGGCATTAAGTACATTTTCGGTATTCCCGGTGCAAAAATCGATCGACTGTTCGATGCGATTGAAGAAACTAACATCCAAATGATTCCGGTACGTCACGAGGCTAACGGCGCGTTTATGGCGGGCGTTATGGGAAGACTAACCGGCAAAGCAGGCGTTACAATGGTTACGTCAGGTCCAGGCTGTGGAAACCTAGTTACGGGGGTGGCAACAGCAAACTCCGAAGGCGATCCGCTGATTGCTATCGGTGGTGCTGTGAAACGAACTGACCAGCAAAAACAAACACACCAGAGCATGGATACCGTCAGTATTTTTCGCTCTATAACCAAATTCAGTGCTGAAGTGCAGCATGTGGACGCCGCAAGCGAGATCATGGCGAACGCATTTCGTATCGCAGAGTCAGGTCGTCCTGGGGCTTGCTTTTTGAGTCTCCCCCAAGATGTTTTATCCGAGCAAACCCAAACGGACATTATTGTCCCCTCGCCTTACACACAGCCTGGTTGCGCAGACATCGCAGCAATCGAAGAAGCGGTCAGTCGAATCAGCAAAGCAAAGCGTTGTGTGGTTTTACTTGGCCTTCACGCGAGCCGCAGCCAAAACGCTGCTGCTATCGCCCGATTTCTTCAAAATACGCAGCTACCCGTTGTCGGCACTTACCAAGCCGCCGGCACGGTAGACATCAACTACTATCACCACTTTGCTGGTCGTGTTGGTTTATTTAACAACCAACCCGGCGATGTTTTACTGCGTGATGCCGATTTAATTCTCACCATCGGCTTTAGCCCAATAGAGTATGACCCTGAGCTTTGGAACAGCCACCGCAACCCAGTGATTCACCTCGATATTGAACCGGCAGAATACCAACTTAATTATCAGCCTTGTGTTGAAATCGTCGGAAACATTGCGCAGTCATTAGACAAAATGGGCAGCTACATCTCTGAATATGCTCGCCTTTCCCCAACGGCACTTTCAGTACTGGAAGAGGTAGCACTGCAACGGCAAGTGATCAAAACCTATCCCAATGTCTATAACAAGCAAGGATTTCATCCACTGGCACTGATTAAAGCCATGCAATCTATCATCACACCAGATACCACGTTATGTCTTGATATGGGGAGCTTCCACATCTGGATCGCTCGTTACTTAAGTTGTTTTCGAGCTCGCCAAATGCTGGTGTCTAACGGCCAACAAACGATGGGCGTTGCACTGCCATGGGCCATTGGTGCCAGCCTACTGAAACCTGGCAGCAAAGTGGTATCGATATCGGGAGACGGCGGTTTTATGCAATCGAGCATGGAGTTAGAAACCGCGGTTAGACTGAACTGCAATATCGTCCATATTGTGTGGGTTGATAACGCCTACAACATGGTAGAAATGCAAGAGATCAACAAATATCAGCGCTGCTCTGGTGTGAAATTTGGACCAATTGATTTCAAGGCGTACGCCGAATCATTTGGCGCGAAAGGCTTCGCAGTGACTAGTCAACACGAATTGCTACCGACATTGAATAAAGCCATGGACGTTGAAGGACCAGCAGTGGTGGCTATCCCCGTAGATTACAGCGACAACGACAAACTGATGTTGCCGCGCACAGAGAAAAATCAAGATCCCGTTTTTGTAAGTTTCGAAGGAGAAATCGCATGAGAGGATTAAAAAATAAAGTCGCACTCGTGACTGGTTCTGCCAATGGTATTGGTTTGGCCATCGCAAAACGTTTGTATGAAGAAGGCGCAAACGTCGCTCTTGCCGATTGGAATGAAGAGCAGTTGGCAAACGCCGTTGAGAGCTTTGATAAACAGCGCGTGTCTGCGCATTCCATTGATGTTTCTGATCCAGACAAAGTCGCAGCACTGATTTCTGATGTTGTTACCCGTTTCGGTAAACTGGATATTTTAGTAAACAATGCTGGCGTACATGTCCCTGGTTCAGTGATTGAAGGTAGTGTGGAAGACTGGAAGAAGATCTCTGGTGTAAACATTGACGGCGTCGTTTATTGCGCGAAGTTTGCGTTACCTGAACTCTTAAAAACGAAAGGTTGTATGGTGAATACCGCGTCCGTTTCTGGTTTGGGTGGTGACTGGGGTGCCGCATTCTATTGCGCGAGTAAAGGCGCTGTGGTCAACCTTACTAGAGCGATGGCATTGGACCATGGTGCGGAGGGTGTAAGAATTAACGCCGTATGCCCAAGCTTAGTAAAAACCAACATGACGAACGGCTGGCCGCAGGAAATCCGCGATAAATTCAATGAGCGCATTGCGCTCGGCCGAGCCGCCGAACCTGAAGAAATTGCGTCTGTCGTGGCTTTCTTGGCAAGTGATGACGCATCTTTCATTAATGGCGTAAACCTACCTGTAGACGGCGGTGCCACCGCATCAGATGGTCAACCTAAAATAGTATAAGCATTAACACTGACTGAGCAGAATTTTTAACTGTAAGGTATCCACGCCAAAAAAAGAGCCGAGTTTGTACTCGGCTCTTGTGTGTCTGTTCTTAAGCCTGCGACGTTGCTAAACCTGCCGACGCGCCGCCTAATAACACATGATTAAATTCCATTCGAGATTCTTGGGCTTGTTCAGACAGTTCTTGTTTCTTCTGTTGAGCCAACTCAAGCGCTTCGGTTAGTTGCTGTAGCTCTGTTTGCATCTCTTCTGGTAAATGATGGTCCGAAAACCCAGATTCACAACTATGTTCTAAGGCAAATGCGCGAATTCTCTTACGCATGCTCATCAGGGCCGCCATTGCTTCGCGCTCTTCTTCAGCCGCCTGTTGAGCTAAGTCTTTAAAGCGCTCAAATTTCGCCAAAGCCATTCCCTCTGTTGACCAAGGGTCAATTTCCGGCAGTTCTTCAATGTTAATGGTTGGCTCTTCGTATTCTGCTTGATGTTTAATATCTAGGCTCGCCGCGCGAACAAAGGACACCATCAACATCACCGAGATAACTAGCAACGGTAAACCTCCCACGATCGCAGCGGTTTGTAATGTCGATAAACCTCCCATGAACATTAGGACGGTTGGCAGAAAAGACAAAGTAAACGCCCAGAACAAACGGTTCCAGCGCATCGGTTCTTCCGTCACATCATTTTGAACCACAGACGCAAGAATGTACGAGATAGAGTCAAACGACGTCGCCGTAAAAATGATACACAACAGTGTAAAAACACCAATAACGATTGCCCCTAACGGTAGTGTGTCTAACGTTGCAAAAATAGCCGCCGGTGCGCCCGATTCGTTGAGGATTGCGATGACATCAAGCTCACCCGTCAATTGCAACGATAAACCATAGTTACCTAAAACAATGAAGAATAAGAAACAGCCTAAAGAACCGTAAAATATAGAACCTACGACCATCTGTTTGATCGTTCTTCCACGCGAGATACGCGCAACAAACAATCCCATACAAGGAGCAAAGACCAACCACCATGCCCAGTAGAAAATAGTCCAGTCTTGCGGGAAGTGTGTATCTGTAAACTCACCATAACCACCAAACGGCTCCGCCCAGGTTGCCATAACAAAGAAGTTAGACAACATACGACCAATAGAATCTAAGCCCGTTTCTAACATGAACACGGTTGGCCCAACGGCAAGTACAAAGAGTAACAAGCCCATCGCACCCCAGAAGTTAATGTTACTAAGGAATTTGATCCCCTTCTCAAGCCCTGCATACGCGGAGTAACCAAAAATCGCAGTACAGAGAAGTAATACAGCCACTTGGCTGAAGGTATTGTTTGGAAGACCGAAGATATGATGTAGACCACCGTTGATAAGAGGCGCTGCTAAGCCAAGCGTAGTCGCCGCGCCACCCAACATACCAAAAATAAATAGCACATCAATAAACTTGCCAATACCACCGTTTGCGCGCTTTTCTCCTAATACAGGCATTAACGCACTAGAGATTTTCAAAACAGGTTGTTTGCGTACATAAAAGAAGTAAGCGATAGGCAGAGCAGGAATAAGGTAAATTGACCAAGCGATCGGTCCCCAGTGAAACAGACCATAAGTCGCGGCCCAGCGAATGGCTTCTTCACTGCCTGCTTCCAACTGAAATGGTGGTGATTGATAGTAGTATGCCCACTCGATACACCCCCAATACAGAATACTTGCGCCAATACCTCCACAAAATAGCATTGCAGCCCATGAGGCGTTACCAAATTCTGGTTGCTCGTCGGCTTCACCAAGTTTGATTTGGCCAAGATCGCTGAACACCGTATAAATCATAAAACACATTGCTGCGATACCCAGTGCGAGGTATAAAACACCAAGCTTATCGGTCATGAAAAATTTGGCTGAAGCTATCCAATCCGCACCTTGTGTGGGAAATAAAATTAAAGGTATAACGACGCTGAGTAAAAGAAAGAGTGAGCCTAAGAAGGTAGGCTTATCGATGAGAGAAAATGATTTGTCCATACTATATATCCTTATGTTTTCAAAGGACATGATCTACATTTCTCACAACTTCGCCAATTCACAACACTTATCGTTACCACAAGAATAATTGTCTTTAAAATATGCATTATGTGACGCTGATTTTATATTCATTATTTGATGCCATAGCGTTTAAATACGGCAACTTTTCTGCCACACCATCCAGCGCTCTCTACCTTTAAAAACCTCAACACTGTTTGCCACCACTGAGGATTCCACAAGCTTAAACGTCGGTTCTAGATAACCCTCCAACTCCCCACTTCGCAAACAAAATGGAGGGAAGCGAGAGTGATAATCATCATCTATAACGAAATAACCAATTAACAAACCGTCTCTTGGCAGCAATTTATCCACCATAGCAAAGTAATCTGGCCACTGGTCTCTCGGTAGTGCAGCGAGAAAGGCACGCTCGTAAATCACATCAAATGAGTGCGTAGAGTCAGCGTTAAATACATCCCCCAGCACGACTTTATCTTTGTGCTTGCCTAACGTCGATTGCGCCATTTTTACTGCTTGTTGGCTGTAATCCATCGCGATCACATCATGCCCATATTGAATAAAAGAGCTGAGTTCATAAGCAGCACCACAGCCAGGGATAAATACAGACTGACCGCTATGAAGCGCGTTTTCTAGGTAAGCTTTTAGCTCTTGAGGTGTGGTTTTGGCATCCCACGGCATGGTGCCTTGGGTAAACAAATTATCCCAAAACTGTTGATTGATGGTCGGTGCCTGCTTCATTTATCGCCCTCCTGATTGTACTGGCACAAAAAGAAAGGGATACGCAGCACAATGTGGTATCCCCTCTCCTAGCCTTTGATTTTTACGTTGTTAGCTTTTTATAAATGCGTTTTACAATGATGGGTTAACTGCGCAGGTCATTGATTAACGGCTGCTCCGCTTGGTTCGGTACAAACTGGACATTGCCTTTCAGTTTGGTGACAGACTGAAGTGTCGCTTGAATGTCCTCTGCCGAGACATGAACATCATGACAGCAGAAAGTAATGGTATCGTTGAAGCCATCACGCTCAATTTTCAAAGAACCTTTAATATCGTGGCGACGACAGACTTCTTGGATCTGATGCGGATAAACAAACAGGCCTTTCACTTTCACCGCTGAGTCCGCACGCCCCATCCAGCCTTTAATTCGCGCATTCGTGCGTGGCGAACCCGAGCCCGTTTCTAGGTATGCCGATAAATCTCCCGTTGCGTAGCGAATCAGCGGAAACTTCTCATCGAGCGATGTCACGACTACTTCACCGACTTCTCCCAGTTGTACAGGAATGCCATCAGGATTAACGATTTCAACGATAATATCTTCGGCAACCACCAAGCCTTGCTCGCCTGTGACTTGATAAGCAATCAAACCAAGCTCTGCACTTGCGTAGGCTTGAGAGACTGCAATGCCTTTGTCCGCAAACGCCTGTTGCATGTCTGCAGTGACTGCTTCACCAGAGACCAGCGCTTTGGTAAAACTCGGCGACTCATCGTATTTATCTTGGTACTTTTGTAATAACGTCAGCAAGTAAGACGGCGTGCCCGTGTAACCCGTTGGCTGCAGCTGTTTAATCGCTTCAATTTGTGCTTCGGTATTCCCGACACCCGCCGGAAATACCGCGCAGCCACAAGCTCTTGCGCCACCATCCATAATAAATCCACCAGGCGAGAAATGATAAGAGAGCGTGTTATGCACTAAATCGCCCGCACTAAATCCAGCCGCGTGAAACGCGCGCCCCATACGCCAGAAATCCATCTCATCCGTTTGTGCCTCATACAACGGCCCCGGTGATTGGAATACACGCGCCATCTGACCAATCGCAACACTATTTAAACCACCAAACGGCGGTTTAAGTTGCTGTTGGTTTGGCATATTGAATTTGCGCGTAATCGGAAACTGGGTAAGCCCTTCACGATTATTTGCCAACGTAGGCTCTAACTCAGCAAAATGCGCCGCATAATGTTCGCTGTTGGCTTTTGCATTTTCAATCAACGTTGGCAGACGTTGAAACAGCGATTCTTCTCGCGCTTGCGGAGACAAAGACTCTTTCGCATCAAATAGTTCGTTCATCATCGCTCCTTACAACCAACGCTTACGACGTTTGTAAGATTTCAGGTTCTTAAAGCTCTTGCGATCTTCATCGCCGCCGCCAAGGTAGAACTCTTTCACATCTTCATTGTTTAGCAGTTCGTGCTTGCTACCATCCAGAACGATTTTGCCGGATTCCATGATGTAACCGTAATCGGCCGCTTGAAGGGCAAAGTTGGCATTCTGCTCAACCAAAAGCATGGTAATGCCTTGATCTTTATTAATCTTGTTAATAATGCTGAACACCTCCTTCACCAATAGCGGCGAAAGCCCCATCGAAGGTTCATCCAACAAGATCATTTTTGGACGAGCCATCAGTGCACGACCAATCGCTAGCATTTGCTGCTCACCACCTGACAAATAACCCGCTAGACCAGTGCGCTCTTTAAGGCGAGGGAAATAATCAAACACCATTTCGATGTCTTGCTCGACTTCGTTGTCCGTGCGCGTGTAAGCGCCTAAGCGAAGATTTTCTATCACCGTCATGTCTTCAACAATTCGGCGCCCTTCCATCACTTGGAAGATGCCCGAACGGACGATCTCTTCCGGGCTTTTGCTGTCTATGCGCTCGCCCATGAAGTTGATTTCGCCGCGCGTCACTTCACCATCTTCGGTTTTCAACAAACCAGAAATGGCTTTTAACGTCGTTGATTTACCCGCACCGTTGGCACCCAGTAAGGTTACGATCTGCCCTTTGGGTACCTCTAAACTCACGCCGCGTAATACTAAGATTACTTCGTCGTACACGACTTCAATGTTGTTCACTGAAAGCAGTATTTCTGCCGGTTCGATATTCGTTGCTAATTCAGCCATCAAGCTACTCCTTGCTAGGGTGAGAGTGTCCTCTCACCCATCCTTATTTTCAGTAAGCTTTGTTATTAATAAGTCGTCGATTAGTAACCTAGCCAATCGTCACGACGTGACAATGTCACTTGTGACACTTTCTTAATATCGACTGCGCCGCCGTTGTTGTTACCCATAAACACGTTCACGGTTGTTGTGCCACGGTGATCTTCCGGCTTCCAGTTCGCAGGTACACAAACACCTTCTAAGCCTTGTGGGACCCAGTTGTCATGGACATACATGCCCTTCTTGATGTTTTCACCCGTAATGCCACCGTTGTCTTTCGCCCACTCCATCGCTTCTTTCATGTAGAACGCAGAACAAATTCCGCGAATGTAGTGGTGAGTTCTAAACTCGCCCGGTTCTGATTCAGACTGCTTAGAAATCTCACGAACCAGTTTCATGCCTTCGTTATCGTCTCCCCAAAACGCCGTCATGCCAGGAAAAACATAATCTTTAAGGCCATCGCCCGCCGCTTCAAGTACTGGTTTGTCACCGCCCCAAATGTTCGCCATGTACTGGAACTCTGTACCAACCGTATTACAAGACTTCACGAGTGAGATTACCGAGCTACCGATATTGGCAATGTAACCGTAGTTGGTGCCAGACTCTTTGAGTGACAGACATTGTGCTTTGAAGTCCCCTGGTTTTAGTGACACAACGACTGGGTTTTGCACCTCAAAACCAAGCTCTTCAGCATATTCTGCACACGCTTCTTTTGGCGCATTCGGGAATGGGTGGTTATCGCCAATATGGGTAAATTTCGGCGCACCTTGGTTGCCCTTTGATTCCCAATCTTCTTTCGCCCACTTCACTAGTGCACGACACGCATCTGAGTACGACGCACCATAGAAGAAGTTATAAGGCGCTGGTTTCGCGGTTTTTGGGTTCTTGCCGGTTGGGTCCGTTAAGTGACCTGAATAAGAGGCAGAGAACACTGGCACTTTGTCTTTGGTCACAAACGAGATGAGTGCTTCGGTATCTGCCGTGCCCCAACCTTGTAGCGCAACCATGTCTTTACGCGCCACCCAACGTTTGTAGTTGGAAATCGCTACTGGCACTTTATACGCCATGTCTACTGTTTCAAATTCGAGCTCGGTACCGTTAATGCCACCGTTTTGGTTAATCCAACGCAATGCGTCTCGTACGCCAGAACCATAGGGCTTGCTCACATAGGCTGTTGGTCCAGAAAAGTCGACTAATTGCCCGACAAATACAGAGTCTTTTGCCCAAGTGGCGGTAGTAAACAGTGCCGAAGATAGCACCAACGTTGTCGCTAAATGTCCTTTGTTCATAACTCGTTGTCCTTGTTATTGAGGTATATTCCACTTAATTCCACGTTAATATGAGAACGGATAGTGTTTCCAATATGCTCGAATCTGTTGCCAGCGATGCGATAACCCTTGAGGTTCGAAAATGAGGAACAGCATGATGACTAAACCAATCGCCATTTCTTTGAAGTAAGCCAGGCCATCAATGAACGAAGTGTTATTGCTAAACTCAGCCAACCCCGTCACGCCAAACTCCAAAACTTCAGGCAGCAATACGATAAATATCGTACCCATCAATGTGCCTTTGACTGAACCCAAGCCACCAATGATGATCATTGCCAAAAACTGGATAGACATCATGATGGTGAAACCTTCTGCTGATACAAAACCTAGATAATGTCCGTAGAGTGCGCCCCCGATGCCCGCATAGAATGCGCATACACCAAATGAGAGCAGACGATACTTAGTTAGGTTGATGCCCATGATTTCTGCCGACAGATAGTGATCTCGTACCGATACAAACGCGCGACCATCACGAGAACGGATCAAGTTCGATGCCCACATATACATGAAGATCAGCGCAAATAGAGCGATGTAGAAGAAACTTTCGTCGGTCGTAAACTCAAAGCCAAACAGATTGATAGGGTTTGCACCAGCACCATATGAGCCGCCACTGAACCAGTCTGCACGAGCAAAGAAGTCCTCTAAAATAAACTGCGCCGCCAACGTTGCGATAGCTAGATATAAACCTTTAATTCGAGCCGCTGGCAGACCAAACAGCATCCCTACAATCATGGTTAAGTAACCCGCGAGCGGAATCGCAAACACGACTGGAATGTTAAACTGGTTATTTAGCCAAGCCGATGCAAAAGCGCCAAAGCCAAAGAACGCACCGTGACCTAGCGAGATTTGTCCGGTAAAACCAACCAGAATGTTTAAGCCCAATGCCGCGATACCGAGGTATGCAATCTGAATAAACAGGTTTAGGAAGTAAATATCCAAGACCAGCGGTGCTGCCAGCATGGCGATGACACCTGCAATCGCAAGGCTTCTGATGGTTTTGGTTTCAAAAATTGGCGTATCACTTTTGTATGTGGTTCGAAAATCCCCACATGGGCGCATGCTAAGTTGAGCCATGTTATTTCTCCTTAAATACGCTCGATATCTTTGGTACCAAACAGGCCGTATGGCTTGAAGGCAAGAATGATTAACAGCACATAGAATGGTGCGATGTTGTACAGGTTACCCACTTGCAGGTATTGGCTATCAAAAAACTCAGCTAAGTTCTCTAGCACCCCGATGGTGATGCCACCGACAATTGCGCCGACTACAGAATCTAAGCCACCTAAAATAACGGCTGGGAAAACTTTGATACCAATAATGGATAGCGCGTCAGATACGCCGTTAACGATCCCGATAACAATCCCTGCTGTTGCAGATACCATTGCCGAAATAGCCCAACTAATGGCGAACACTTTCTTGATGGAAATGCCAAGACTCTGGGCTACTTGCTGGTTAAATGCCGTTGCGCGCATTGCCAGACCCATTTTGCTGAATTTGAAGAACCAGTAGAACGCGCCCATGATGAGCATCGAGAAGATCAAACTCAGAATGTAAGCGAACTCAACGTTCAAACCACCGATATTCACCACGTTGGTTTCAAACACTTGCGGATACGACACAGCTGAGACACCAAATATCCATTTCATCAATGCTTGGAAGAACATAGACAGACCGATGGTCACCATGATCACAGAGATAATCGGTTCACCAATTAACGGCCTGAGCACAATGGTTTGCACCGCAATACCGAACACCATCATGAACGCGAGCGTGAGTAAAAAGCCGATAAAAAATGGCAGTTGCAGATGAACAAGCGCCGCCCAGCATACCCATGCGCCAATCAACAAGAACTCACCCTGAGCGAAGTTGACCACCTGAGTCGATTTGTATATCAGTACAAAGCACATGGCGACCACGCCATACAACATGCCAACGATCACGCCATTAATGACGAGTTGCAGTAATAAATCCGTATTCACTATGCGATCCTCCGTTGTTCGCTATCCACCAGTGTTGGCTCATGTTCAATAAGCGTTTCAATCACTAGCGACGTTTGAATGCGTGTTTTGGTGCCATCCTGATAAGTGATCACCGTATCCACATCGACTTTTGGATCGTCGCTGTAGATGGTTTCGATGATGTTTCCGTATTTCTCCGCAACCACACCACGGCGCACTTTACGCGTACGAGTTAGCTCGCCATCGTCGGCATCTAGCTCTTTATAAAGTAGAATGAATTTGCTGATCTTCTGTGCAT
This sequence comes from Vibrio sp. A1-1, assembly GCF_021728175.1. Taxonomy (NCBI): domain Bacteria; kingdom Pseudomonadati; phylum Pseudomonadota; class Gammaproteobacteria; order Vibrionales; family Vibrionaceae; genus Vibrio; species Vibrio sp. A1-1. Next base: position 72,333 of record NZ_JAKKCL010000014.1, read on the forward strand.
CTGGTAAGGATTCGTTCACTTTCAGCACTTCTTCACGAATGGCTTGATACACTTCTGGTTGAGCGGATAAGTTGGTGTAGTTAGTGAACGCTAAGCCACGCTGTTCTGCCCACTTCGCAACAATCGCGTAGCGAATACAGATGATGGCGGATAGCCAAGGTCGACCTTTGCCCACCACTACGGCTTCTGCAATAAACGGCGAGAACTTGAGTTTGTTTTCAATGAACTGCGGAGAGTAGCGGTCGCCATGGCTGGTTTCCGACATATCTTTCAGACGATCAATCACCACCAAGTGGCCAGAGTCTTTAAAATAGCCCGCATCGCCTGTGTGCATCCATCCGTCTTGTACGTCTTCGTCATACGCTTCCTGGTTGTTCAGGTAGCCAGTAAACATACCCGTACTTTTCGCGATGATCTCACCCACGCCATTGCTGTCTGGGTTGATGACTTTCACTTCTGCATTATCAAACGCAACGCCGACCGAATCATAATCCACGTCATCGGCTTGGTGGACAGTGTACGCACCACACATTTCGGTTTGACCGTAAAGCTGCTTGAGTGGTACACCGATCGCTTGCAAGTAACGGAAAGTATCCGGTCCCATCGCCGCACCGCCGGTTGCCGCAGATGTCAGGTTCGAAAACCCTAAACGGTCACGCAGAGCACGCAGAAGAATCCATTCAGCCAACTTAGAGCGTTTACCCTGCTCCAGCGCTTTGTTGGCTAAGCTCATGCCCAGTTTGTACATCTTCTGCTTAAACGGTGTGGAATCCATCATTCGCGCAGACACGTCTGCCACAATGTTTTCCCAAACTCGCGGTGCAAGTAGGACGAAGTTCGGGCCAATTTCGCGCAAGTCAGACATCATGGTTTCTTGTTCTTCCACGAAGTTAACGATTTGACGAGAAATCAACGCCTGACCAACCACATACACCTGCTCCATAATCCAAGGCAAAGGCAGAACAGAAACGTAGTTGTCGCCTGGAGAGCGCGGGTCGGCACGCAGATAAGCCGCACAGTGATCTAAGAAAGTGCCGCTGTGTAGCTGAGCCAACTTTGGTTTGGAAGTCGTACCCGACGTGGTACAAAGAATCGAAAGATCGCTGCCTTTGGTTGCCTCAACCATATTGAGATATTTATCGGGATCCGCTTTGTCGATCAGTTGACCTTTTTTATAGACCTTTTCAACGTCAATCAGTCGTGGGTCGTCGTACTTGCGCATTCCACGCGGGTCACAATAGATAATGAATTCTACGCTTGGGATCTCATCACCGAGCTCAAGTAGCTTATCGCATTGCTCTTCATCTTCCGCAACCACGACTTTTGCTTTGGCATAGTTGATGAGGTACGCCACTTCTTCGTGCATGGAATCTTGATAGATACCCAGCGAGAAAGCTTTGATCGCATGTGCGGCCAACTCGCCCCATACCCATTCCGGGCGGTTATCACCCAGCAAACCAACAACGTCTTGCTCACCAACACCTAAATCTTGCAGTGCCAGAGACATCCACTTCACTCGGTTTTCATAATCTTGCCAAGTGAACTCTCGCCAAATACCAAACTCCTTTTCACGCATTGCGACTTGCTCGGGCCAGTGCTTGGCGTTGTGCTGCAATACTTTTGGAAAGGTATCTAAGCGGGTTATATCTGCCCAATCATTATGTTGCTGTGCCATTATGCACTCTCCTCTAATGTCGGTAGCTCTTCGCCTAAGTACGCTTGTTTCACATGCGGGTTGGCCATCACTTCTTCTGGCTCGCCCATAGCAATGTGTTTACCAAAATCCAACACCAATACGCGGTTAGAGATATCCATCACCACGCCCATATCGTGCTCGATCATGATGATGGTGATGTCTAACTCTTCGTTTAAATCCATGATGTAACGCGCCATGTCTTCCTTTTCTTCCAAGTTCATGCCTGCCATTGGTTCATCAAGCAGCAGTAACTTAGGTTTTAAGGCAATGGCACGAGCAAGCTCTACACGTTTACGTAAACCGTAAGAAAGTGTGCCAGCGGTGGCTTTGCGAATGTGCTGAATTTCAAGAAAATCGATTACGTCTTCTACGTATTTACGGTGCGCCATTTCTTCTTTCTGCGCGTTAGAGAACCAGTAAAGTGGCCCTGTGACGAAGTTGTTTTTCAGTAGGTGATGTCGACCAACCATAATGTTGTCGAGTACCGACATATGAGAAAAGAGTGCTAAGTTCTGGAAGGTCCTTCCCAACCCTAACTCAGCTCGTTGGCTAGGTGTTCGTTTGGTTACATCATCTCCAGCGAAGATTACAGAGCCTTTGTTTGGTGTGTATCGACCAGAGATGCAATTGAGCATTGAGGTTTTACCTGCACCGTTTGGACCAATGATTGAAAAAATTTCCTTTTCATTCACATGGAAGCTCACGTCAGTTAGAGCTTTCACCCCACCAAAAGCCAATGAAATATCGTTTACCTGCAATAGAGGCGATTCCGATACCATAGTTGATCTCCCTTTCGTTATTTAAGTGCGTTCCATTGAGCACTATTTGATCAAACCTAACTTTGATACTGGTAACCGCTTTTACACCTATGCATCAACTTTGTATTCAGTTTACGTAAACGTCAATTTAAAATCAGAATAGTGCTTGAAAGATTAAGTTGCAATCGAGTTCATCGAGAAAGATTTGAACTAACGCAAACTTTAAGTAAATAAATTGTTAATAAAAATTATTCTCAGACGACTACATATTCGGATAGTTAGGGCCACCACCACCTTCCGGCGGTGTCCAGGTAATATTTTGACTTGGATCTTTGATGTCGCAGGTCTTACAGTGGATACAGTTCGCCGCATTTATTTGCAGCTCTGGCTGCTCCTCCCCCTGTACGATTTCATACACGCCAGCCGGACAATAGCGCTGTGCTGGCTCTGCATATAATTCAAGGTTCTGCTCAATAGGAATCCGTTGGTTCGCCAGTCGTAAGTGGCATGGTTGATCTTCCTCATGGAAGATATTGGATAGATAGACAGAAGAAAGGCGATCGAAACTTAACACACCGTCAGGCTTTGGATAGACAATTTCATTGCTGTTTTCCGCCAATAGCAGAGACTGATGGTCGGGCTTATCACAACGGATATGCCACTTAGCTTTGCCTTTTAACACGTTATGTTCCAGCAGCGCTAAGCCACCGCCCAGCCACGATCCAAAGCGGTGAATGCCACTTGAGAAGTTACGTGCTTGATAAAGCTCTTCATACAGCCAAGACTGTTTGAAATGCTTTTGATAATCAACAGTAACAGACTGACTCTCAAGGGCTTCACATACTGCTTCAGCGGCAAGCATGCCAGATTTCATTGCGGTGTGCGTGCCTTTGATTTTAGCGCCGTTAAGCGTTCCTGCATCACAGCCAATCAACAAGCCACCAGCAAACTGTTGCGTGGGAAGCGAATGGAAACCGCCCTTGGTGATCGCTCTTGCGCCATAACTAATGCGTTTACCATTTTTGAGGTATTGCTCAATCAACGGGTGATGTTTAAAACGCTGAAATTCATCGAATGGACTCAAGTGCGGATTCTTATAGTTCAAGTCAACAATCAACCCGACGGCAACTTGGTTTCCCTCTAAATGGTAGAGGTAGCTGCCACCTGTGGCTTCGTTCGCTAACGGCCAGCCTAAGCCGTGAACCACTAACCCTTGTTGATGCTGCTCTGGTGGTATTTCCCACAACTCTTTAAAGCCGATAGCGTAATGTTGAGGCGTTTTATCTTCAGCGAGATTAAATCGATTAATCAACTGCTTACCAATATGACCCCGCGCGCCTTCAGCAAATAAAGTAAACTTCGCTCGCAGTTCAATACCAGGTTCGAAATTTCCTTTTTGTTCACCATTTTTGTCCAATCCCATATCGCCCGTGATCACGCCACAAACGCGGTTGTCTTCATCGATGATGGCTTGACTGGCGGTAAAACCTGGGTAGATCTCCACCCCTAAGTTCTCAGCCTGCAACGCCATCCATCGGCATAGACTGCCCAAACTTATAATGTAATTACCGTCGTTATGTAACGTATTAGGCACTGCCCAAGAAGGCAGTTCATGACCATTGATTTCATTGCCTAGATAGTAGGTTTTATCTTGGTTTACTTTGGTATTGAGCGGTGCGCCTTTTTCCTGCCAATCTGGAAACAGTTCATCCAAACTGCGCGTTTCAAACACCGCACCCGATAAAATATGCGCTCCAACTTCAGAGCCTTTTTCTACCACGCAAACAGAGAGGTCTTGTTCTTTCTCTGCGGCTAACTGTTTGATTCGGCATGCCGCAGACAAACCTGCGGGACCAGCGCCTACAATCAGAACATCAAATTCCATGCAGTCTCTTTCCATGATTGCATTCCTTTTTCTTTGCATGTTGCCAACTTGTTAAGCAACAATATATTTAAAGTTGACGCAAACGTAAAGGTAAATTAACATCATTTTAAAGACGTCATCACATCGTCTTCACTGTAAACACATAGTCTTCACTGTAAAAAGGAATCTAACGTGAAAATACTAGTGCCAATCAAAAGGGTCATTGATCCCTACGTTAAAGTTCGTGTGAAAGCGGACCATAGCGATGTTGAAACCAATAACGTCAAGATGACGATTAATCCATTTTGCGAAATAGCCGTTGAAGAAGCCGTACGACTAAAAGAGCAAGGTATTGCAGATGAAGTCATCGTTGTCAGTGCTGGCGGTAGCCAATGTCAGGAGCAACTACGTACTGCGCTTGCGTTAGGTGCCGATCGCGCTATTCATGTCGATACTGAAGACAAAATAGAGCCATTAGTCGTCGCTAAGCTGCTCAAAGCTCTGGTCGAGCAAGAACAAGCACAGCTTGTGATTACGGGTAAACAGTCGATTGATACCGACAACAACCAAGTGGCTCAGATGTTGGCAGCCCTACTTGACTGGCCTCAAGCAACTTTCGCTTCAGACGTGAAGATAGAAGATCAAAAAGTTCAGGTCGTGAGAGAAGTGGACGGCGGCTTGATGACGGTCGCGATGAACTTACCTGCGGTGATCAGTACTGACTTACGCCTGAATGAACCGCGTTTTGCCTCTTTGCCTAATATCATGAAAGCTAAGCGCAAGCCGTTAGATACAATCACACCTGACAGTCTGGGTGTTGAAGTGGTATTTAGCCAAACCATTCAAGAAGTCACACCGCCAGCGCAAAGAAAAGGTGGCATCAAGGTTGAATCTGTCTCAGAGCTTCTCGATAAGCTGCGTAACGAAGCGAAGGTGATTTCATGAAGAACTTAATCATAGCAGAGCATGACAATAACCAATTGCATGCGGACACACTCAAAGTGGTTAATGCAGCAAAACAAGTCAGCCAAGACAATGTTTTGATCGTAGTAGGCCACCAGTGTGAAGAAGTCGCTCAGCAAGCTTGTCGCGTTGATGGTATATCAAACGTAATTTGTGTCGATGATGAGCAACTTAAGCATCAATTTGCCGAGAGTATCGCACCTATCGTGGTCGGTTTTTCTGAAGGTTTTGACGCCATCTGGGCTAGCTCATCATCAAAAGGAAAAGATCTTGCACCGCGAATTGCAGCGAAGTTCGGCGTTGGGCAAATCTCCGATATTGTCCAAGTTATCGATGAAAACACCTTTATTCGTCCTATTTACGCAGGGAATGCATTTGCCAAAGTGACCACCAGCGACAAGGTTCGCGTCGTCACAGTGCGCGCGTCTGCGTTTGAGCCGGTTACTTGTCACAATCAAGCTGACATTGAGCATCAGCAAGTCACCATCTCAGCTCCAATGGTTGAATTGGTTTCTGTCGATAAAACCGTGTCAGAGCGTCCTGAATTAAGCGCGGCAGAGGTGGTTGTGTCAGGTGGACGCGGAGTCGGTAGCAAAGAGAACTTCGCATTGATCGAACAAGTCGCCGATAAACTGGGGGCCGCCATTGGCGCTTCTCGCGCGGCGGTTGATGCTGGGTTTGTTGCCAACGATTTACAAGTGGGTCAAACCGGTAAAATCGTTGCGCCTAAGCTTTATATTGCAGTTGGGATCTCCGGTGCCATCCAACACCTTGCAGGAATGAAGGAATCCAAAGTGATTGTCGCGATCAACAAAGATCCAGAATCTCCTATCTTTGAAGTTGCCGACTATGGATTGGTTGGTGATTTATTTGAGGTACTACCTCAGCTTGCCGAACAACTTTAAACAATCAGATAAGGGGCGAACACTGCTATGTTCGCCCCTTTATTTTGTTTTGGTCATATTCAAAAAGAATTGAAATTAGAGGGACCTATGCAAAATTCTGCACCTATTTGGTCACCATCTGCTGAGCGCATCAGCAATAGCAACTTGCTACGATTTATCGAGACGGTTAATGCGCACCAAACCGAAGATATCTCAATCAATAATTACACGTCTTTACACCAGTGGTCCATTGACCATAATGACGAATTTTGGCGACATACCTGGCATTTCTGTAACGTCATTGGAAATATTGGCTCGCAAGTCAAAAGCCTTGGTGCTCCCAAGTGGACACAGACAGATTCTACTCAGAGCCATGTAAATAGAGACACAGTATGGTTTGCTGACGCCACGCTGAACTATGCAGAGAATCTCCTCTCTCAGGCCGAACAAACACCTGAGCGTGAGTTTATCGTTTTTACTAATGAAAGCGGTGAACACAGGCAGCTCACTGGTACACAGTTGCTTGAACAAGTGTCTGTCGTTCAGCAATGGCTACTCACTTGTGATGTTGGTAAAGGCGACGTCGTTGCGGGCTATTTGCCCTACCTTCCAGAAACCGTTATTGCCATGCTGGCCACCACCAGCCTTGGCGCTATTTGGACTTCAACCTCGCCTGATTTTGGTATCGATAGCGTCGTAGAGCGTTTTGGTCAGGTCAAACCGAAAGTTCTTTTTTGCTGTGATGGCTACCAGTTCGGAGGCAAAGCTTTCGATATGACGGACAAGAACACCACTCTTAGTAGCAAGCTAAGCAGAGTCTCCGAAGACGCAACCATTAGCGTATGCCAAATCGAATATTTACAAAACGCTAAGAGTGCTTGCACTTCTGACTTTGTGTATTGGTCCGATATTACTCACCACTTTTCTCCACAATCAATTCAATATCAACCAACACTGTTTAATGACCCGTTATTCGTTTTGTATTCTTCTGGTACAACAGGTCAACCTAAGTGTATTGTCCATTCCGTGGGCGGTACCTTGCTCAATCACCTCAAAGAACATCAACTGCATTGCGACATCAAATCGCAAGACAAGGTTTTCTACTACACAACATGTGGCTGGATGATGTGGAACTGGCATGTTTCAGCACTTGCGAGTGGAGCAACCTTAGTGATTTACGACGGTAGTCCGGTTTACCCTGATCACTCGGTCTTATGGCGATTAGTGGACGAACATAGCGTGTCGTTGTTTGGTACTTCAGCGAAATACTTAGAGGCACTGGAGCATGCGAACTGCTCTCCAAAACTAGAACATGACCTGAAGTCACTCAAAACTCTGTGCTCAACTGGTTCGGTGCTTTACCCAGAACAATTTAATTATGTCTATCAGCACATCAAGCAGGACTTGCATCTCGCTTCTATCGCTGGCGGCACGGATATTTGCGGGTGCTTTGTACTTGGAAACCCTATCTCACCAGTTTACAAAGGCGAATGCCAAGGTGCAGGGCTTGGAATCGACGTGCGTATTTTGGACGACGAGGGAAAAACCATTACACAGCAACGCGGCGAACTGACTTGCAATAACTCGCTACCTAACTTCCCTATCGGCTTTTGGCACGACGACGGCGAACGCTATCACAACGCTTATTGGGGCAAGTTTACTGATATCTGGCACCACGGCGACGATGTGATGCAAACCGAACATGGCGGCTTTATTTTTTACGGCCGTAGTGATGCGACATTGAATCCAGGCGGCGTACGAATCGGCACCGCTGAGATTTATCAGCAAGTGAACGCGTTACCCGAGGTCGAGGACTCCATCGCCGTCGGCAAGTTAAACCAGCAGTCTGAAGAAATCTGGTTACTAGTAAAACTAGCTCACGAGGTCGAGTTAACCCAACAACTCACCGATTCAATTCGCCAAACACTAAAATCAAAATGTTCACCACGCCATGTGCCACGCCAAATTTTTGCTATCAGTGATATTCCTAAAACGCGATCAGGAAAACTGGTTGAACTAGCCGTGAAACAACTGGTGAACGGGCAAGCTGTAAAAAATATTGGTGCCATTGCTAACCCAGAAGTGCTGGAAGAAATTAGCCAGCTTAATCAATAGTGACAATTGGTTAAACAAGAAAAACTTAATCATTGCGCCAAATCTTATATCCGACCTCTCGCATTGCTCTTCCGAGTAGGTGGGAGGCAACTGGCGCAGTGAGAACGATAAACAACATCGTACCGATAACCCGAGAGATCACAGTAACTTCAGGGAGTGAGAAGGCAACCGCTAGTAGTAAGCAACTAACTCCAACGGTACCGGCTTTGGTTGCGGCATGCATTCGGGTATATAAATCTGGCAACCGCAACACACCTAAACTAGCGCTTAGAATCAATAACGTCCCTAAACATAAAAACAGCCCAATCAACACATCCATTATTCTTTCTCCTTCCTTTTAACGATCAAACGCGCAAATGCGATTGTGCCAAGAAATGCGACCAAACCTAATGTAATGGCGATATCTAACAAGGCATCCTCACCACTGTCTAAGGTGTAAACCGTAATAAAGCCGATGGTGATAAATGAAATCAAATCTAACGCCACAACTCGGTCAGCCAGCGTTGGTCCTAAAATTAAACGGAAGAAAGCCATAACAAAACTGAGTAATAGCCCTGCATAGGCAAAAGTGACACTTATTTGCAGCCAACTATCCACGCGTCACCTCCAAAATTCGCTGCTCTAATCCGTTTTTAATTCCACGAATAACTTCTTCATGCTCAGGCGCAAACATGGCATGAACGATAAGATGCTTTTTATCAGGCGTAACGTCTAAACTGAGTGTGCCCGGGGTTAACGAAACCATATTCGCAAGTAACGTGATTTCAAGGTCGGAATCGACGTCCAAAGGGACATAGACGATATCTGGCTGGCTCAAATGCGTTGGCGTCACAACATCCCACACGACTCTTGCAACCGATATGATCATTTCATAAGCGAAGTACACCAGTAACTTTAATGCCGACGCAAAACGTCGAAAGTAGCTGGTTTTTAATCCAAATGGTTGGCTCAACCGTAAGGCAAAAAAACCGACCGTAAATCCGACAATAAAATTCAAACTCGAATAACTGCCGTTTAACATCATCCATGCTAATGCTAAGAAAAGATTGAGGAATAGATAGATCATAAATTTCCTCCCAATACCGCTCGAATGTATTCATTCGGATTTAACAGTTGTTCAGCGGCTTGAACAGAAAACTGATAAAAAGGCTCCGCCACCAAGCCTATGATCAACGTGAACATGGTCAATACGGCAATTGGAACGCAATACAACCAATGTACTTTGACTTGCAGAGTCTGTTCTGTTTTCTCCCTAACCGGCTTTTTCCAGAATGCCTCACTCCAAATTTTCGTCATCGAGTAGACAGTAAGCAGCCCCACCAATAGCGCGGTACCTGCTAACCAGTAATATTCAGCCTGTAAACTCGATTTGATCACCAAAAATTTGCCCCAGAAACCAGAGAGCGGCGGAAATCCTGCCAGAGAAAACGCAGGGACAAGAAACAAGAACGCTAACCAAGGCATTGCTTTATATACCCCGCCCAAATGTTCAAGTTGACTAGAGCCATATTTGCGCTCAATAAAGCCACCGATTAAGAACAAATTCGCTTTTACAATGATGTGATGAACAATGTAGAAAATAGCGCCAGCCAAAGCTAAAGGAGTGTAAATCGCTAATCCCATTATCATGTAACCTATTTGGCTAATGATGTGAAAAGAAAGAATTTTCTTAATGTCGAATTGACTTGCCGCCCCCAAAACGCCCGTTAACATAGTGAGGCCAGCAATCCAAATCAACGTCGGCTGCCAACCACTCTCGGCGAGCGGAAATACTAATGTGAAGACTCGTATTAACGCGTATACGCCGACTTTAGTAAGCAACGCAGCAAACAGCGCAACCACACCACTTGGTAAGGTGTGATAAGAAGCTGGCAACCAAGCAAATAAAGGAAATAGTGCCGCTTTGATAGAAAAGGCAAACAAAAACAAGGCGGACAACATCATGTTGATGCTCAATTCGCTCTCTCCCGCTTTGGTATAGAGATCGGCCAAGTTCAAGGTGCCAGTTGCGCCATACAACAAACCGATGGCAAGTAAGAACACTAGCGTCGAAATCAGGTTCAACATCACATACTTCACTGCCCCATCAATTTGAGTTTTCGTTGCATCTAATACCATTAAACCAAATGACGCGATGAGCATGACCTCGAACCAAACATACAGATTAAAAATATCTCCGGTGAGGAACGCGCCATAAACACCAGCAAGCAACACGTGCGTCAACGCATGGTAATTGCTATAGGAAGGTTTTCGGTGAAGGTCCGCCATGGCATAGAAAACACATATCGCACCAATCACTGCGGTAATCATCACCATGGCAACGCTGAAGTAATCTGCGACAAAGACGATACCAAACGGTGCTTGCCACTGGCCAAAAGCAACGGCTTGAATACCATTACTTATGATGTTTTCTGTGAGAAGGCCTGCGACAACAAGGTTCAAAATCGCACTTGCGCCACTTAACCACTCAACACTTTTTGTTGAGCGACGTACAAAGAAAATGGTCAGCGCCGTACTCAATGAAAGAACAACAGGTAACGTCAGCAAAATCGAACTCATTGACCCTCCTCAGAACGTTGCATTTCGTCGACGTCTGCGGTTCCAGAATCTTTATAAGCTCGATAGAACAACATTAAAGCAAAAATAAGTAGCCCAAAACCGATGACTATCGCGGTTAAAATCAGCGCTTGAGGTAATGGGTTTGCCGCGCCATCTGGTGGCAAAAGTGCATTATCGCCAATCAATGGCGGCTCTCCAGGAGTCAGCCTTCCCGCTGTAAAAATAGCAAGGTTAACCGCACTACTGAGTAACATGATACCGAACAAAAGACGCAAGATATGCTTTTCTAGCATTAAGTAAACGCCTGCGGCAACAAGTATTCCAACGACAACACTCCAGACTATTTCCATTACTCTAGCTCCTCATTAATACGAAGCAGCATCCCCATCACGCCACCTATAACGGCAAGATAAACACCAACATCAAAAACCAACGGCGTACCCAGCGGTATCACATCTTTCCACCACAACCCGGTTAAAAACGGTTTATCAAACGCAAAGCTCAAAGCTCCTGATATCAAGCTCAATGCGATGCCAAATAACGCAATGAAAAACGGCTTGAAATACAATCTAGAACGAACGTATTTCGGTGATTCCGCGAACATGAGAAGCGATAAGCCAATAACGGCAATCAATGCACCAATGAAGCCACCACCCGGTTCGTTATGACCACGTAATAACAGATACACTGAGAACACAAGCATGAGCGCCGCGACGATATGTGCCGTGGTTGCAAAAATTAATGATTGAATACGGTTTTGCTTTTTCGCTCTTGTCTTAAGCAAGCTCACTGCTGCAATCCCAGCAATGACAACGACGACAACCTCTCCCAATGTATCAAACGCACGAAAGTCGACGAGAATGACGTTGACAATATTGCGCCCATGCCCGCCTGGGACACTATTTTCCGCAAAGAATTCCGACACCGATGAATCCATCGGCTGGGACGTGATTCCTAACAAGAGGAAAGTAATCGAAACACCTATCACGCCCGCTATACAAACATTCGCCAATTTGCGTTTTATTGAATGCTTGGGTACGGTGGTTAAACGCGGCATATGACGCATTAACAATGCTAAAAAGACCACCATTAATGTTTCCACTAACAGTAAAGTCTTCGCGACGTCCGGAGCACTGTAGATCATAAAAACAAGCGTGGTCATAAAACCAATCATACCTAGCGCAGAAATCGCAAGAAGCCTTGAGTGAGACAACGTACATACGATCGCTGCACCAATCAGCAATAAGGCAATGCCAATCTCATAGAAAGCCACGTTTGAAAGCTGATCTAACAAAGGCAGAGGAATAAATGCTACCTGACCAAGTAAAGCGACGGCGAGTACCGCGAAAAATAGCAGGACATAACGACTCAACTTCTTTTGCTGCAACAGCGCCGTTTGCCACTTCGCCAGTGTCATCATGTCATCTAATAGTCGTTCAAAAACATTCTCTGCTTTGGGGACGAATAGATGTAACCGCTGAAAAAATGCAGACACAGTGGGATAAACACGGTACACCACATACCCCAATACTAGCGTGATAACGCTTAGGACTAGCGGTACATTCACACCATGCCATAATGATGTCGCTTTAATATCGGCTACAGGCAGAATGTCAGCAGAGCCAGGAAAGGTGATGTTGTGATCTAACCAATTTAAACCGACTAAAGGAACGATGAGACTGCCAAGTGCCAAGAGTAAAGGTGAAACCCACATAGCCTTTTTGGCCTCAATCGGCTTCGTTTCAATTGGCACGAGATCACGGCGAGCAAAGAATGGTCTCGCAATAAGCATAATGGTTAGCGCAACCATCAATATATTGACCATTAAAAGTACAAAGGCGATCCAGTTATTGAGCTCTACTGCGGATTTGTACATGTATTCTTTGCTCAAAAAGCCTAACAACGGCGGGAATCCCGCTTTAGACAATGCAGCCAAACTCCCCGCAACCATGCTGATGACGAGCACTGACTTCAAGCCGTACAGTTGATCAATATCTCGTGTTCCTGTCGCTTTGTCGATATTGCCCACCACCATAAACAGCGCTGCTTTATAGAAAGAGTGAGCGAGAATAAACATCAATACTGCACTCACGGCCAAATCTGTGCCCATACCTAGTAATAATGTTAATTTACCCAAAGCAACATTCGTGCTGTAGGCTAGCATCAGCTTCAAGTCAGTTTGTTTTAATGCGACAAACGTGCACCAAACGGCGGTGATACTCCCTGTGATCACTAGGGCATAAAACCAAACCTCGCTATGAGCATAAACTGGCGATAAACGCGCTAACAAGTAAATGCCCGCCTTTACCATTGTTGCCGAGTGTAAATACGCACTGACTGGAGTGGGCGCTGCCATCGCGTTAGGTAGCCAAAAATGAAACGGGAACTGCGCAGATTTAGTAAATGCACCAAGTAGTATGAGCACTAGAGATGGCATAAACCATTCGTGCTGCGCAATCGTGTCCGCCTGAGCGATGATCGTATGTAACTCATAACTCCCTGCCATCGCTCCCAACAAGATAAGGCCAGCTAACAACGCTAATCCACCAGCACCTGTAACGATCAACGACTGCAGTGCATTTTTTCGTGACGTTTTGTTTTCGTGATTAAAACCAATCAGCAAGTAAGAAGTGATGGTGGTGAGTTCCCAGAAAACGAACAACAATAGGATGTTATCGCTCATCACAATCCCTAGCATGGCAAGCATGAATAGGGTTAGGTATAAATGAAAGGAAAATCGGCTATCACTCTCTCGTAAGTAAGCCAAAGCGTATATTTGGATCAGTGCGCCAATCCCGCTGATCAGCCCGGCAAAAAGGAATGACAGACCATCTAACCTAAAGCTGAAGTTAATATCGAGGCCAGGTATCCATTCCGCATTCCAGCTTACGCCTGCGGGTGTGTAGATGTAAAAAAGAAAAGAGAAGATTAAAATTGGCAGCACAGGGAAAATCAGTAAGACCAACTGATTATCGGGATTTTTCGGCAGGTTTTCTTTACCCGTTATGCTATTCAACATCGCAGCCCATTCATTTTTATAAGAAAGTTCGCCCTATTTGGCGCAAAGATAAAAAGCTCCACTTGATTGTTTTAGCCCAAGCATTTCAAAAAAGATCATAAAACCAAGGGATAAGTAGCAATCAGCAATCACTGAATGCTACTTAAAGGAACGTTAATACAAACAGCTACTTACTGTCCGCTACGGTGTAAGAACGTAGATCACTACTTACGTGTTCTCGACTGAATGTGTATGGATTATCGTCATCAGTTAACTCGAACGCATCGTAGGTGCAGTCACCGATATCATTTCTCGGACAAACATAAACGTTCGAACGTTCTATCATTTCTGTGTGGCATTTCGGGCATAGGTTTTTCATGTCACTCTCCTCTGATAACTTATTGATACACTGATAATTCCATGTTCTAGAACTCCGTCTCCCTCCTTTACCTAAAACAACCACTTAAACCCAGGTTTGTTACACACCAATTACTGAATCGGCGATACAAAACCATCGGGCTTAAGAGCGACCAAACTACAGTTTATAGATTGCAAAATGTTTTCAGCCGTATTACCAATGACGTAGCCAGATATCCCAGTTCTCGCTAAGGTACCCATGACTAGAACGTCCACTTCTATGCTTTCTACGTAATCCGGGATTTTTTCATCAGGCTTTCCGTGTAAATGATGAATCACAATTTCACCCGTAATCCCCGACTCTTCCAGCAGTTGTTGTAGAGCTTGTTTATGATCGGCTTTTGCTTTGTCGAGTTCATGTTTCAACTCAGCATCGTCGACTTGAATCCAAGCATTGTCATGTAGGTAATTCTCTAAGTAATATTCCCAGCAAGAAATCACATGTAAACGACTGTCACAGGTGTCGGCTATTGAACGAGATAATTCAAGTAAACGCACCGCTAATGAGTGCTGTTCATCGCTCGCCGTTAACGGATCTATAGCAACAGCCACACGGCGTTTGTCTCTCGGCTTATCAATCGGTCGGTGTAACCATAATGGACAAGGACATTTGCGTAACAGTGTCATATCAATGGCTTTGAAGCCTTCAGCGCCTTCACCGAGTGGTTCAGCTTCTTTGATGATAAGATCTTTGTTGTCAGCTAATGCTTCTTTAATGATACAGACAGCGGGTTTTTCACTGCTTTTCACAGTAAGAGGAAATGCCAGATCATCTTCAGAAAGATCGAGCTTCTGTCTGTATTCCTGAATGCTTTGTTTGAGGGAGTCTTGTAGCGATTGCTCATAACTTTGCTGATACTGGAGCATATCCGCGGGGAAATCGGGGCACGCAATTAGCCCTGAAACAGGTACTTTGTTGCTGGATGCGATCCTCATCGCTTGTTCGAGCGCCTCACTATGACCAGGCAATCCTTGTGTTGCAAAAAGTATGTTCGCGAATCGTTTCATACACACCTCCTTGTTTGGTTAAATATTAACCACCCACAAAGTATAATACCTAACGGATAATTGTAACGGCTTGTGACGTTGATGAAATCAATTCTCATTAAGCTATGGATATTGCTTCATTTTGCTTTACGTCACCTTCTCCTTTTCTTTACGACTGTGGCCCGCTGACCCAATAGAGCTACATACTAAAAATTGAGACCAAATAAAAACCCAAATTACTCAAAGTTTTTCTCACCTTGAGTAACTTGGGTATAAGCAATAACACACTTAGGCTACGGACTTAAATGGGTAACCTAAATTTTCATACGACTTAGTTGAAAGATGCCATATCAATCACGAATCAGTGTGCAAATATTCACAGCCCTAATGATCCAGAAGTCGCTGTAAATTAATGTTAAGGTTGCTGTTTTGTTGGTGCCAAAGCAATTTCGCGAACACATACACCTTGCGGTTGCTGATAAGCAAACAGCACTGCTCGTGCAATATCGTCGGCTGCCAACACGCCCCCCATATCCTCTTTCCAAGCATCATAGCCATCTTTAATATCTTGAGACTTAGTATGTGAAAGTAATTCAGTTTCCACTGCGCCAGGTGCAATAGTCGTAACACGAACATTCGATGATGCGACTTCTTCACGTACGTTTTCAGAAATCGCATGAACCGCAAATTTGGTACCACAGTAAGCGGCATGATCAGGAAATGTTTTCTTGCCCGCAATAGAGCTGATATTAATGATCGTACCACTGTTACGCGCTTTCATCGGTGCTAAAACGGACTGCATGCCATTTAGCAAGCCAAGTACGTTCACATCAAACATGCGCTTCCACTCCGATGCGTCCTGAGTATCTATCTGGCCTAGAAGCATAACGCCTGCGTTATTTACAAGTGCATCTACCGGACCATACAACGCTTCTGCTTTCTCAATTGCCGCTTCAAAAGAAGCTTTATCGGTCACATCTACCTTTTCACAAAGCGTATTTGGTAAGTTTAATGCTTCTAAACGTTCTACACGTCTTGCTAACAAAAGAAGAGCATGGCCCTGTTCGCTGAAATGACGTGCAATCGCTTCACCAATGCCTGAACTAGCGCCTGTAATAACAATTAACTTTTTCATTTTGAATCCTTAATAGAACGGTTTACCTCAATGGCGATAAGTTTAAGAAAACTTTGTTTGTTGATATATACCGACCTAGTTGAAACACTGTTGTTATACTGCAACAATACTTTTTTGAATTACGCAGAAGTCATCATGCAAACACACATCAACCTTGCGGATATTCGCTCTTTCGTCCTAATCGCTCAACTAGGAAACTTCACGAAAGCAGCAGAGCAACTTGGCGTTTCTCGCTCACACGTTTCACGTCAAATAACAAATCTGGAACAACAGATTGGTGTCACTTTGCTACAAAGGACCACTCGAACACTGAACCTCACCGAAGCAGGCAAGGTTCTGTATAAACAGTGTGAAACTGCCCTTCATAATATTGATCAAGCTGTTATGGCAGTGGTTGATGATGTAGAAGAATTAAGAGGCGAAATTCGTATCAACTGCGTGGGGGGTTATTTAGGAGAAGACGTTGTTGCAGATATCGTTTCTCAGTTTCTAATCCAACACCCACAAGTGAACATTAACTTAGATTTTAGCAGCCATCGTGTCGATTTAATCGCGGATGAATTCGACATCGCTTTTCGAATGGGAAAGTTAGACGACTCCAACTTTATCGCTCGCAAACTGATTGATGTGGAAATGGGGACGTACGCAAGCCCAAGTTATTTAGAAACACATGGCTATCCTTCGCATCCAAAAGACTTAGAAAAACACATTTGTTTGACAGGTAGTGTGACACGCTGGGCATTCGAGAACACAAATACAAAGCAGTCAACGGAACACCAGATACGTGGACAGTTACGATGTAAGAGTGGCAGAGTAATGATAAAAGCAGCGTTGGCGGGAAATGGTATCATCCGTGTACCAGCACTTTATTGCCAACAAGAACTCCAGACAGGCAAGCTAAAAGAAGTGTTTACCGACTGGAGCATTCCGAGTGTGGAGTTTTCACTCCTTTACCATCACGACCGACATCAACCAAAACGCATCCGAGCCTTTATTGACTTTGCTACTCAATATTTTCGTCAGCTGCCGAGTAAACACAAGTAACGTGCTCGATAGCATTTCACTATGTGAACCAATATATACGGAATCTATAAAACCCAAATTTGTACTAAAGAAATACGTAAGCATCGTGATGTTTTAAGGTCTAGTTTTCATAAACATTAGCGGTGTTTGCCCAGTTTGCTTTTTGAAAAATGCAATAAAAGCACTGTCTGAAGAAAACTCCAGCCAATCAGCAACGGCGCTGACTTGCATTCCCGTAGATAACAATTCAACTGCTTTTAAGAGCCTCCACTGTTGACGCCAATCTTGATAATTCATACCCGTTTCCGACTTAAATAATCGTGTTACCGTCTTGGTGCTTGCCCCAACTTTGCTTGCAAGAGTAGTAAGCGAAGGAGCGAGAAATGAAGGTTCAACCAACTCTCGACGAAACGTTGTTAAGCGCCGATGCGATGGCAAAGGCAACTGAAACGAATAACGTTTCGCAGCATAAAACTCCTCCCAAAAAAGCGCCGTCGTATTTACCATCTCGCTGCTAGGCTTATCCCACTCCCAAAATGACATTTTATCAATAAGAGCTTGGAGTAAATTATTCACTTCTATCATCGTGATCTTACTCGGACAGGCAAACTCCTCACAATCAAAATACAAAGATCGATACGCCACCACATTCGTCATTAGTGCGCGATGCGGCGTATTAGGTGGGATCCAAACCGCCTTTGTCGGTGGCAGAATACAAATCGAGTCTTCCAGAGCAAAACTCATACAACCTTGAGGTGCGTACAACAATTGCCCTTTCTTGTGCTGATGCATACCCGAGTCGTGCTTGCCAATATCCGCAGCAATTCCCACTACACAATTAGAAATTTTGTTTGCGTCAAACTGTGTTTCTTCGTTAATAAGTGCCATTTTGTCCGAATATTGATGTATTTGGTTTTTATGTTGTTATTGGCTCAATCATAGCCTCATTTATACTGCCCGCCAACTTCATTAACAATGGGTAACAATATGAATACTAAGCCCTCTTTATGGCTCATGCTGGTTATGTTGATGTTTCCGCAAATTGTAGAAACCATCTATAGCCCAGCGTTGAGCTCAATCGCTCTATCATTTGATGTAAACCACGCACAAGCAGCACAAACACTGTCGATTTACTTCCTAGCGTTTGCCATTGGCGTTGTAGTTTGGGGAGTGCTCGCAGATAAACTGGGAAGAAGGCCTACCATGTTAATTGGGCTCTTTATCTATGGTTTTGCGTCTTTACTCGCAACTCAAACCGAGAGTTTTGCTGTTGTCATGGCTGCGCGAGCTCTGAGCGCATTTGGTATCGCGGTAGGTTCCGTTGTCACACAGACCATGCTTCGTGACGCGTTTGACGGTCAAGAACTGAGTAAAGTCTTCAGCTTAATGGGGATGGGTATATCAATCAGCCCGGTAGTAGGCATGCTATTAGGCGGACAGCTTACAGGGCTTGGTGGATATCGTTATGTATTTTTCGCTTTATTTTTAATCGCGTTAGTATTGCTCGCTTATAACGTTATTAAGCTTCCTGAAACACAGAAAGAACAGACACCAGTACGGTTGCGTCAACTTAGCTGGAAAATGCTAAGAGACACTCGAATTTGGCGCTCAGCATTATTAGTCGCTTTGTATAACATTGCTCTGTTTGCTTATTACCAACTTGGCGCATTTACTTTCTCAGCACTTGGGTATAACTCCGAACAATTTGGATACAGTGGCATGGTACTGGGGTTAGGCACTCTGCTTGGGAGTTATTTAAACAAATCCCTAGTGTCTAAAAATGTTCGAAAAAGCCAACTACTTTGGCTCTCAGCAGTATTGCTTAGTTTGGGATCAGTCGGTGTGTTGATTCTGAGCCAATCAATCTGGTTTGTTGCTCCAATGATGTTAGTCGTCATGTCGTATGGGATTGCGATACCCAATATACTCAGTGACGCACTCGTTGATTATAAACAACAGGTAGGTAGCGCAGGCGCTTTATTTGGGCTCATGTACTACATCATGATCGGGACGGGATTAGCGATGGCTGGAACAGCACAAAACTTAAGTGTCATCCTATTAACATGTAGCTGTTTAGCGATTTTATTAGCGTTTTCTAAAAGGCGAGTTCATACCGACTTGTGAGTATAATAATGAAATACTCTCCGTAATGGTTCACCGAGAATCTAGAGAATTTTTCAATCAATAGGAACTGAGGAGCACAATAGTAACCGCTCCTCAGTTGTCTTCTAGAGGGCGATCTAAACTAAATTAACCTTAAAGAAGCTCTCTAATTTATCAAATGGGATCACATCCAATTGATCGTAGAGATCCGTATGATTCGCATTTGGAATGATCATCAATTCTTTAGGCTCTGCCGCCGCTTCATACGCCGTTTCACTGAAATAGCGAGAGTGCGCCTTTTCGCCATGAATGAACAACACTGGGCGTGGAGATATCTCTTCAATGTAGGTCAGAATTGGCATATTCATAAACGACAGCGGCGTTGTGAGTGTCCATGCAGCATTTGAGTTAATCGCTCGTGGATGAAAGCCACGTTCAGGAGACTTGTAATAGGCTGCATACTCAATAACAAATTGGGGCTCACCTCCAACTAACTCAAGCGATACTGGCCCGTAAGTAGGTGTTCCATTTTCGGCGTCTTCCCATCGTTGCAGGCTTAGCTGCTCTAACGTTTGCGTGCGCTGTTCAAACGTCGTACTGTCGTTATAGCCTTTAGACATTACACGGGTCATATCATACATCGTACTGGTTGCGACTGCTTTGACGCGTTTATCTGCAGCAACTGCGTTTAACGCCATGCCGCCCCAACCACATATGCCTATCACACCAATTTTCTGACGATCAACGTCTTTCTGTAGGCCAATAAAGTCCACAGCTGCGCTAAAGTCCTCTGTATTGATATCAGGTGATGCAACGTTTCTTGGTTCACCACCACTCTCTCCGGTATACGACGGATCAAACGCTAAAGTAATGAAGCCTCGCTCGGCTAATGTTTGAGCATATAACCCTGAAGACTGCTCTTTCACAGCGCCAAATGGACCACTAATGACGATAGCCGCAAGCTTGCCACTTTTATTTTTAGGTTGATAAAGATCCGCTGCCAACGTGATGCCATAACGGTTTTTAAAACTCACTTTGCGATGTTGAACTTGGTTACTTTTCGTAAATGTTTTATCCCAGGTGTCACCAAGATTTATTTGCGTCTCAGCTTGAACGGAACTCGTTGAGAGCGATCCGACTCCCATAGCAACCACGCTGGCACCCGTCATTTTCATCATATTGCGACGACCTTCATCAGGTTCATCTTGGTAACTTGCTTGATTGTCGTTCTGGCTTTTCATGGTAGACACTCCTAATTAACGTAACACACGATGAGTACAGTACGCGGATGCTTTATCGCTCCTACTTTACTGACACGTACATTGTTGCAACTTTCGTATTTTTTCGTTAATCAGATACTACGCATTGCTTGCCTAATCTTCCGAAGATTGGTCTAAACCTTTTCTAACGTTAATTAAGGCGTAAATAAAAAGCGCCTGTCGGCGCTTTAATTATCCATAGATCTTATTGCCATGTTGGCTCGCCAAACTCTTCACAACGTTGCTTGTCGTAATTTTCAATGCGCCCGCGTTTACCTACAAACTGAACCTGAACAACCATTCCAGCTTCAACATATTCACTGAAATAATCGCAAGAAACACGAAAACTAGTATCGCGTATCACAATTGGTACCCATTCATAGCCGCCGCTGCGTGGTAAGTAAGACTTGAAGGTAATGACCCCATCATCTGAAACGTTGATTTCTTCATCATATTCATTCAACTTATAAAAGCGTTGTCCATCAAACTCTGCCTTTGCTTTTTCAATTATTTCCTTCGTTGCTGTCGATTGCATCGGCGTATTTGACACCAGTTGACACCCAACAACAGATGTCAATACGGACAAAGCCAAAGCGAGTTTAGTTATTTTATTCATTTACCTAACCACTGTAGAATTATTCAACACTTACCATTTTAAAAGGAGGAAAACCATACTTTATTTTAAAGAAAATAAAAAGCGCCTTTCGGCGCTTTTTATCTGAACATTTCTTATCCAAACGTCTCGAGTAAATTTTCTAGAAAAGCTAACTCTTTATTACAATTAATTTTATTTAGGCTCTCACTGGAATCTATTGCTATTTAATCCCAAGCTTCAAACTCATTGGGCTTTACGTGTTTTATTTTTAATCTAACGCTAGGAGCCAGAGCTGTTTCAGTTCCCAATTCACAGTAGTACTCAACAGCATTTTCATCTTCAATCATGTCAACGGAGTTAGCAACGACACTCAACCGTCCACCACCTCTTGTCAATGAAAAGTACGCATTCTTGTTTTCATTTACTTCAAATTTCAAAGGAATGTATTCAGGTTCTTCAAGAGAAATATCTATCCATTTATAGTTATCTAAACTCTTCCCCTTTCGTGGGGCATAAACTGTTTTCAACCCATTTTCGTCAACAACGAAGTACATCGAATTCTCAGCTTGATTAAAGCAAGCTTTCAAACTGCCACCTTTATTTTCTAAATCACATGCGAATACGACAGATTCTTGATCACAGCCTTCGCTTGCGTGAGCGCTTGTAAAATATGGCAGCAGCACCACTAGTATTAAATTAACTAATCTCATTCAAAAGTCTCCAGCTTCAAAAGTCTTTGTAAATTTTCAAACCGCTTAATATAGCTATCAGTATTCTTATTTACGATGGCTGTGATAGCCTGAGAATCGGAGTATTCAACACCGTTATCAGCCAATTTATAAAGATTATTAGTTACCCAAAAAAACGCTGCGGAGCGAACGGCATACTTGGCTTCAAATAAGAGATCTGGATTATCTACAAAAGATACGTTTATATCTTCACTCCACTCTCGCTTATTTTTCGAGTGCCATTTATCAAAGGTTGCATAGTTGTTTTTACCAGTTAGTTGTTTTAGTCCTCTACCCCTGAATTTCCAACCGTCATTTACTTTATCATTACCCATACGACCACCATATGCTATGTTAGCAACTCTGATAAAGTCAGCTTTGGTTAAAGTACTACCATCGCGTTTCGTGTTCTTACCTGGCACACTTTCATCATAAGAAAGCTCTTTAGCGGATACCTTGTCACGTGCAAAATTTCTAAACGTTAATACTAATCCTCTAAAACTATATCTAAATAGTTCCTCCGTTGATAGGTTAGAACCAGTTTCTTGCATTATTTGTGCAAAGAAATGAGCACGTCTTAAAGGCGTATCAAGTTTGTAAAACTCCACATGGGCATTTAATTCATTCACAACCCCCCGCAAGAACTCAATCTTAGAGTTTTTAACCCTAGGGTATACCTCTTGTAGCATTTCTAGAGTAAACTTAAAATCTCTTTGAGCTTGAGGAATAAAAGGCCAATAATGCCAAAGGCTCTTATCATCGCTTAGTTGCAAATCACCTTGTAAATCTTGCATCCATGAGAACTTGTCTGCTCTTTCCAGTTCGAATTGCGAGAAAAGATCAAAGCTATCCATCACTTGATCGCGCCATGGGGAGTTACGGTAGTCTTCTTCAGTCACAAAACCAGCGGAGCACTTAATATCTAGAGCTTCCTTTGCGGTCTGATGGATTGATTCATAAAGACTTTGTGACGACTCTGTATGCCAATCTGTAGGATGTTTCACAATAAATCGCTCAAAGTGTTTACGCTTACCGTCTAAGTATACTTTGGCATCGCGAGCAGTGAACGAGGAGAAGTCCGTTACTTGATCTTCTGTCACAGATTCAAGTAATTGCTGAATAAACGAATTACTCATATCAACGGCACCGCTACTATCGGCCCCATCGAGAACAACAAGTGGATTTTCTTCCGCATTTTTGGGAGAAATCTGTTTTTTGAAAAATTCGGGCGGCTCCTCAAAAGAGAACATCTCGATATGCACACGATTATCTTCTTTCTTAGTTCCAATTGCATCGTTACTGTACTCATGCAGTCCCATGTAACCGATATCTTCCCCAGCTGAAACCTTTATCCCCTCTCTAAATAGGAGTGGGAGTAAAGAAACCACACTACCGTCCCTAATCATTGCCGCCTTGTCCGACATCCATTTAGGTTCTGAAACTGGTTCTGATAGGACAGCAGAGGAATCTTCTAAAATGTCAAAGTCACTATTGAGACCCGAAGCAAACCAAACAATCTTGTTTAACAGTGCTTTTTCGCTACCACTTGCCGATTTACCATTCTCTACCACACGGCACTTTATCATTTTGTAGGTATTTTTGTCGATCTGGTATGGATGGGTCTCCTTCTCTTCTGCATACAGGTATTCAAGTAATGTTCCTTTAGACATCGACTGTTTTTTTTCACCAGAATTAGTAGGCACATCACTATGTTTGAAAGTGCGTACATTACGCCTTTCTTGTAAACGGTAACGCGTGGTTATAGATGAATTGGCGCCAATATCTGAAGGTGGCGCAAGGTGCATATAAAGTGTATAGAACTTAAATACATCTTCATTATCTTCGGGGTTTACAGCCTCATGCTCGATAAGCACAAAGTTATTACTATACTTAAACTCTTTCTCTTGGTACGTTGATGTTAGGTAATCAGGATTTATGCGAAATGCCACTATTTTTCCATCAAGCATCGCTTGAATAGGTCTGAGCCCTTTCCCCCACGGTAACATTTTTGATGTTAAGTGAATGCCACTATGCCAACCGTACCCTTGTCCTATTAAATAACGACCGCTCTTAGCTTGATCAAACAATTTCGTAAAATCACTGAGCGTGTAGTAAGCGTCACCTTCTCGTTGCGCTATCGGAAAAACTGCATCCATGATTTAAATGTCCTAGTCAGAAAAGTTATCGTCAAAAGTGACAAATGATGGGCGGTTCAAGTTGTTTGACTTCGTGTACACCACCGCATTAACCCTACCTAAATTAGTAGCAAAGCTAGATTGGCTCGCTATGTTAACGGTACTCCCAAGGGCCATTGCCGATATAGAAATTAGGGTGTCATTTTTGGTTTCGAAAATTTGGCTAATGACGTCAGGAAGTGCTTGTTTGAAGTGGTTAAGTGCTTTTTTATAACCGTTTATACCCTCTTCAACAGAACTCAACGATCTTGCAGAAGCTTGGCTTTGTATGAAATCTAAACGACCGATGATTTCACTGTTTAGCTCATCGATGTATGAACAGATTTGATTGTTTATCAACGTCCATAAAACAAACTGCAAATACTTCACAGTATTCCCAGTCCCTAAAAAGCGAAGCTTCGCTAATAATTCATAGGGAGGCTCAAACACATCAGCTTGATATAAGACTCTCAATATATCGCCATTTTCGTGCACTTGCTCCAAGAGCAGTTCAACTAAAGGTTCATATTTCTCTAGCGCAGTAGTATCAGTTTGGATGTGATAAAGTGCCGAAACATAAGCATCAGAAAAATCTTTAGAGTGATTTTGACTAATCGCATAAGGAGACGATATACGGCTTTGCCCTAACACAATATCTTTAAAGTCATCATCACTGAAGGAAGGGGACATCAATATGCCCCAGTCATTAGCAACCCCAACACGATCTTCCCAAAATGGCGAGCGGCGACCTGCGACAAACGTACAAAAATCATTCGGATCAGGGTAAGTTTCCGTCACAATATTTTCAGCTAAAGATTGGTTCGGCGTATAAGAGTCTTGAGTTTCGCTGAGCACTAACTTGCATTCTTTTAGAGCGAGACCATTAACAGATGCTTTTCCGCTAGAATCCAGCACTCCACTCCCAATGACAGCACCTGAAGGTTCGACTAAAGAAAATTGTGCATTAGAGTAAGGGAGCCCATTTGGATATTTGCATTCTATATCCAGCGTATACGTCCCTTCCTGATCTTCCGTAACAGAAACCGATGGGTTTTGTGCACCGCCCAAGCACATGGTATTGGCTTTGTTCATGGTCATTTGATCGGACAGGCGACATACGCCCTTGCCCTCAAATTTAACCGTTGGTGAAGCTGAAATGAATTTTGCTTCGGCTTCTATCGTGCCTGAGGCAACGCCTTTTCTGTCACCGCCCGCATCGCCGGTACTTTTTGAGAACGTACTGCCCTTGATAGCGACACTGTTACCGCCATCCATAGAGACCGTCGTAGTCCCACCAGCAAGGTCTGCTGATTTAGCATTGTTGCCATAAGGGATAGGAACGACTGGCTTGCCGACCTTAGTTAAACAAACATCTGGGAGCGTTGCATTCGCTTCACCACCTGAGCCTTTATGAACTATCGAAAGTCCATTCGCACCAACTGTTACGCCCATAACCAATCCATTTGAATTTTATTGATTGAATGATAAAAGAGATCGCACATTGCAATCTCTCTAAATGACTAGTGAATTTCACTAAAAGACCAGTGATATTCACAGCAAACCTTAAAACTGGCAGAAGATCTCATTTTTAGATTTCTGGTTATCTATACACTTCAAGCAGTTGCTGGAATTTTAAGTCTATGACGATGTAGGTTGCCGCATACATAAGCGCAAACGTAATCGCACTAAGACTCAAGATCAGCTTGGGTGAAATTACCCTTTTTAACGGCTTCTTTAGGTATTTAGCTTTAAGGTTGATTAAAGAAACTTTTTCTTGTTCTGCTAGGCGGTCATCTCGCACTAATCGATAAATGGTGCTGCCAATTTCCGCTAACTTTTCGTTACCACGCTCTTCACGGCCGTACTTGCCTTGGAAACCAAGTTGAAGCAATAAATAGAGAAACTCTATAACGTGACGGTATTTGCGAGGGTCGGCTTTTAAGCGGTCGAGAATAACGAAAAACTTGTCACCACCAGATGTTTCGTTATGGAATTCAGACAGTAAGCTGTTCTGGCTCCAGTGACTATTTGCCCCCCATTCTTGCCGACAAACAGATTCATCAATCGCCGCACACAAGCAGTAACGAATAACAAGAACCGAAGCACGATCGAGCTCCATTTCATCAAGTTTTCGTTCACCTTTTCGAATCTCACGTGCCACTTGTTCACGAAATGGCATCGGGTCATCAAGCCAAGGGATCGAAGACATACAAGACAGACTGGCGATCAACCATGAGAACTGGTCCACCAGCGGGTTAATACCCATGTTGTCGATAGATAGATCTTGTACTGCGATGTTTCTCGATAAGTCAGGCGCTGGCATTACCTCCATTGGTTTGCCAGGCTCTGGTTGGAATAAGACTACGGTGACGTCTGTTTCTGCGTAACTCATAGACGAACGGCCCAAAGTTGCAATGATAAGTTAGCGAAATCGCCCGCAACGTGAATCGCAATCGCAGCAGTGTTCTTCAATGCCATCCACTCTTCGCCCGTTTTATCGAGCTCGAAATAGGTATAGCCAGCGTGATACGGCAGCGCGCGTGGCACAACTGGCATTGGTTTAATCTCAATCCCAGGAAGTTGAAGGTTAATCAAATCGCGAATGTTATCGATTGAGCCGATCTTCGTTTGGCTGACAAACTGGGTATGCAGGACATCCAAGGTTACGTCGGCTTTCACTGCGAGGATAAAGGTCGTCGTATCAATGATCTTATTGTCAGGGATCGCTGCCGTTCTGATGCCATAGTTCTGATCTTTTAAGGTCAGTGGAATTGCTCTTTGTTCAGACATCACGCTCAATGTCATTTTCGCACTGTCTAGAACGCGAGAAAGACAGCTAGTAAGATCACCATGATTGTATTTAGTAAACTCAATAGGTCGGCGTGTCGTCGAGCACAGCGTCGAAAGCTCGCCCTCTGCCTGAAGAAGAATTCGATACAAAGACTCAGGGTGTACAGCTTCTGTGTTTGCAAAATGCCAAAACAAGGGTTCGTATCTATTGAGCGCTTGCAAAAGCATAAAGTCAGAAACTGATGATACGCCTTGTTGATCCACTACCCCTAATCGCTGAACTATGGATTCTGCGCGGTGCTTGAGCATAGAAGCAAACTCCGTCGCGAACTTATTAAGTACCGTAGATGCGTGAATATCAATACAGGTAGGAATGAAACTATCATCTAAGATCACGCTGCCATCTGGCTTCACTTCCGAGATCTTGAGGATCGGAATAGACGTGTAAGCACTTTTATCTTCATGGTCGTACATTAAGCAAAAGTTAAGCTTACCGACAACGATATTTGCCATGTCTTCCGAATCATAACAAGCATCAACCGCTTCTTGAGATTCCATCGTATAACGTGCACCGTCTTTTTTAGTGCCAAATAACTCAGAACGTTCCGATGGTAACGGACAGCACAAATAAACCACTTTATCGGCAATCGAAGGATCCACATCTTTCACTTCTGGTAGTTCAGCGAGCAGTGGAAGCTCAAATGGCGTGCGGTCCTGTAGGATGCCTTCTGCACGCGTAATACCAATTTTACCGAGGGCTAGCAGTTGTGAATTTATTTCCAAACGCTTAATCCCCCAATGTAAAGGAGATGCGTTGTTGCTCAACATGCTCGACAGTTTACTTTGCGAACGATCGAGTTGTTGAAAATGCTGCGGCTTCATGAACATTCCATCTTGCCAAACAACTGGATTGTATAAAGACATGTTTCTATCCCTTAAAAGTAAACCTGTTCAATGCCGCGAGTATTATCAGAAATTAACTCACTGCCTTCTAACTTGAGCTTGATGTAGTACTCGCTCTTCTCTTCAATGACTTCAACTTTACGCCATGACGAACCATCAATATCACGAAAGGCCACAGAAAAACCGACGGCACGAGTGTCAGGGTCTAGCGTTAGCATTTCATGAACTTTTCCACCTGGCTGTATTTGATATTCATAACGTTTGATGTACTCATCACCCAACGACGCTTTATCGTTTTCAAACAGCGCAAAAAAATCTAAGCTTCGGAATAAAACTGGCGAATTTAATTCGTGAAGGCGGAGAATGACCGGAGATGACTGCCCCCCATCTCTCATATTGAGTACAGGTGACGCCTCAATAACCAATTCAATGGACGAAGTTTCTGGTGTGATACCCGTGGACTCTTTAAATTGATCCCACATGGAACAACCGGACAACATGGCAAATCCGAGTAATACGGCGATACTACGCATGGTTTCCCTTAATCACTTTGTTATAGTTTTTCTTAATCAGCCCTTTTAAGGATGTTTCGTTGAGCAGGCGACGATTGTTAGAGTAGAAATCTAAATATTCGCCCCACAGTTTTGACTTCGTTGAGAACAAAGATTGACTCGCCACTTTGTTAGCAAATGCAACGGGATCGTTCGTCTCTGATTGTTCTAAAATGAGCTCATTCAGCGCTTTATTAAACGTGACTTGGTGGTCATTCAACTCATCAAGCATTTGTTCTACCAGTTCATTTGGAGCCAGTAGATGTTGGCTATTGAGAGTCAGCATCAGCTCCGCAATGTTAGAGTTAGACTCACTCGTACTCTGCTCTTCTTTCAAGGACTCTACTTCATGTAATTCTTTCTGCAGGTTATCAATACATAAGCGCAAACAAGTGCCCATTTGTTTGAACAACTGAGCTTCATTCGTCATTAGCTCAGGATTTCTTATACCCAAACCATCAAAGAACGCTTGTGCTATATCTTGAGAACAGGCGATAGCTTCGATACCCGCTTGCTCTTTAGTCGTACTGTTTATCGTAGGTTCTGCAGCAGGCATTTGAAGTTGCGGATTAGTTTGAGAAGAAGGAGTAAATGACTGTGTCATCTCTTCCCATTTTGAGCCCGTAGCAGTATGTTCGACGATCGCCTCTGTGGAGTTAGGTGCACGATGTTGTCTTTGAACTGCCCTATCTAGAATCGTCGTTTGGGGTTGAACCGTCTCTTCTGAGACAATATCTTCTCTATGTGGCGTACCGTTCTCTACCTCTATCCCTAACGAACCATTTATTGATGCGTTACTCTTGGTCTCCGTAGCCATCCAATCTTCAGGGATGAGGCTTGGCTGATCAAACTCGGAGTATATGCTGAAACTGTCATCGACCACCTGACGTGTGCTTTCCACCGTTTTAGGCTGTTCAG
The DNA here is from genome assembly GCF_021728175.1 of Vibrio sp. A1-1. Lineage (NCBI taxonomy): Bacteria > Pseudomonadati > Pseudomonadota > Gammaproteobacteria > Vibrionales > Vibrionaceae > Vibrio > Vibrio sp. A1-1. The sequence goes on from NZ_JAKKCL010000014.1 coordinate 101,753, forward strand.
GCTCTGGATGCTCATCGTCACGAATCAAATAATCATCATCTCGCTGCATTGAAAAGTTAAGGTGCGCAACAGGATCATGACAATCAATGTCATCCTGTTTAGTCTCCATAAACAAATCTTCTAAAGCGCCTACTTTTTCTTCTTCTTCGACAACTGCGTCACCGAGGCTAACCAAAGGATCATTGGATACTCGCTCAGGGGCTATATCAGCGGCAATGTCTTGTGTCGAGGTAACATGCTCCAGAGAAACGCCAATTTCATATTGTCCTAAAGAAATAATATCGCCATCGACTATCGCAACAGGTTGATTTTTGAGTATTTTGTTTCCGTTAACCATAGTGCCATTAGTGGATACGTCACTAATATAGTAGGTATCTCCATACACACTGATCAGGCAATGAGTGCCTGATATAAAGCGGTTGTGATCGGTTAAAGACACACTACAACTTGGTGAACGCCCCATTGAACCACCACTCTCGGGCATTTCAATGTGCTTGACACCTGTGTATTCCTCTGGGCATTTAGAAATAAATAGAACTAGCTGATTTGAGTGCATCTATATACCTCAAAATAGCATAGAAACAGACAGTTCAAGCCCACCTATCCCATCATTGATAACTGGGAGAATATAAGAGGCTTGAGGAATGATTTGTATATGAGCATCTGGGTTACTACCTAGCTTAATGACTGTACCAACGGCGATAACTGCACCCAGCTCGAACTGATCGATGTCCTCGACACTCTTATAGCGGTAACCTTCTGGGTCAACTTGCCAACGGTTTGAATATTGTGAGTAACCTGCAGATAAACCAGCACCTACGTACGGTGTGAAAACGCTCCAAGAAGCCAGCGCATATTGCGGTACAACACGAAGTTCATAGTTAGTTACTTCTTGATATAGACCGCTAGCTGGCGCTTCGATATCTTCTGCTAGGTAGTTAAGCCCTAACCACCAGCGCCAACGGTTATTATTTTCATCAATAGGGCGAGAATGAACCAAGCCAAACCTCAGAGTGTCTTGTTCACCACTGTTACCTTCTTCGTAATTAATGCTATCGATAGTCAACATACTGGCAGAGAGTCCATAACGCTCTCCCTTTGCGACTGCAAAAGAAGAAAATAGACACATGGCTGAAATCAGCCCGATTTGACTTGGTTTTAGCATTTCGTCCCTCTAGGAAAACCGATATTCTACTTAGAGGCGAAAGATATCAATTATATTCTCTTTTTCAATAAGCCTAAAAAAACACCTATAACTTAATACATTTCAACTACAGGGTTGGTTATTTTACCTACAAACAAAAACTAATGGACCGAACTGAGTTAAAGCAATGAGCCTGTAAACCTATTTAATTAAATAAAAATTAAGAAGGCTCTATCACCAATTTAAGAGGGCTATTTTAAAGAACACAGACGAACAAAAACAGACAAAATTAACAATTTAATCACATTTATTAACTCAAAAGATCGACTTCGTCATATATAAGGCTCTCCTTAAAAACAAATCGAACTATTGACATTAATATTATGAACAAAGATCACACTAAGGATAATTTAATTTATTTTTTAAGTGTTTTTATTATCTAAACAACTTCTTTTGTCTATAGAATCACTTCGGTAATGCACTGCTTACAATTTAATATAACAGCAGTGGAGTCCTATATACCTTAATACTTTTATATGATCAGTTGGAATTTGCCTTATGTTTTTTAGCGACTTCGCTCGAAGACCAATCGATGAAAATAACCCAAGCGGCTCTAACCCTAATGGCTCTGAAGACTTTGACGAAATAAAACGTCAAATAAATAATCTTAATAAAGTCACCGGAAGAGTCTCTTGGAAAACGGTTCAAACACTCTCAAAAAAAATCTTGAGCACTCACGCAAAAGACTTACGTTGTTGCTGCTACTTCACGGTCGCATCAACATATAACGATGGTCTAAGAGGCCTTGTTGAAGGGTTAAATTCATTGCTTGATGTGTGTGTCGTCTATTGGAACACCGCATACCCTGAACATTCAAAGTCAAAAGCACGAATGAGCGCAATTGAATGGATGGTGGAGCATACTGAAAAACGTATTAATAAGCACCGTGCGTTGCCGGAAGAACTTCCACTGATTGAAGCTGCGCACCAGTTGTGTTTAAGAATAGAGGAAGAGCTTCGCCTTCATTACGGTATTCAAGCGCCTTCATTTGGTCGCATTCGTCGTATCTTAAATCAATGGGCTGAACAGATAAAAGAACAACAACATGCCATAGAGTTACGCGAGAAAAAACAAGCAAATACTAACGCTTCAGCTTCCGCACAGGCAACACCTGAAATTAAAGTGAATGTATCTCCCTCTCCTGCCCCGGACTCGCCATCCCCCCTCAACAACAGTGAAAAAACGACCCCAACAAAGTCCGGCCGATTTATGATCTACTTCATCATTGGCTTGATTGTTACGGCGATATGTTCACATTTTGTGTACGAACAACAACGCTATCGAACGCTGGAGCAAAAAATTAGTCAAGCTTCACTTAATGAACTTGTAAAGTTGGTCGCCTCGTTAGATTACGAAAATAAAAAATATGCCCAGTCACTGAAAACACCAACTATTAATCGCGTAGATATTATGATGAATAACTGGTTTTTAGACTCGGCCAAAGTAAGTAACGTCAGCGAGCTCGATAGCTTGACCAATGAATTAATCGCAATCTATCCAGATTCATCTTCTGCCCAGCAGTTACGTCAAAACTTTTTGACACAGAGCGCCCATTTAGAAGACCAGTTTATGGATGTGTATAAGCGATTTTCAGACGCAAGAACGGTGTTTGCCAACGTAGCTAGACAGAATGTAGATAAGAACTCTAAAACGGCGTACGAATATAGTAACTCACTATTCCCGCTTCTAGGTCGTATTGAATACGCTGAAAAGTATTCACAGCAAAAGGAAATTGACCGCGCAACCCTTTTACTGAACATCTACCTATATAAATTGAGTCAGCTACAAGCTGAAAAAACTGACAATAAATAACAATACAATTAAAGAAGTTTTAGGCTTATGTTCAAACAAAAACTGTTTAGAAATCCAGTTGTGATTTCTACTATATTAACGCTTTTAGTGGCGATAACCATTACCGCTATTTATCTTCTTTTTCTAAAAGATGCAGATAAACTGTATCTTTGGCTGAGCCTTGGTGTTATCGCCATTTTCTACATCACTTTTCAATTCACACTATGGTTGAAAAAAAAGAACAGCGCTAAAGCTCAAAATTTGGAAACTGAGGAAGAAGCTCTTTCTATGGTTATCCAACCTCTTCTTGCTAACTCAGGTAAGAAACCAATTTATCTGATGCTTGGTAATAAAGGGTCAGGGCGACGTCAATTTTTATTTAATTCTAGTGCAATTAAACCAATGGATCGCACGAGAACCGCTAAGAATGATTTTTTTGAATGGTACGAATCTGACAGCGCTGTATACATCAAACCTGACCAACGCTTAGTGTTTCAAGAAATATCAAGCAGTGATGCTTCTTTATGGAATACATTCATCGAAGAAGTAATTCGCCACCGACCTAGAAAACCATTTTCAGGCTGTTTATTCTTCATCGACTTCGAGTTCATGATCGTCTCTGAGCCAGAACAAAAAGAGTACACTATTTCGTCGTTATTGGAGCGCTTGAGCACTATCAACTCTAAAACGTCGTCAGCATTACCAATTTATCTAATTATGTCGAAGCTAGACAAGTTAGATGGATTTAAAGAATACATGCACTTTAGCTCTCTTAAGACACGTGTAGAGTTCCTTTCTATCCCGCTGAAAGAGGCCAAAGGTGTTTTTTCAGAATACTACCGTGATAGCTACCGAAATCTAGTTAAAGTGCTTGAAAGTAACGCGCTAGATGCATCAGCTAACTCAACAGATATCGACGAGAAACAGGCAATTCTCGCTTTCCCTAAGCAGTTTGAGCTATGTCAGTCTGAAGTCAGCTATGTTCTTGAGCGTCTGTGTGATGTTAACAACGGTGTTTATTCGCTAGATATCCGTGAAATTTTCTTTAGCTCAAGTTTACAAGGCGGTCGTAAATACAATTTACTAGCAAAAAGTTGTAGTAACTACTTCAACTTACCAATTATCGCCTCTGAGCATACCCAGTTGACGGAAACACCGTATTTTTCTCGCTTTCTGATTGATTCGCAAATATTGCCTGAAAGCGATTTTGCGGGAGAAAACAAGACGTATCTTCGTCTAATTCAGAGACAAAGCCGTTTAGCCATACTCGGCTCCATTATTCTGCTTGCTGGCGGTAGTTACTTTTTTGCAACTACGTTAGACAGTAACTTACATGTGATGAATCAACTACTAAGTATTGATGACAAATCACAAGCAGAGCACGATGCAAGATTTAGTGAGCTTTTAGAAAATGCAACCAAAGCGATAGAACCGTCTTATGGGGCATGGCTTAAAGGTTCTAAGGCTTTAGATGAGGAAATATTACCACTCAATATTAGCCGTTTGGATCAAAGCACTCGCATTGCCTACGAAGCGTTACTTAAGGAAGTCGCTCAGCAGCTAATACCTCTGATTGAGAAAGGTTACCGCCTACAATTGGCACAAAATCAAAACGCTTTCACGCGCGCTTTACCTCTATTGAAGGGGTATTTAATGCTTAACGATCCATCTAAGCGTGATATCCGTTTTTTACGTCATCAAACACTCCAAATGATGAGTGATTTGAGTAACCGAAGTGACGTCGTTGATCAGGCCATGCGCTACTTAGACGCCTACTTTCGCACACAATTTGCTCCAATCGATATCAACATGGATCTTGTTCGCGCAACACGTCGCTCATTACTTGCAAATTCGAATGTCGACCTCGTGTATGCAGGCATTTTAAACGAAGCAAGCTCTATTGATTTAGGAACATTAGATCTGCAACGAGCCGTCGGTTTTGAGTTTAGCAATGTATTTAACACTCCAATCGATAGCGAACGCTTAATCGTCGATAAGATCTATACCTCCACAGGTTTTAGCACCTTTTATCGACCACGCGTGGACTTAATGTCACAACGAGTAATCAGCGACAACTGGGTTCTAGGTCTATCGCAACATGTCATCCCTACCAACGAAGAGCAAGAAGCCTTTAAAGAAGAAGTGCGAAAAAAATATACTGATGACTACATCAATAACTGGCGTAATGCGCTGAGTGAGCTCAAAGTCCAAAACTATGACAACGTTGGTGACCTGACCAACGCGATAGACTTAATCTCTGGCCCTTCTTCACCAATGACAACGGTATTGAAGCAGGTCTATGCCAACACGCAATTTTCACCCGTTGGCGAAAAAAGCGCTCTAATTTCAAAACTTGACCCGAAACTCGCGGCAGCAGCAGATTCTGCATCAGATGCCGTAGAAGAAGTGGTAAAGCCTGATTACTTGCTAATGCAACGTGTTGAGCAAGCCTTTCACTTATTAAACCAGCTTCAAGTGAGTGAGACACCAAACTCCCCTACTCCTTGGGATGAGACCGTTGCAGCGTTGAGCCGTGTTCGCACCTACATGAAGGACATCGCCGACGCGCCAGATCCACAAATGGCGGCGCTAGCAGCAGCACAGCATCGAATGAACAGTACTGAGGCGGACCCATTAATCAAGCTTAAACAGATTGCACAAAAATCACCAGAACCCGTTCGCAGCTGGTTACTAGATGTGGTTCAGCAAAGCTGGTCAGTAATGATTACAGAGTCCGCAAAAGGCATCCAAACTCAGTGGTACAGTGAAATTTATACCAAGTTTAAAGAGATTGGATTAGGGAAATATCCATTTGACCTAACAGCGACCGAGGAAATCTCAATTGAAGATTTCGAATTGCTATTTGCTTCAGGTGGCTTGTTAGACACATTTATTCAGAAAAACTTTGCACCGTTCTACGATACGAACTTGTGGACGCCAAAGCAGGTAGATGGTGAGACGATGCCAATCTCTCCAGCTCTGCTAGTGCAACTACGCAACTATAATGTCATTCGAGATACATTAATTAATAAAAGCACCAACCGAGTTCATATTCCGTTTAGTGCAAGAGTACTCGACCTTGACTCTAGTGCAATTAGAGCCAGTTTAAAAATTGCAGATACCAATATGAGTTACTACCACGGTCCAAGCCGAATTCGTGAAATGGCCTGGCCACCGCAAAATGGTGACTTCAATATTAGTATCACGCTCCAGGATGTAACAGACGAAGGTAGACAGCACGTTTTAAATAAGAGTGGTCAATGGGCGATATACAGATTGCTAGGTGACTCGACCTTGACAAACACTCATAACGGCAGCTTTGTCAGTGACATAAAAGTGTCAGGGAGGGACTTAAGCTTACGCATCACTCCATTGACGCAGAAAAACCCATTCACTCTTGCTGAGCTATATAACTTTACGCTCCCAGAGTCGATTAAATAACAATATAAAAACAAAATAGGCAGAACACATGATTTCAAACATGACTTTACAAGGTTTAGATAAATTAGATCGAAAAATACTTTCAAGTCTATTGTCAAACGGGCGTGAGTCTATTGCGAATCTATCTCGAAACATTGGTTTGTCTCGTACAGCAGTAGCAGAAAGGATTAATCGTTTAGAAAAGACCGGTATTATCAAAGGCTATACCGCACAAATTCGTGTAGAAAACGAAGGGCGCAAAGCCGCAAGCTATCTATTGATATCTTGTGAAAAGGGTAAGAAAAATGATGTAACAAATGCGCTTAAAGAAATCCCTGAGGTTCGCTTAACAAGCGTTGTTGGTGGCAACTTTGATATTATTGCCCTAATTGAAGCGCCCGATCTGCAGTCTATTCATCATCTTTGTAACGAAATTGAGTCATTTAACGGGATTCAAAGGCTTGATACTACCGTCGTACTTCACCAGCCGATCAGCCGTTAAGCTTTTCTGACCTTTTTGATGACAACATAAAAAGCCGCTCGTAGAGCGGCTTTCTTATATGCTTCCGATAACTCGGATTTTGGCATCTTTATCACTTGGGTTACCTAACCAGAATGTTTGTCCTAAGTGGTTCCCTTCCCCATTACCTAGCTTATTCTCTGGAATACTATCTAAGTTAACTGTCAACTTTAAGTCCCACGACATCGGGTCACGCAAAATGAAACGCATTAGGCCGACCAGTGTTTTGTGTAACTCACCATCATAGGAAAACTGCTTAAATGTTTCAAAATCGATGCTGTCGATGCAAAGATTAAATTTGCCGTTTAAGTCCGCAATGCTTTGTCCTAAGTGTAAATTTTGCCCTAATATGCAATTAGCACGGTTGAGTTTATTCCGTTGGCTTTCTGCGATTTCTACGCGGCGATATACCCACTCTTCAATGCGCACGCTAGGCAACGAGAAATAATGCGAAACAATACCGGAAATCAGCTTCGGCGAACGCGTACGCGTAGAAAGTTGGTTTACATAAGACAGTATTTTCGCTCGATCTAACTCTGCGACCTTACTATCTTGCATTACGCTAGATAGGCCCGCCAAGTGCAGAATACGTCCAGAGAAGGCATCACTTGCCCCGCTTTGGTACTGCACGTGATATCGGTATTTCTTCCAAACCCGGTACAACAAACTGGTGTACCGATTATGGAAAAAATCAAAGAAATCTTTTACCGGATTGTCTTCAGGATCTCGCCCTGCCAGTTTCTCAGTATAAGAAGCAGGAAGTGGTGAGCTTGAACCATGCAAGCCAAGAAAGTTAGTTTCGACTCTAGAATACTGCTGGCCATTTCTCTCCATATGAGCAATAAAGTCCATATCGCTCTTTGGAAAAGATAAGTTTGGCGAAACGCTGAACTCAATACGTTCTTGGTGGAAGTACTTGTTCTCACCGACGGCGACAAAGTTAGAGTTCGGCTCTAGTTGATAATGCTTCTCTAGCAGCAAGACTGCTTGATAGAAACTAAACTCATTCGACTTATCAGAAAGTGTATTAATCATAGTATCGTCTGCTGTCCGATAAGACTTGCCCAGTTATAAACCTCGCCTGTCGCTTCATCAAACACTTCCAGTTCGGTAAAGGAGTTCACACTCGAGTACAAACGGATGAATTCGTTAAGCACCGTTGCCATCAAGAACATGTCGCCTTCATTGACAAAAAATTTGGAATTGGTGACCAACTTAAACTGATTGCCGCGTACCGAAACGCCACGAAACACACGGTCGATTGGTTTCATTTCCGAAGAGATAACCCCATCAAGTCGATGAATGGATGCACGGTGCGCTTGTCTGTCAACACGAGAGTGGAAATCATAGGTAGAGAGAAGCACTTTAAGTACATCAATATTTGCCAGCGATAAGTAGTTGAGTGACATATTCGCAATTAGCTGCCACTGAAGCTCACCATTCACTTGCGGACTGACCGATTGAGTGGGCTTGGTAATATTCCTAAACGTCGCATAGGTCGGTGATTTATGAGTCGCGTAAGTGATGTCCCCCACTGACAAACGTTCCGCCAAATCTGCGTTACTACATTGCAGTTTCATGAGTACCGTTTCTGTTCCCAGTTCCGCAATGTCCCCATTATGAGTATGAAATGATATGTAGCGTTCAAGGCCTCTACCGCTTACACGCTCAGCGACTTTAGATTTGTAGAACTCGCGCTTATCTCGTTGGTTAATTTGATGCTCAAATGATTCAAATTCAATCAGAGACTTTCGACGGCGCTCGTCTTTACTCCAACTTTCCACTTGCTCAATGGAATAGACTTCGTAATGCTCCTGAGTGTTGCTTTGCGGGCGTACCTTGTACTCGTTACGTCGGTGCTCTAAACGAATTGGATCGCCATCTTTTTCAAATAAATTAACGGCAGGCGTACAGTGCAACTTCAAGTGTTTATCTTTAAGCACCACTTCTGACGGTAATGCACGCTTAAAGTGGAATTTGATTTTGACCGTACTACGTTGTGGAATGCCTTTTAGCCACTCTAAGCCTTTAATGTCGAAGAACATGAACTTATCTGGCAAAGAGAAGAATTCTTGCAGCAAACGGTAGCCTGCAAATGAATTTTTGCTGTAAGGCAGGAGCGCTTCGTCCTCTTCATGCCCAACTGGCTTAACATATTCTGGCCCTAAGCGATGTTTGTAACCACCACCAACATCTAATTCGACATAATCTAGGTAACGGAACAGCCATAAGAAGACAGTTCGAGTAATATGAATCTCGCCATGCAGGTGTAATCGCAGCGTGTCTAAACCGATCCGAGACAGTTCAAGACCATGCTCCGTCGATAAAGTCACATCAACCATCGAACTGGTGCGGCTGTTGGTCTGTTCGATGTTAGTGATCGTAATTGGGTATAGATTGACGTCGTAACAAGTACGGAACAAACATTGCGTGCCCTCTACCTGTTCACTCGCCATTTCTGCGCCACGTTTCACCACGGTTTTCTCAGTAACACTTCCGGTATGCGGCTTTAGTTCGCTAATGCACAAAGACGGAATCGAACGCATGTAATGTGGCCACAGCAAAGTCATCAGAGATTGCGTCAGCTCAGGCAGTTCATCATCAATCTTCTCGCGGATTCGACCTGTAAGAAAGGCAAAACCTTCGAGCAGTCGTTCGACATCTGGGTCAAAGGTTCCCTCAGAGAGAAAGTGAGTTAACTTCGGATGATATTTGGCAAACTCACTACCCGACTCACGCAAATACGTGAGTTCATCTTGAAAGTATTTACTGTTACTCAAGTGGCACCTACTAAACGTTAAATTGGCCGTCGGTTCCCATGTAGACGTCTATCGACATTGGGACTTTACCGCCGTTATGGGAAACTTCGCCGCGAATACCAAAGCCGAGTTGTAGCGGGTTATGGTGATCTTCACGATAATTAACCTCGACATTCAACAGTCGCGGTTCAAAGCGTTCTATGGTTGACGTGATGTTTTTTTGAATGTGGCGAACTAGGTTCGTGTTGTTAGAAAGTACGTCATTAAAATCTGGTAAACCATACTCATTGTCGATCATTGCATTCCCAGAATGTGTATTCAGCAAGTCTGCGAGATGAGAATGAATAGATTCAATCAAATGCTTGTGAGAAACGACTTTCTCGTAACAGTTTTTGGGTTCACCAAGCTCAATCCGCTCTAAAAGGCGATAACCTTTTTCCATCTTCACTCCTACGAAAAAAGCAGCCAGTCTTTACTGGCTGCTTTATGGTTTCAGCAATGGGTTATTGGTCTAACTTACCAACTAGAGACAAGTCGAAGCTTGCACCCATGTACTTGAAGTGAGGACGTACAGACATTGATACTTTGTACCAACCTGGGTCACCTTCTACATCTGATACTTCAACCTTAGCAGCACGTAGTGGACGACGACCACGGACTTCTGCTGGCGGGTTTTCCTGGTCAGAAACGTATTGACGAATCCACTTGTTCAGTTCGATTTCTAGGTCAGAACGCTCTTTCCAAGAACCAATTTGCTCACGCTGTAGCACTTTGATGTAGTGTGCTAGACGGTTGATGATGAACATGTAAGGAAGCTGAGTACCTAGCTTGTAGTTCATCTCTGCTTGTTTGCCTTCTGGCGTGTTCGCAAACACTTTCGGTTTTTGAACTGAGTTTGCAGAGAAGAACGCCGCATTGTCAGAACCTTTACGCATAGTTAGCGCAATGAAGCCTTCTTCTGCTAGCTCGTACTCACGACGGTCAGAAACAAGAATCTCAGTTGGGATCTTAGTTTCGATTTGACCCATGGCTTCAAAGTTGTAAACCGGTAAGTCATGCACAGTACCACCGCTTTGAGGACCAATGATGTTTGGACACCAACGGTACTTAGCGAAAGATTCACTAATTTTTGATGCCATCGCGTACGCAGAGTTACCCCATAGGTAGTTGTCATGGCTGTCTGTTACTTGCTCATCGTAGTCAAACGCCTTAATTGGGTTATCTTCTACAGAGTAAGGTGTACGTAGCATAAAGCGAGACGTACATAGACCTAGGTAACGTGCATCTTCGTGTTCACGTAGACTACGCCATTTAGTGTATTGTGGGCCTTCAAATACTGACTTAAGATCTTTTAGATTCGGTAGCTCTTCATAGCTATCTAAACCAAAGAACTTCGCAGACGCCGATGTAATAAATGGTGCATGAGACATTGCACCCACGTTTGCCATGTACTCCATCAGTTTGATGTCTGGAGACGAAGCCGACATATCGTAGTCACAAATGACTGCGCCAACAGGTTTACCACCAAATTGGCCATATTCACGCGTATAGATTTGTTTGTACAAACCAGACTTCACCACTTCTGGTGCGTCTTCGAAGTCATCAAGAACTTCATCTTTCTTTGCAGAGATCAATTCAATTTGAATGTTCTCACGGAAGTCAGTGTGGTCAACCAGGTACTTAAGGCCACGCCAAGTTGATTCAATCGCTTGAACTTCTTCGTTGTGAAGAATTGCATCAACTTGCTTAGACAGTTTTTGGTCAATTTCTGAGATCATCAGATCAACTAAAGACTGATCCACTTTCTCTGTGTTCGAGCTGCTTAGTAGCTCACTGATGAATGCTTCTACGCCGCGTTTTGCAACATCAAAACCTTCATCACTTGGCTTTAAACGAGTTTCGTTAAGAATGCTATCCAGAAGTGAGCCTGATTCAACTAAGGCTGCTTCTTGTTCTGGCGCTTGTGCTTCTGCAGACATGATATCCCTTACTCTTCTTTCGCGTCTTGGTCGTTACCAATGCTTAGTTCATCCAACAGTTTCTTTCTCGCGTCTTCATCTTGAAGTACTGATGCGATCTTCTTGCGGAACGCAGGAACATTACCTAGAGGGCCTTTCAGCGCCACCAAGGCTTCGCGAAGTTCAAGCAGGCTGTTTAGTTCAGGCACGCTTTTCGCGATCGCTTCTGGAGAGAAGTCCTTCATGTTTTGGAACGTTAGATCAACACCGATTTGGCCGCCTTCTTCATCAGAAAGACGGTTTTCAACGTTCACTTTAACGTTTGGAGACATGCCTTCTAGCACTTCGTTAAAGTTGTCTTTATCGATATTGATTGGAGTGCGTTCTTCAATTGGCGTCTCATCTGCACGTGCAGTAAAGTCGCCAACCACCATCATGCTTAGCGGCAGTTCTACGTCTTCTTGCGTATCGCCAGTTGCTGGAACATAACGGATATTAATTCGCTCTTTAGGAGCCACCGAGCCGTCACGTGACATAATTCGTTCCTTATCTAACTCTTTAATTAGTCATAAATTGCTTTCCACTCTTCATACTTCTCAGGTAAAAGATCCTTACTTCTGAATAACTGATTGAGTGTTTTTCGAATCAGGTCTTCTAACTGCGACGATAAGTGGGGTTCCCAGCTCGCGAGATTAAACGCATTTTGTACTTCCCACCCCTTCTCAAGATACGGCAAACACAACGGGTATAATCCAACAGACTGGTAAGCTGCTATCAATTGTAAATACAGCATGAACTGTCCTCGCCCTGAGCCATCCAGCTCAAGTTTGCGGGCGAGTTCTGCGGCATATTCCCCTAGATTTTCTAGAGTGATATCCTCCACCAGCAATGAATCTTCTTCAGCGATCACAACCGTCTGTACGACAGTTTGTGCTGCCGATGAAGTAGCATCTTGAGTAGACAACCAACTCAATGTTGCTTCATCTGCAAATGGTATAGAATTCTTAAAAGAGAGGCGTTCGATGCCCTCCAGTGACTCAACAAACCGCTTTACTTCTTGTTTCACGGCAAGTGCTGCGTCATCAAAACCTAAGTTAGTAAGCATCAAATACACGAAATGGTGGCCTGTGAGCCAAAATGGCGCGTCAGTTAGCGTGCGCTCCAAACGTTTAATCGTGTCGATGTCACTTTCCTGATTGGCTTTGTCGCGGTATTCCGCTTGTTGATCGGACGATACCGCCAAGCTCAATGGCGTTTGATCGTTTTGGTGGTCAGGTAGACCATCAATGTCATCCCAAGTCAGATGACGATAAATTCGGTAAGCCAGCGGATCACTTGGGTTCGCATGAAGCATGACTTCCGCAACCTTCTTCAAGGTTCGCTTAGAAGCCGTCGGCGAAGAGAAGTCCGTATCGACATCGACTTCTTTTACTACGGCTTTCTTAACTGGCGCAGGTTTAGGGGCCGGCGGAACCGTCTTCACTGGTGTGGTTTGAACATCGTTCTGTGCTGGCGTTTCTACCGCAGCTGGTGCAGGTGCCGCTTGTTCGATGTTTGCGACTGACTCATCGCTCTGGTCATCGGCCGCTGCTTGTTGAGATAAAACATTGAGCTGCGTGCGAATCTCAAAGAAGTCAGCTTCGGAATCTTGGTAAACATCGTCGTACTGACGCTGCACTTCTTCAATAGTCGAAATGCAACCTGAAACTAATTCCCAAGATTGCGCACTGTCCGCAAGTTTAGTGCTCATCAATTTAAATTGATGGTTCAACCACTCCACCGCACCGTCTCTACCGCGTTTCCGTGATGGGTAAAGATCACTACCGAAGCAAGCTAACGCCTCATTAAGCAGTTTCAGACCTTGCTCAAAACCTTTGAGCCCAGATTCCTCGGCAAGCGCTCGTACTAAATAGCAAAGTGCTTTTAAATCTTTACTATGATGCTCGAGCACTTCCATCGCATTGGTTTTTACTACATTCCAGTCGACCGTTTCGCCAAATAGAGAGCCGAACTTTTTTACCTCGGCTTCCATCATTTCATAGCAAAACTCGTAACGAGCATCGTTACCCGCAGGAGATTCATCAGAAATCGGTTTAAGAAGGTGATCAGTATCAATGTTGGACAAAATTCGCATCTCCTTCAGTCAAGTAGTCTCTCAATGCACGAGCTACAGCAATGGCACCATTTGCAGGCTTAGAAAACTGATGACTCTGATTAATCGCATCCGACGCCATGCTATCTAGAATTTTTGTGATTTCTGTAAATTTTCTTGGCGCATTTCGTTCTAAATCAGCAAGGGACTCATGCAATTTCTGTTTGTCGAAAATGGATTGCTCCATCACCGTACTAAACAAAATAAATTCGCTTCTTGCGATGATTAAGTCTGTTATTTTTTTTTCTAGTTCTGGCGTATTACCGAAGTAGTCTTTGGCTAATTCAGCTTCTTCAATCGCTTTGGTATAAAAGTGCGCTTCTGCATGTTTATCAATGGAGTCATTAATATTTTCCATTACTCTCTTTGGTAAGATTTGGCTATAGAAATATGCCTGTGACTGGTTTAATAACCATGCTTCTTTCACTTCTTCTTCTGCGAGCTTAGCCTCACCGCTTAAAATTAAGCGAGCAATCTGCTTATCTCGACTGCCAGCTATGGCAGATACTTTCATGGAATCGATAGAAGCGACATTTAACCCAGACATCACTTTAGTCAGTGTTTCGTCCGCATAGGGAAACAATGCACCATCACGAACGAGTTCCTCTCGCAACGTGACAAGCTCCTTACGTAAATCCACTAATGTCTGTGGTAGTCCATCAGCTAAAGCTTGGTAAGACTTCAACTGAGTCTGTTTTTCATTATATAAACCCGAAAGGCTTAGTTGCTGAACTCGATACGCTTCTCGGTAGGCTTCAGTCGTATCAACGCTCTGCTCAATTTTTGCTAATACTTCTTTGATTTTCCATGGCGGCTCAGCCAAAAAAGAAGCAGTATCTGTGGGCGTGATTGTGTGACTTAAAGGTGTCGTTTCTTTGGCAAAAACAGCACCCAATGCATCCGAATTTTGCTGATACAAATAACTTCCTGTCATTGCCACCACACTCAACACTAAACTCGCCTCCAATAGTTTGAAGCGTCCGTACGCTGTTTTATCATTCGACTTACAGTGTGTAAGCAGAAGATCCGCATTACGCAAGCTACTGAAAATTGGTGCGTTAGAATTTGAGTTAATTGATTGCGTATCGATTCGCGCTAACTGTTGAGCAAAAGAAATAGCGGTATAGCCATGCCCTCTTGGTTTATTGATGACTTGTTTCAGCAACTTCCAAATATGAGCCGGGATCAATGCAGGACGCTTTCGGTCTTTTAATTGCTTATTCCAAGTATCACCAAATATTGAACCCAAAAATAAATGTCCAGCGAGCAAAGCAAGGGAGTAAACATCATCTTGCGGTTCGGCAATGCCAGTTTCGATATAAAGAGGTGAAGCGTAGTTCAAGCTTGCTTCTGCGTAAGGTTCCGTTTCTCCAATATAACGAGCAGCACCGAAATCGATGAGTTTAACGTAATCGCCTTCACTCACTAGTACGTTGGATGGCTTAATATCAAGATGGCAGATGCCTCTTGTGTGCATAAACTCTAAGGCACCAGCGAGTTGATATACCAACCAAGCGATATGGTCGTGGCGGAAACCTTTAGAAGAGTGGCGCTCCATCTTTTCTGCCAGTGATTCACCTTGGATCCACTCGTACATCAAATATGGGCGTTCGAATTCGTTGCCGATTTTTATGAAGTTAGCCACGCTCGGATGTTGGGAAAGCTCTAATCGACTCGCTTCGTTAACCAACATTTTGCTCGCAAATTCTGGCGACTCATCATTGATAACTTTGCAACAGATCTGCTTCTCTGGCTGCCCTTTTTTTGCAAGATGGTAAACCGTTGTCTTACCATTTTTAGAAGGAAGCTTGTCTAATACATCAAACTGTGAAAAAAGCACGTACTCAAGCTTCGGCTTATTTTTTTCTGCTAGCCTTTGCTCATTCAGTTTCTTTTTCTCAATAGCTTTCACAACCAACTGATCGATATATCCTTTGGCTGTACTCTGATTATTAGACACTTAGTACTCTTTCATAGAATAAATATTATTAGAGTTGAATAATATTTTCTTGAACATACTTGTATCAAGGCTAGTATTTAAAACAAACAGTAAGCCTATTATTTTAGTTATTATTACTAACTTATTAGAGTTTTTTACTTACGCTTTCACTGCATCACTTATACGCTTTTTCATGATACAAACGTAAACCTAATAATATAAGTGTAATTTCATTGCCATTTAATCGATGAGTGCCTACTAACATTGCAGCAACTGGAGAATCCCCTTGTCACCATGAAAGTCAAACATTAACAACGTGGTTGGTTGCCTAAAATGGTGATCTCTGACCGCAAAGGCGATTAAGGCTAGAGAAGAGCAACTGCCCAACGTGCCCCACAATTCGTTAATAAGCTGTGGCTGTTCTGGATTCGTGAACCGTTCCGCTTTAGCCCCCAGAGCAAAGCCGTAATCTTCCGTGTGCATGCGAAGGTTCGTCATATCGGAATACACTTCACCAAATGAATCGAGCTTTTTGCTCGCACGTTGAACAAGTCGAAACATACCTCTTCGGTCTGAAGTATTTAATTCCGTATCAATATAGCCAAGTTGCGCTTGAGGCTTAAGTTTCAATGTCTCTATGGTATTTCTACGACAAAGAATTAAACCTGCCCCACCCTCGCTCGGAATAACGCCCCATGGATTATTCGTACTCATTACCATCGCATCGTCGATGAGTGTTTGCATCGAATTCACCAAGGAATCGACACTGATACACATCATGGCATCGTATTTATCCAATGATTTCATGGCCTGGAGAACGAAACTAGGCCCACTGGCATGAACTGCATTCACCACAGAGACAAACTCAGCATAGTGACTTTCACCAAGCCATTCTTGCACCTTTACTAGTGAAACAGACGCAGGCACCGCTATAAGCAAAGGTATTGGTCTCAATGAACGTGGTAACTGCGCTAACAATGAATCAAGCAAGCGGGTTATTAACTCACACGTTTTCTCAAACTGCTCAATTTCTTTGGTGTATTCGATTTTGGCGTAAGTAAAACGCTCGATACCATCATCCCCTACACATTGGTCGAATCTTCCTAAATCAGCATACGAAACTGCACTGGCAATATCTAAGTTCATACCAGTTGGTGTCATCACTTCCATACCCAACACATAGCGACCTGTAGAATTATGCATGCTCGCTTACCTCTTCCAACTTAGCGATAGATGTAGACACCAGCAAGTGTTCTTTCCCCTGACAAGGAAACGCAGCGGTGTAACTAATTGATATGGCTTTCTTTTCAGCATCAACGAATAAGGTGTACATCGCCATATCAACTTGATAGCTATCGTTATTAAAAACGGCAGTTGCTCGATATTTCTCTTTAGGAATGCGGAATGAAAGCGTGTCATCATGACAAAAGCCACTCATCATCAAACGCTCTCCCCCATGAAGAAAGCCTTTGCACTGCTGATCAATAGGCGCGCTTTGGAAGAACCGCTTATCAAAATCGAGTGGCAACATTGGCTTGCGGTTCTCAATCCAATCGTCATCGAACGTGCCGGCCAGCTTCTGGCGCGACTCAAAGAACGGAGGGACTGGCCCGAACCCCGCAACGCGTAGTTTTTTCGCGGCGGCACTCCAGTCCTCTCGAGGATAAAAAACCGAGGGTACTTTCTGTTCAAGCAATTCTTTGTTGGAGTCGGCAACCCCACCACCTATTCGGTTACGTAAATCACCGCCTACCGCGCAAGTGTAATCAATGTCTTTTTCAATAAATGGGATTGGATTACTCAGCGTGATACTGCCAGCATGCTCAACCCATACGCGTTCCCCGTAAATAGCGAGAGTCTTATCGATATGACCATCAATCAACACGCGACACTCTTGGTATGTCACTGGCTTTTTCGCGTAGCTGCGTGCTTTGCCGTAAACAAGTACATCTGTGTTGTCTTTGGTATACGCGAACTCGTGGTCAACTTTCATCGCAGAGAAGCCTTCTTCGCCCAAATATTGAGGATCATCGAAGATTTCACTTTCACCTAATTCGTGCCAAACAACACCATCGAATTGCCATGTGCGTTTGGCGACCACAACCCAGACTTCATCGCCGTTTTCGTCACGTTGAAAACGACCTTTAAGTGATAGCTCAGGGTGCGCCTCAATATCCCATAACTGCATTGCTATTCCTTAAGTTGAATCGTTCGCTCGCAGAAGGTGCGGCCTTTAAATTGTTAAAGTTCCAGTCTTGTTGATGAATCGGCATTGCCATATCCCAAGGCACGTAGGCTCTGGATTGAATACAGAGTTGACGCCATAGCCAATCGCGGAACAGCACATCAACGTTAGCATCTTGCATCGCAGCTAACGTAGACTCGAAACTCAATGCGTAACCCAAGCGGCTTGGTAGATTTTGGATATATTTTTCATCTTCCACCCACTCATTGAGAAGATCGACGATCTCTTCCCATTCATACTCGACACCAACATCTTGCGGAGTCAGAGGAAGAAGTTTTCCGTAGACGACATACAAGGCTTGAAGCCAAATTTCACCCTCAGCTTCCTCCAGACTTTCCAAGTGCTCGATGATTTGGGGCATCAACTTCCAATCACCACTCAGAGCAAAATCAACAGGTGCTAATGAAGAAGAGATATCAAACGCCTCAAACTCTTTTAACTCAAGCAACTTGGCATAAGTGAGCACTTGCGCTGATGGTAATCCATTTGGTTCGATGCCAAAGCTCTGACGGAACCAAGTGCCTCTGTCACGTTTGGTAATCAAACGTTCAAATAGATATTGTTCGCTGCCTGCATTGTCATTGAGCCAATCCATCCCCTCTTTCACGTCTTGTAAAGCGAGTATTGGCAAAGCAACATGAGAGCTAATGATGCTGGCTTTGTGCCAGCGCTTGATGAGAGAAACACTTAATGTCTGGCGGACACGTAAGCATTCAAAGTAAAACGCACTGGATATCGCATTACCCTCAATAAGCTCCGAAAGCGTGCTATCCATAGACTCAACCGGAGATTGTACGGCAATGACCATTGCAGTTTTAGCGTCAATATCTTCGAGCAAACTCAAGCCGCACAAAAGGTTATCCAACTCTGAGCCCAACTCGCCCTGTAGCATCAGCCAGCTGTAGATTTCTGGCTCCTGGCCTCTTAACTGATGAATCAACCCCGGTGCTAACCGATAAAACGACAAGTACACCTGCTTCAGTTCTTCAATTTGGCGTTCAATAAGTTTGAGATACTCCAACTCACGACTTGGATAACCCCTTTTGTGAATTTGAACTCGCTGCCTGATTAAAAACCCGATACTTTCAGAAGCAATGGACAGCTTTTCATTACAGAAATCCAGCCATGTTACTGGCAACTGGGAAAGGTCATTCACAGCGCGCTCAGCTTTTGCTAACGCGCCTTCGACTTCTTGATTGGTTATGGGTGCCTTTAGGTGCTCGGCACCGATTCTTTGTCGCATCTAGTTATCCGTTATTAGCGTGCCATAACGCGATTGCAATTAGTTAATACAAAGTGATTAGCTAACTCGGCGTGACTTGTTAACACAAAACCATTAGCTAACGCGATGTAACTAGTTAATTGCGATCGTTCCGCCTTGAATTTTTTGTGCTTTTTCTGCTTGAGAAGTGACGTACTTCGCTTTAGTGGTAATTCGTCCATCGCGCCCGCTATAGCGAGTTTCTGTCTCACCACTTTTGACTACCAACTCTTGTTCTGTCTCGATCACCATCTTCTTCGCTCGCAATACAAACTCATCAGAGTCATCCAGAATGGAGAAAAAAATGTCCGTCACAAGAGGCAAGCTTAAGTCGTCGTTCAAAAACTCAATTCGACAACTTAATCGATTATCGATAGCCATTTGCAGTTCAGAACGACGAAAGCCACGTCCTAGTCTCGCAGTGAGTGGCTGCTTAAATGGGTTACCATCAAAATCAACTCGCACACTGCCCGTAGACTCATTGATAGCCACTATTATTCCAAAACGCGAAAAGCAAGCCGTTGATTCGGCTTGCTGCTCTGATATTACTTCTGTTGTAAGAGGTTGTTTTTCCATTGTTAGTTAACCACTACGTTGCCACCTTTCACGACGACTTTGTCACTGCCTTCGATCGTAATAGCCGAGCCTGATAACTTTATTGAACCATCACTGTTCATCACTAAAGAGGAACCACCCGTTTTCAATACAATCTTGTCGCCACTGATGATTTGCGTCGCACCATCGGCTTTATAAGCGGTGTTACCTTTCACTGATACCGTTAAGTTGCCACCAACCGTCTGGTTATCATCCGCACCAATGTCTGAACTCTTAGATGCACCGATAGTAAGGTTACTGTTTTCACCAATATCTAAATCATCATTTTTACCGATCTTAGTCGTACGGTTATCACCAATTTCTAAGTCAGAATTGTTTTTCACATACTGGGCTTCGTTCGCGTTGTATGTGACGGTAACGTCTTGCTCGACTGTCTCGGTAAACGTACTGTTTACTTGTGTCGTTTTATGCCCATGAATGGTTTCTTTATGGTCACCATGAACTTCATTCGTTTGGTGACGTGCAACCTTTAAGAATTCATCTTGACCGATATCACGGTAACGGTTGTTGAGCACCTTGGTAGACATGTCTTTTTGAGCGTGAATATAGACTTCTTCTTGGTTCGCTTCGTCTTCAAAACTCAACTCGTTGTAACCTGTTCCTTTATGCGTTTGCGTGCGGAACGTGGTACGAGTTTTGTTTTCTGGCAAAGAGTACGGTGGGAAATGCAAACCGTTGTAAACTGCGCCCGTAACTAACGGACGATCTGGATCCCCCTCAAGGAAAGTCACTACGACTTCATGGCCAATACGCGGCAAGTACACAGCGCCCCAAGTTGGCGCCGCCATGGATTGACTTACGCGGATCCAGCAACTTGAGTGTTCATCGTTATCGCCATAGCGATCCCAATGGAACTGTACTTTCACTCGACCAAGCTTGTCGGTGTAAATCTCTTCACCTTCTGGTCCTACAACAACCGCCGTTTGCGGGCCATCCACTACTGGTGCCGCTAGTTTAGGCGCTTTAAATACCACATCACGTGGAATACATGAGAACTGGTTGTAGTAAGTGGTTGGCATACCACTCGCTTCATCTTCATGCACTTGCGGATCTTGCCCTGTGTGCATTACAGACAACATGAGGTAATCGCGGTTGATCTCGGAGCGCGGATGGTCACTGACGTTAAAGCTGTAACCAGATGCTAAGCGCATTACGTCACTGGTTGCTTCCACTTGTTGATTATCGACAATGTGTTCCGACATCCATTCCGTGGTTCTCACCTGACCCATCAGTGGGTCAACGTATCGTCCAGGATAATCAAACTGCTTGAGATCTTGGTCTAGCTCACCAGCCTGTGTCATCTCTTGTGGAATTTTAGGGTGTTCGTAGTTGTAATCTGTGTACGTAACCTGTCCCGTTCTAACGCGGTTAACTAACTCGAGATCAGAGATATGTTCGCGATCGGCAACACCGCCACCATCGGCATGATAAACAATCGGCCCAATGTAAGAAGCATTTAGTGGTGAGCTTATCAAAGGCGCAATCGCGTCATTACTGTCAACAATGACCATCGTATGATTTGAATCGCTATGGTCAAAGTAATACCACATACCGTGTTCAGCCATCATACGCTGCACGAAGTGCAAGTCAGACTCACGGTATTGCAGAACGTATTCTTTTGGAGGATAAGTACCCGACACTTCAAATCGGTAATCGGTGACTGCTCCATCATCGAGTACTTCTGTGATGATGTCTTGCGCTGACTTTTGCTGGAAAATACGACAATCTTGGCGCTGAGATAAGAACCAAGCTTGAGGAACCAAGACTAATTGATAACGAGAAAAACGACGTCCAGTCCCTAAGTAACGAACTTCATTCACCACGCCGTTGAACACACGCGCAGCCCCAACACCTTGTCCGTAAAGTGTCAATGTTCCTGCTTTACGTATTAACTCATCGAACGAGATATCTGGATCAAGTGAAAGTAATGAGAGATTGATGTGGAAAGGCTTAGATAACTCTTCATGAACATGAAAGCTCTCAACCCGAAATTCATGCCCACATCCAGGCACTTCAAATTTAAATTCTACGTCATTCACCATATCTTTTACCTGATACAAATAATCGAATTAGGGCCAACAATCGTTGGCCCTGAATCTTTACGCGACGAGCAATTAAGCTTCGCGTGGAGCACGCCAGTCGTCGTTACCCGCAGTACCACAGTTTTCGTGAGTTACTTCGATCGCACGGTAAGTGAACTTGAGCACTTCTTCTGTCACGCGGTCAGCTGTTGCTGCGTCTTGACAGTGGTTCATACGAGTTTGGATATCGACAAGTAGCGCATCAATCAATTTGATTGAGTAGTAGTGCTCTTGTTTACCTTGAACTGAAGTACGGTAGAAGCGGATCACACACTCAGGAAGTTTTTCGCCAGATACTAGTGCGTTGAATAGTAGTGGAGATGAGCGATCTTGAACTTTAGTTACAACAAGTGGACGGTGTACACGTTGACCAGTTGGCTGGCCACTTTGTGGATCACGTGGAACAGTTAGCACGTGATCAAGTTCTTGTACTAGGAACTCATCAACGTGAGCTTCTTGCCATGTGTTACCTACTGAATCTGCAGAGTAAGTATCTTTAGTAATATGGCCTTGAGTCTCACCTTGGATAGACATATATGCTGGAGTTGGCATCGCTATTTCCTTTTCTAAAATCTGTTTTGTTTAAATCACCAAATCGCTTATCACCGCGACTACTTGGTATAATCAAAGTCCATGCCAACTTTAAAAAACAAACAAAAACAATAACTTAAACAAATTAAGACATTATTCACCAATATCTTGAGTACAATTTATTGGATAAAAAACCAAAAAGTTGGATTAAGATAATAATAAATTGTTCTAACTTTAAAAAGTGAAAATAACCATATAAAACTGTGTAAATAAAGTCATTAAAACTAATAAATCCGACACTTTTACTATC
The DNA here is from genome assembly GCF_021728175.1 of Vibrio sp. A1-1. Classification (NCBI taxonomy): domain Bacteria; kingdom Pseudomonadati; phylum Pseudomonadota; class Gammaproteobacteria; order Vibrionales; family Vibrionaceae; genus Vibrio; species Vibrio sp. A1-1. Next base: position 124,539 of record NZ_JAKKCL010000014.1, read on the forward strand.
AATTAATTTAGAATAACAACGCCATTAAAATAACCACAAACATTAATGTCACAATAATCATTAAAAATAACCAACAAACGATAGTCAAAATATCTTGATAAAAAAAGAACGCAATCACTTTTAGTATAATAGCCGCTACCTCTTTTCCTCTAAAGAATAAAATGGCTATGATAAATATAAACCTTTCTTCATTAATTCAGCGTCTACACCCGATTGCAAAAGTAGCATTAGAAGACGCCGCTGCACTTGCAGTCTCTGAAAAAGCAAACGAAGTTCAAATTGAGCATTATTTACTGAGTCTATTAGAAAGGCCAAATAGTGATTTTGACGTCTTATTAAGTCATTTTGATTGTTCTGAGAACTTATTAAGACAATCGGTTCGATCCACACTCGACACCAACGCCAAAGGAAATGGCAGCAAACCTGTTTTTTCTGCTTTATTAATCGAATGGTTGCAAGAAAGTTGGCTGGTTTCTTCTTTAGATCTATCCGAAACACAAATCCGCTCTGGCGCCCTACTCCTTACTCTTGTTAGCAACCCTCTCCGTTACGGCCAACATGGTTACGCCTCTATCCTTGAAGCGGTAAACCCTGACAGCCTTAAGCGTAACTTTGCAGAGCTAACAAGCCAATCTATTGAGGCGCAAGTTGCTACTTCAGAGAAAACACAAGCTCGTGAAGATGGTTCAGCACTGAGCAAGTTCACAACCGACTTCACTGGTAAAGCACGCAAAGGCGAAATCGACCCTGTTTTCTGCCGCGACCAAGAAATCCGCCAAATCGTGGACATTCTTGCTCGTCGCCGTAAAAACAACCCTATTGCTGTTGGTGAACCGGGCGTTGGTAAAACCGCAGTAGTAGAAGGCTTGGCACTTAAGATTGTACAAGGTGACGTACCAGACAACCTCAAAGGTGTTGAGCTTTACGGCCTGGACATGGGTCTTCTGCAAGCTGGTGCAAGCGTAAAAGGCGAATTCGAAAAACGCCTAAACGCAGTATTGGATGAAGTGAAAAACTCACCAACTCCAATCATTCTATTCATCGATGAAGCACACACCCTTGTTGGCGGTGGTAACCAAGCAGGCGGCAGCGACGCGGCAAACTTGCTAAAACCAGCCCTAGCGCGTGGTGAAGTGAAAACCATCGCTGCGACAACATGGTCGGAATACAAGAAGTACTTCGAGAAAGATCCTGCCCTTGCACGTCGTTTCCAATTGGTGAAACTCGACGAACCATCTCCGGAACAAGCAGCATTGATCATTCGTGGTCTGCGCCCTGCTTATGAAAAATCACATAACGTTTACGTGCGTGACGATGCTATCACTGCTGCGGCAGCACTTTCTGCTCGTTACATCTCTGGTCGTCAACTGCCAGACAAAGCGATCGATGTACTAGATACGGCGTGTGCACGAGTGAACATCAGCCTTAATGCCATTCCTGCTTCTGTAGAGACACTGCAACAAGAACTTGCAGCTCAACAGCGCGAGCTTGAAGCACTTGAGCGTGATGCTCTGCAGCAAACTGGCGACAAGCACAACCTTGCTAATATTCCAAACCTAAAACTGGCAATGGAAACAACAAAAGAAGAGCTAGCTGAACAAGAAGCCCAATGGCACAAAGAAAAAGAGCAGATCCAAGAGATGATTGCTCTACGCTCTCGCTTGCATGAACTGGTCTTTGGCGAAGCAAATGAAGAAGAACTTGCTGCAGACGAGGATTCAGAACAAGAGCAAGACGTTTCTCCATATGCAGAAATGGATGAAGAAGCCGTTCGCATTGCAATTTCAGCCTGCCAAGAACAGCTAGACGCAATCCGCAATGGCAACCCACTGGTTCACTTTGAAGTGGGTCCAGATGAAGTCAGCCACGTCATCTCGGACTGGACGGGTATTCCAATGGGTAAGATGCTTCAAGACGAAGCAGAAACCACGCTAAAACTGAAAGAAAGCCTAACACAAAGCATCAAAGGCCAAGAATACGCGATCGATGCACTGTCTGAAGGCATTCAAACTGCAAAAGCTGGCTTAGGTAACCCAGACGCACCGACAGGCGTATTCCTGCTGGTTGGCCCAAGTGGTGTGGGTAAAACCGAAACGGCTCGTGCGATTGCTGATCAAATGTTTGGTGGTGAGCGCTTTATGACGACCATCAACATGTCTGAGTTCCAAGAGAAGCATACCGTATCTCGCCTAATTGGTTCACCTCCGGGTTACGTAGGTTACGGTGAAGGCGGCATGCTGACAGAAGCGGTTCGTCAACGTCCATATTCTGTTGTACTGCTTGATGAAGTGGAAAAAGCCGACCCTGAAGTGTTGAACCTGTTCTACCAAGTGTTCGACAAAGGCACGCTGAACGACGGCGAAGGTCGCACCATCGACTTCAAGAACACGCTGATCATCATGACCAGTAACCTTGCAACGCATGAGATCGAATCTTTGGTTCATCAATCAAAAGACATCGATGCGAACATCATCGCAGAAGCTATTCGCCCTACTTTGAACCAACACTTCAAGCCGGCGCTGTTGGCGCGTATGTCTGTGCTTCCGTTTGTTCCGCTGTCTGATGAAGCGATGACAGAAATCATTCACCACAAGCTGAACAAAGTTTCTCAACGTCTACAGAGCCATCACAAGTTGTCGCTAAGCTACGAAGAAAGCTTGGTTGAGTTCGTACTAGGTAACTGTCGCCTTGCTGAAACAGGCGCGCGTAATATCGACGCGGTCATCAACCGTCAGTTGCTGCCGCAACTATCGACTCAGCTATTAGTGCATGACAAGGATGATTCACATACGCAAATCGAAGTGTCTGTCGATGAGCAAGGAACACTAACCTATGCGTTCAGCTAACCATAGCGAACTTAGTAACGCCCTACTTGCGATCAGTCAGTCTTTGGCTGATCGCAGCCAGCTTACCCAAACATTGGATGCTGTGTTGACCGCGGCGAGACAAATGACCCTCGCAAAGCACGGCATCATTTATGTTTTGGACCAGACTGGGCAAGCGTTGATTCCAAGTACCGCTCACCATAACGATAAAACGATTGTTTCCCACCCTTGGGAAGCATTACAGTTAGACTCAGCCAGTGAGAACGACCCATTTAACTTTGCCATTCGTAATGGTGAAGTGGTGTTGATTAACGAGTTGTATAAGTACAACGGCTATGACTGCGAAAGCATCTATCAAACTGAGCAGACACTGGGATTAAAAAGCGAGAACTTACTGGCTTGGCCTTTGATTGATAGCGAAAGCAAAACCATTGGACTGTTAGTCTTACTCGATTTGAACGTCATCGACAACGAGGCAGCCTTGACTGAGTTTTGTCGTATGGCTGCGAGTAATATTCGCCAAGCCGTTTGGTTAGAGCAATACGGGCAAGTAATAAAAAATCTCAATGCCGACAATCAAGCCTTAGTACGCGAGAACACTCAGCTCAAAAAGCGTACCCAGAAAGCCTATCAAGGTCCTATTGCAGAGAGCGAAGAAATGCTCAATGTCTTGAATCGTCTTGATAAGGTGCTATCTCTTCCTGTCGATGTGATGTTGCGTGGTGAAACGGGCGCTGGTAAAGAGGTGATCGCGAAATACATTCACGAAAACTCTAATCGTTCAGAACAACCTTTGATCGTACAGAACTGTGCCGCCATCCCAGAGCAGTTATTAGAGTCAGAACTCTTTGGCCATAAGAAAGGCTCATTTACGGGCGCAGACAAAGACAAAGTCGGTTTGTTTGAAGCAGCCAACGGCGGCACGCTTTTCCTAGATGAAATTGGCGATATGCCAATGCTACTACAAGCGAAGTTACTGCGTGTACTGCAAGAGCGTAAAGTTCGCCCAATCGGCACTAGCAAAGAGATTGAAGTGGACGTTCGCGTTATCGCCGCAACCCACTGTAATCTTATGCAGCAAATCAAAGATGGCGGATTCCGTGCCGATTTGTTCTATCGTTTGAATGTGTTCCCTATTACATTACCACCACTGAGAGCACGCAAGTCAGACATTATTCCCCTTGCCGAACATTTCGTGCAACACACAACCAACACGCTAGGTTTGCCGCAAGCGCCAGGGTTAAGTGCCAACGTACGTAAACAGCTTCTTGCCTACCAATACCCCGGGAACGTGCGTGAGCTTAAGAACATCATCGAGCGCTCGGTGCTACTGTCTGATTTTGAAACCATTACTCACATCGAGTTTGGCGAACAAATCCCAGAAGATGTGCCAAGTATCGACATGAAAGCAGCCTCACCTACCCCAGACCAACCTGCTTACGAGCGGCAGGCACAAGCGGATTTAGAAGACGCTTCAAAGAGCCTTAAGGACGTCGTTAGCCAATACGAGCGTACTGTGATCATCGACTGCTTAAATGCCTGCAATTGGCACACCAAGAAGGCCGCTGAGCAATTGGCGCTGCCAATGAGCACTCTCAACCATAAGATGAAGAAATACGATATTTCTGCAGCGGGTTGATGGGGCTTAAAAAGAAAATTCTAAATTCAGTATGAAGTCATAAGAAAAGAAAAACCGCCCGAAGGCGGTTTTTTTTTGCATCTAGGAAGGGTTATCAAGTGACTTTTCCAAGGGCTTGGGTGCTTGAGTTACCGCAGGTTGTTTCTCAATCCAATCTTTCAGCCATTTCTTGCGTTGAGATTCGTTATACTGCTTCCAAGTTTCAGACGCAGACTTGTCTACGCCTTCCTCTGTCGACTCTTTCTCAATTAACCAAGGCATATCACTAAAGAAATTACCAGCCAAAGCACTATCCGCATTTAAAGAAGGAATAGAAATTACAGCATCACGACCAATATCATAGTCATCAACTCCATTTAATCCGACTTGTTTTAGATGAGCAACCGAAAGCTCCAAGTTCGCTTTACCACCAATTACACCACCAAACGGTCTTAGGCCTTTTAACCTAACTCCCGTTGGTGCAACATATTCCAAGTTAAACCTCATGCAGTACATCGTATAGTTTTTGCTCTTAGATAGTTCATTCTCTTTAGTGAGACTACCTACAGCTTCACCTATAAACTCACTCATGGCATCAACTTGTTCTCGATGGTTTTCTGAAATAGATTCAGTAAACATCCACTCTTCGTTTTTATAGGCAAACTCACCAATATGATACATATCGGTGAAGTAAAGAGGACCTTTAACTGGCTTGCCATCATTTCCGTCGAGCGCCAGTTGAATACACATATTCACCGCTTCCCACGGCATACCCAAACGTTCATAAAGTGCTTTTTCATGACTCTCACCCAAAATCAGTACATAAATACTGGCAGGATCGTCTTTCTTTTTGTTTCCCCATGAGAAACCATCACGCCAGATATTATCAGCCGATTGGTACCACTTTCTTTCACTGAAAAAGTTCAAACCAGACGCTTTGGTGTCTATAGCCACCAATTGCTGTTTAATGCCATGAAGTATAGGGATGGTATTTTTGTCTCCCTCACCTGCCATTAAGGTAAAGCTCTCTACCATAAGGTCCTGTTCACGTAGACGCAGTTGCTGCTCTCCCAAGTAGGTATCAAGCAAAACCAGTCTAGTTTCTGTACTTAAAGCGCCAATTTGCAACTCATCTTCAGCATCATCAAACTTCTGCCCCAGACTGTACTCTTGTGGTAAATAAAAACTATGTTGCCCTTGATTTGTTCTAATTCCCAAGCAGTAACGCATATTTTGGAAGCCTCCGCCTTTTACATAGCGCTTAAAGGAATCCGCTTCTGCAAAATAGTCGCTTGGCTGACCCGATATCGCTGCTCCGGAAACTGCCATACTGAACATTGCATCAGAGAACATTAGCTTTGCTTTAGAGGTCATTGGTTTCATACCGTCGATCATCACATCACCGAAGCGGAATGAGGGAATATGCTCAATAGCAATCAACGTAGCGCCGTCATCAATCCCCTGTTGCTTGTAAAATGCACTTATTCGCCCATCAGGATCAGTTTTGAAGTCACTAACCTTCATTGGCAGCATCCAGTCACTGAAAGCTGGGCCTTTAATATTTTCGAGCCCGTCAACGCGATCGTAGCCAATAGTAACTGGCTTCGCATACTTGTGTTCTTTTTTAAGTATCAACTGCACTTTCACTTTCTCGTATGGACCTAGGCGACTGTTGCTAGATTGCTGAATCCAACTATCATATGACATCCATTCCGGTTCATCACTTTCAGCATAGCGAGCTGACTGAACTAGTATTCGACAATAGCCGATTTCATCTTTCTTTAACTCACTTCCTTGCGGGTTAAATGACTCGGTAAAGTTATCAAACATCGTTTCATTTGGATGTTCAAACAACATAGTTTGTATCGGGGAGATTTGATTAAATGCACCTGACGCTTTAAAGCTATCCCTGTTTTCGGTTATAGAGAGATGAGAAACGTTGCTATTAGTTATTATTGGAGCAGGCCAATGCTGCGCACCTTGTGGCATCTTTGTCGATAATTCGATGTAGTACTCGTTATCACAACGGTTCTTCCAGTTAGCCGCTAAGGTGTTTCCTTTGATCGTATGTACAGACCAATCATCGCTCAAAATGTAATTCTCAATGTATTCCTTCACCTTGTAACGCTCAACCAAAAACCTAAACGAGATATTAGAATTCCGTTTGGTTTGAGATCCTAGGTCAGCAAGTAATAACACTAAGCCATTAATAGCAAGCGCTCGTAGTTGGTAGCGTTTTAACACCTCCTTACGAGCTTCTTCGCTCTCAAGGTGAGTAATGAGTTCCTGATAAGACCTACATTCAATACCTACATCTACCTTGCTGCGTCGCAAATCGTTAAGTAACTCGATATGTATTTTTGCTAGCCTCTCAAGCTCACTGACAACCTCATGGCTTTGCTTTAACTCTTCTAGGAAGGAGTCCAACATTAAACTATCAATCACTTTCACCGCAGATATTGCTGTCTTTGACCCCTCTATGGCAAGCATAAACCCTCTTGCCGCAGGAGCTATAGCAGGAATATAGGAAGCGACGTCAACGACACTGTCAAAAATCGCCATTCGCAGTGCGACTTCTGCTTTATCTTGCGCAACCATCTCAGCTTCTAGAGCAAGCCTAGAGCGTTCCATTGCATGCGAGCCATAGCGACTGGGATGAAAGAATATGTTCAGGGATTGCAGGTAAATACGGATTACAACCCGACGGTTTTGTCTTAGATTAGGGTTGTTGCGGTCGACTTTTTCACCTTGTTTGGGAACATAGACAGGTTTACTTTCACCAAAAGCGGCTACCGAAACACGACCTTCAAAAACAGGGAACTCCTTCATGAGCAGTTTTTTCGCATATTCTGCGCGCTCTGCCGAGACCTGCATATTTGCTTTCTCGGTACCAACTTGGCAAGCATGCCCTTCTATCTCGACTCTAAGGTTTGGCTCATTCTCTAAAACGTTGGCAAGAGAAGCAGCAAGCTGTTTAAATATAGATGCATGATCCTCTAACTCTTTTTCACGCGAGTTAAAGGCAAATTCTATTTTTATTCCTGCGCCTCTAGAGCTATTTACGAGAATGGCGTCAATCTGATTGCCAGATTGATCACGCGCATCTTTTAAAGCCTGTTCTAGTTTTTCTTCCTGGATATGGTTAGCTGTCTTCCAAACTGGAATTTGAGCAAGGTAGTCTTTTGTAACTTCTTCTGTTCCTTGCTCTGCTTTATCAACCTTTTTATTTTGATTAACCAGCTGTTTAGCTTTTTTATACAAACTAAGTGCTGTCAATCCCGTTCCGAAGCCATTAAAACCAACGGTTTTACCACCAGAAAGGTAGAGTAGGTCACTGGCTTCGGCACAACCCTTATCCAGCAACCCCTCTTCAATTCCGTGCATGAGGTTTTCCCTCACACGGCTTTCACATAAATGTTCACCTGCTCACCTTCGCAGTTTTCATCTT